>JBKJZO010000084.1:0-8458 GCA_046715235.1 Mycobacteriales bacterium
TGGATGCCCGTGACGAGGCTGCGGTCGAGCTTGATGAAGTCCGCGGCGAGACGAAGGACGTGCTGCAAGCTGGCAAATCCCGCGCCCGATCGCTGCCCGCACTAACGCTCGCGACCACGCTGGTCGGCATCCGGCCCGCCGGTTGCCCAGCAGATCCGGGCCAAGGCGAAGGAGACCGTCCGGATCGACGGCTATACAGACGCGAAGGGCGCGCCGTCGTACAACCTCGGTCTTTCCCAACGGCGGGCTGTCGCGGTTGAGCAGGCCCTCCGGCGGCTGCTGGGCGCGGGGTTCGACTTCGTCTCGCGCGGCCACGGCGCGAGCAACCCGGTGGCACGCGACACAATGCCGAACGGCTCCGACGATCCCAAGGGCCGGGCGAAGAACCGCCGGGTCACGATCACGTTCAACAAGTAGCTGGTAGCGCTTCCGCGCTGTTCAGTAACCCACGGCCGCGGGCACGCCGAGCCACGGCGCGGGTCGCCCGAGCAGGTACCCCTGCACATAGCGGACTCCCAGCGCTTTGAGAGCCGCCAGCTCGGCCGGCGTCTCGACGCCCTCCGCGATGACCTTCGCGCCGGTGTCACTGGCGAAGAGCAGCAACGCCCGCGCGAGTGACTGACGCGCCGGATCAGCCTCGACGCCGGTCACCAGGCTGCGATCGAGCTTGATGAAGTCGGCTGCCAGCCGAAGGATGTGCTGCAGGCTGGCGAAGCCGGCGCCCGCATCGTCGACGGCGAGCCGCAGACCGGCCTCGCGCAGCGGCCGAAGCGCGCCGGCAAGCACGTCGTAGTCGGCGATGTGCACGTGCTCGGTCAGCTCGACGACAACCCGGTCGAGGGGGAGGCCCGCGAGCAGGTGCTGCGCGGCCGGCGTACAGACGGTTCGCGCCGACAGGTTGACCGAGAGGTAGCCGCCGAACTCGTCGAGGACTCCGACAGCTGCCCGTACGGCGGCGAGCTCGAGAGCGGGTTCGGCCTCGACCGTGGCGGCGGCGACGAACCACTGCTCGGTGGTCATGCCGTAGCTGTCCGGGAAGCGGCTGAGTGCCTCGACTCCGGCGACGGTCCCCGCGGTGACGTCGAAGATCGGCTGGTAGACCATGGACGGGCCGCCGCCGGTAACAATCGCATCGATGCGGTCGATCATCGCGTCGCGCTCGTCCTGCCGTGCGTGTTCGTGCTCGAGCAGTTCGCTCACCGCCTTCGCGATGACGCTCAACACGGACGCGTCGCGCTGGGTGAGGCTGTGCTCCGGCGTGTGCTGGAACGTGCACAAGGTGCCGTACAAGCGACCGTCGCGGAACACCACGGGCACCCCGACGTAGGCGCGGATGTTCTGCGCAGCGGTCACTCGCATGGCGACTGCGATCGGGTTCTCGAGCGCGTCCGGGATCACCTGCGGGAGTCGCCCGTCGACGATCAGCTTGCAGAACGACTCCTCGAGCGGGTCCGCACAGCCGACCTCGACGCCCACCGGCCCCCTCTTGGAGACGTGTCGCATGACGCGCTGGCCGTTCGTGAACTCGGCCACGAAGGCGACGTCCATCCCGAGCTGGTTCCGGGCGACGTCGAGCAGCGCGTCGATCGAGTTCATGCGGTCGGCGACTGGGGTCATGGGCGCCCTATCGGCCACTGGAGCCGGCTTGTGAGGGTTGATCTACGCCGGATCCAGCGGCGCGAAGGCGATAGCGACGCTGTCGTCGACCGCGCCGCGAGCGGCTGCGCGGGCCGCGAACTCCCGCAGGCCTTTCAGCTGCTCGTCGCCCAGCCGGAAGTCGAGAGTCGTGAAGTAGTTGGCGAGGATCGCGGCGTCGAAGGGCTCCCAGCGCGCGGCCTGGGCGGCGACTTCCTCGACGCGTGAGAGCGACAGATCGAGCGACGCCCGGAACGCGGCGTGCACGCGGCGTACGGCGTCGGGCCGCGCCAGCGCGAAGTCGCGCCTGGCCGCCCATACGGCGAAGACCATCGGAAGACCGGTCCACTCCTTCCACTCGGTGCCGAGGTCGGACACGTGCAGTCCGCGGCCCGGTGCGTCGTACGTCGCCCGCAACGCCGCGTCCCCGATGAGTACGGCGGCCTCGGCTTCGAGCAGCATCGCGGTGAGATCAGGCGGGCAGGTGAAGTAGTCGGGACGCACGGCGTAACGGTCCTCGAGGATCATCTGCGCCAGCAAAACGCTGGTGCGGCTCGTGGAACCCAGCGCGACTCGGCAGCCGTCGAGGTCAGCCGGCGCGCGCTTCGAAACGAGGTTGACCGACAACACCGGACCGTCGGAACCGACCGCGAGATCGGGCAGTACGACGAGTTCGTCGGCGTGCCGCAGGTACTCGACGACGCTGATGGGCCCGATGTCGAGGTCGCCGGCGACGAGCGCGTCACCAAGCCGGTCAGGGGTGTCCTTGCGCAGTTCTACGTCGAGCAGCGCGCCCGAGTGTGCGAGCCCCCAGTACAGCGGCAGGCAGTTGAGGAACTGGATATGCCCGACCCGCGGCCGGTTGCCCTGCTCGGACGACGTTGTCACACGCTCAGGCTAGGTCGTCAGCGGCCAGAACCACTCGTCAGCGCTGTGACTCCCGCCAGATGACCGCCGCGAAGGCGATTCCCCCGACCGTCGCGGACAGCACGCCGGGCGGGTGCAGCAGAGTCAGGACGCCCATGAGAGCGAAGTAGACGGCTAGGTCTCGAACGATGAGCGGCATCGCGGTTCCCCCGGGTGAAGTGGTTTCCAGACCCCTGTATCGACCCTCACAGGCTCGACTTGACTGCATACTCGGTATGCCTCAGTATCCGCATACCGAGTATGCATAGGGAGGAGGGCACCGTGTCGGTCAAGCACGCATTGCTGGCGCTCCTCGACGAGTCACCGAGGTACGGGTACGAGCTGCGCGTCGAGTTCGAGCGGCGTACCGGCTCGACCTGGCCGCTGAACGTCGGCCAGGTCTACACGACCCTCGCGCGGCTCGAGCGCGACGGACTCGTGGCCCAGGAGAGCCAGGACGCCGAGGGCCACGTCTACTACCGCATCACCACCGACGGCCGCGCCGAGGTCGCGGAATGGTTCGCGACGCCCGTCAGCAATAGCCCGCCGCCGCGCGACGAGGTCGCCATCAAGATGGCGATCGCGGCCGCATCGCCCACCGTCGACGCGCGCGCGGTGTTGCAGCACCAGCGCTCGGTCGCCGTCGGCACCCTCCAGACACTGACCCGCCGCAAAGCCGCAGCGTTCGACGACGCGGGCGCCGGGGGTCTCGGCCCGCTCGTCGTTGTCGACGCACTCATCGCCGCAGCAGAGGCAGAAGCCCGCTGGCTCGACACCTGCGAGGCACGCCTCGCCGACCTGAATGGAGCCCACCGATGACGGGGGTACTCGAACTTCGGAACGTGGGACGCGTGCACGGCCACGGTACGACGACCGTCACCGCTCTCGACGACGTCACCCTTGCCGTGAGCCCCGGCGAGATGGTTGCGGTCATGGGCCCGTCCGGATCGGGCAAGACAACGCTGCTGGCGCTTGCCGGTGGACTCGATACGCCGACCAGTGGCGAGGTCGAGGTCGAGGGCGTTCGCCTCGACGGCATGGACCGCGCCACCCGCGCGGCATTGCGCCGACGATCGGTCGGCTACGTCTTCCAGGAGCTCAACCTGCTACCCACGCTGACCGCGGCGGAGAACGTCGCGCTGCCGCGCGAGCTGGACGGCGTACGTGCGCGGGTGGCTCGCGTCGAGGCGATCGACGCACTCGCGTCGGTCGGACTCGGCGATTTGGCTGACCGATTTCCTGATGACCTGTCCGGCGGGCAGCAGCAACGCATCGCGATCGCGCGGGCCTTGGTGGGTGAACGGCGGCTGCTACTCGCCGACGAGCCGACCGGTGCTCTCGACACCGTCACCGGAGAGTCGGTTCTGCGTCTGCTGCGGCAGCGAGCGGACGCCGGCGCGGCCGTCGTACTCGTCACGCACGAGCCGAGCCACGCCGGCTGGGCCGATCGTGTCGTGTTCCTCCGGGACGGGCGCATCGTCGACGAGAGCCGCGGATCGTCCGAGGGGATCAGCGCTGGTTCGGTGGCACAGCCATGAGCCGATGGCTAGTCGCACTCCGTCTCGCCCGCCGGGACGCGCTTCGCAATCGTGCCCGCACCCTGCTCATCCTGGTCATGGTCGCTCTCCCGGTGACCTGCGCAGTCGCCGCCGACACTTTGCTTCGAAGGCCGGACTCGCCGCCGTACTCCGAGATCCATGGGAGTCTCGGCGCCGCGGAACTTCAGATCTTCGAGGCACTCCCTCGGCCTCACGCCATCGAACAGCACAGCCCGACCGGATCCGGCTACGGATCGAAAGCCGACGCTCCGATCCTGCCCACACCCACCGAAGACTCGATCCTTGCGGCGCTCCCGCAAGGGAGCCGTATGGCGGGGGTGTCCCAGGGCTTCGCGACGGTCAGTACCGCCGCAGAGCCCTTCCGCGTCACTGCTCTGACTGTTGATGCGCGCGACCCCCTGGTCGCGCACGTCGTCCGGGTGGAGAGCGGACGCCTGCCCGCGAGCCGGGACGAGATCGCCGTATCTCCGGCCCTCGCCGAGTCGGGCCTGCCTATCGGAGGAACCGCCAAGAGTGCGCGCGGCGCCACACTGCACGTCGTCGGCGTACTCCCGCAGGCGCGCCACTACGAGACCCACGTCGTCGCCCTACCTGGCGCAATCCCGCTCGAAGCATCCGAGGGCTATCTGTGGTTTGCCCGCAAGTGGTTCGCCTCGTCACCGCGCACGGTGACCTGGGAAGACGTCCGCAGGCTCAACGCACTGGGGCTCGTGGGCGTTTCGAAGGCCTTGCTGGCCGATCCACCAAAGCTTGACGCGGACGACGGCGGCATAACCAGCCGATGGCTTCCCGCAGTCGTGGGACTCGTGTCCGCAATGACGGTCCTGCAGATCGTGCTATTGGCCGGCCCGGCATTCGCGGTCGGCGCGCGGCGGCAGCGTCGGGCCCTTGCGCAGCTTGGCGTCATCGGTGGCGAGCCTCTCGACGCACGCCGCGTGGTCCTTGCCGGCGGCGTGGTGATCGGCGGGCTCGCCGCGGTGCTGGGGACAGGGATGGGGTTTGTCGCGGCGGCCATCGCGCCTCGCCTCCTTCGGCGGTACGACCTTGCCCAAGGGCCGCACGACCCTAGTTGGCGCACCGTCGCGATCATCGCCATCGCGGCGCTCATCAGCGCGGTCTTGGCGGCGTTGCTCCCTGCACGGAGTGCTTCGCGCGAAGACCCGCTTGCGGTGCTGACGAACCGGCGCTCCGCTCCGCGGGCGGGACGCGCTCCAGGGATCGGCGCGGTGCTCCTTCTCGGGATCGGCCTCAGTGCCGCCATCACGAGCGCGCAAGTGGGAGATGAAATATCGGTGGCACTCGCCAGCGTCCCGACCGTGCTTGGAACCGTTCTTCTTGCGCCTGCTGCCGTCGCCTTGCTCGGTCGGCTGACGGCAAAGGCGTCGTTCCCGATCCGTTTCGCAGCCAGGGACGCGAGCCGAAATCGAGCAAGGACAGCGCCCGCTGTCGGAGCAGTCATCGCGGTCGTCGCGGGAGCAGTCGCACTCGGAACCGGCGGTGTGAGCGACGCGGCCGAGAGGAAGGCCTTCAGCCGCCCCGTGCCCCTGACTGGCGAGGCCGCAATCTCCGCAATGTTCATGCTCGACGCGCCGGCATGGGCGCGGATCGAGAAAGCGGTCCAAGCCCAGGCGCCCGGCCGGCAGATCCGTGCCGTCCGCGGTGTGACCGGCGACGCGGCAGGAGAGGCGCAGATCTACCTCTGCCCACCAGGCGGGGGTGCGGTCGCAAACTGCGAGCACTTCGGAAACGAATACCGGGCGACGCTCGGCACGACTCTTCTCGTCGGCGCAGAAGGGCTGCGCGAGGCTGTTCCCTACGGCACCGAGCCCCAACTCGCAGCCGCGCGGCGCACGCTTGCTCAGGGCGGCGTCGCGCTGTTTTCGTCCGGGCCTGTGGCGCGATCGGAAGTCGTTGTGCGGCGGACACGATCCGGCTCAGAAGCGCCGGAAGTCCTGGCTGAGGTCAGAGTGCCGGCAACAGCGATTGACGTCGGCACCTATGGCATCGGCCCCGCCCGCGCAGTGATCTCCGAAGATGTTGCGCGCCGGCTCGATCTGGACGTCGCCACGACCGCTCTGGTCGTTTCGGGACATGTGGATCGCGCGGCCGAGCGCCGGATCCGCGATGCGGTGTCGATTCGTTCGCCGGAGTCACAGGTGTACGTCGAGCGCGGCAGCGCCCCGGGGCGTGGCTCGCTGCTCGTGCTCCTGGTCCTTGGCACCTTGTCGACCATCCTGGTTGTCGGCGGCACGCTGACGGCGACGAAGCTCGCGCTCTCGGACGCACAGCCCGAACTCGCGGCACTGCAGTCGGTTGGCGCCGCGCCGCGGACCAGACGCGGGGTCAGTGCCGCGTACGCGGGACTGATCGCGTTCGCGGGTGCGATGCTCGGTGCCGCCGCTGGCCTGGTGCCTGGCGTCGCGGTTGCGTACCCGCTCACCCGCATTGGCGACTCGGGTCCGTACATCGCGCTGCCGTGGGCGCTGCTCGGGTTGCTGATCGTCGGCGTACCAGCGATTGCCGCAGCGGCGGCGGCGGCAACTACACGGGCGGAACTCCCCGACTACTCGAGGGGGGTCGGTACGTGAACCGGATCGCGCGCGAACGAGCTCTTCGGAAGGCCGAGCTAGAGCGGCGCCTCGTCGTCGCGATACGCCGCGCCGCCGCGCCACGGCCGGCAAATGATCAGGCGTGTGACACCCGTACCCCTATGCGGCAACGCTCGTCACAGACCTGATCAACTTCGGGGGAACCGGCGGGTTCGGAGCGGCCTAGGCCACAGCGTCAGGCCCAGATCTCTTGCGGGACGTCGCGCCGATGGCGGTCGGGACCGTCGTACTCCTTGATGACCTGGTAGCGCGTGTTGCGCTCGACTGGGGTGAAGCCGGCGTCGCGGATCAGCGCGAGCAGGTCCTCGCGAGTCAGCTTGTCCGGCGTACCGAAGTGGTCGGCGTCGTGCGTGATCTTGTACTCGACGACCGAGCCGTCGAGGTCGTCGGCGCCGTAGTTGAGCGACAGCTGCGCGGTCGTGAGCCCGTGCATGACCCAGAAGTTCTTGACGTGCTGCACGTTGTCGAAGAGCAGCCGCGACACCGCGAACGTCTTGAGCACCTCGATGCCAGTCGCCATCGGCAGGTGCGAGAGCGCGTTGTTGTCGTTGTGGAACCGCAGCGGGATGAAGACGACGAAGCCGCCGGTCTCGTCCTGCAGCTCCCGGAGCCGCAGCACGTGGTCGACGCGGTGCCGGGGCTCCTCGATGTGGCCATAGAGCATCGTGCACGGCGTCTTCAAGCCCTTGCTGTGCGCGAGCCGGTGGATGCGCGACCAGTCTTCCCAGTGCGTCTTGTGGTCGACGATCTGCTTGCGGATCTCCCAGTCGAAGATCTCGGCGCCGCCGCCGGTCAGCGACTCGAGGCCGGCGTCGATGAGCTCGTCGAGTACGGCGTCGGCGGACAGGCCTGAGAGCTCCTCGAAGAAGTGGATCTCCGTCGCGGTAAAGGCCTTGAGCGCTACGTCGGGTAGCGCGGCTTTGAGCTCGCGCAGCACCCGGGGGTAGTAGCGCCACGGCAGCGTCGGGTGCAGCCCGTTGACGATGTGCAGCTCGGTGAGCCCTTCGCCTTCCATCGTCTTCGCCAGGCGAACGGCCTCCTCGACGCGCATCGTGTAGGCGTCCTTCGCCCCCGGCTTGCGCTCGAAGGAACAGTAGGCGCACGACGCGACACACACGTTCGTCAAGTTGAGATGCCGGTTGACGTTGAACATCACCCGGTCGCCGTTCTTGACGGTGCGCACGTGATGAGCCAGGCCGCCGAGCCAGGCCATGTCGTCGGTGTCGTAGAGGTCGACGCCGTCGGCGTACGACAAACGCTCGCCGGCGAGCACCTTGGTCTCGAGCTCGCCTTTGCGACTGGCGTCGATCGGCACCGAAGAAACTCCTTGTGATTGCGTTCACGAAGTCGAACACGACGATACGCCGACCCCGCGCGGGCGGCGAACGGGCCTCGTCCTGGGGGTCTGAAGATCTCTTCTGAGTGTTTTCGTCCCGGGCCGTCACCTTTCCGCCGCGGCCTCGTTAAACCGGACGAGCTACCCGAATGGAGGAGTCCGATGGACAAGAGAGACCGCCTGATGACACCGGGCGAGGTGGCGATGCTCTTTCGAGTCGATCCGAAGACCGTGAGCCGCTGGGCCATCTCCGGCCGGATTCCGAGTGTCCGTACGCCGGGTGGTCACCGACGGTTCAGGGAGGACGACGTCCGCAGCCTCATGCACGGCCTGCCGTTCGAGCGGCACCAGGCCTCCTAGCTCGGCCGTCCGCTGCGCCGAGGGGGAGCAGCGGTGTGCACGGTGGAACACAC
>JBKJZO010000085.1:0-4444 GCA_046715235.1 Mycobacteriales bacterium
CCCTGCGTCCAAGCCGGCCTCGCGCAGCCCGCAGCGCCGCCGTCAGCTAGCGAAGCGGCGGGCGCGGCCGTTGGCGTCGCAGCGCCGTCGCCTCGTTGTTGCCAGGGCGATCGTGATGTCGATGCTGCTCGTCCTCGTCGCGCGGCTCGTGCAGCTGCAGGGACTGGAGTCGACGCGGTACGCCGCGCAGGGGCGGGAGAGGCGGGTCGACGAAACCGATTTGATCGCGCACCGCGGTGACATCCTCGACCGCAACGGCGTCGCGCTGGCGATGGCGCAGGAAGCGCGCGTGATCGTCGCCAACCCCAAGCAGATCGCCCAAGCCATGAAGGACACCACCGACCCCAGGAAGGTCAAGGACCCGGCAGCCATCGCGGCCGAGCTCGCGCCGTTGCTGCGGATGGCGCCGAAGGAGCTCGAGCAGCGACTGACCAGAAAGGACACGCAGTACGTCGTGCTCGCCAAGGGCGTCGACGTCCCCGTCGCCAAGGAGATCATGGCGCTCGAACTGCCCGGCGTCGCAACTGAACTCTCGACCAAGCGCGTGTACCCGAACGGCACGCTGGCCTCCTCTGTTCTCGGATTCGTCGATCACGACGGCAAGGGTGCCGGCGGTGTCGAGTACCACTTGCAGTCCACCCTGGCGGGCACGAACGGCCGGATGGTCGTCGAGCGCGCGAAGGGTCGTGTTATCGCGTCGGGCGACCGAAGCGTCGTCGAGCCGAAGCCGGGCTCGAGCGTGCAGCTCACGATCGACCGAGACCTGCAGTGGCATGCACAGCGCACGTTGGGCGAGGCGGTCCGGCGCTACGGCGCGGTCGGCGGGCACGCCATCGTCATGGACGTGCACACCGGCGAGATCCTCGCGCTCGCGTCGGCGCCGACCTTCGACCCGAATTCCCCCGCCACAGCCAACCCGCGGGCCTTGGGCAATGCGGCCGTCAGCGAGGTCTACGAGCCGGGCAGCGTCAACAAAGTCATCACCGCGGCCGCCGCGATCGAGACTGGGCTGCTCGGGCCTGACAGCACTGTCGCCGTACCGGCGTTCATCCAGGTCGCCGACAAGAAGTTCGTCGAGAAGGACGGCGCGAAGAAGCTGACGTTCACCGGGGTGCTGGCGAAATCAAGCAACGTCGGCACGATCAGCATCGCGCAGCGCCTCGGCAAGGCCCGCCTCTACGAGTTCCTGACGCGGTTCGGGCTCGGCTCGAAAACCGGTGTGGGTCTGCCCGCCGAGAGCGCGGGCTTGCTGCCGCCCCCGGAACAGTGGTCGGGCAGCCAGGCGGGCACGATCCCGCTGGGGCAAGGAGTTTCCGCGACGGCACTGCAGATGGCGCAGGTCTACGCGATCGTGGCGAACGGCGGGATGAAGGTGCAACCCTCGATCGTCAAAGGCACTGTGAACGCCGACGGCCAGCTCGTCCCGCGCGCGGTCGCGCCGCCGACCCGGGTCATCAAGGAGAGCTCGGCGGCTGTGCTTCGCGAGATGCTCGAGGCGGTGACCAGCGACGGCGGCACGGCGCCGATGGCGCGCATTGATGGCTATCGGGTGGGCGGCAAGACCGGCACGGCCCGCCGCGTCCGCGACCACGGGTTCGGCTACGAGAAGGACAAGTACGTAGCGTCGTTCATCGGCTTCGCCCCGGCCGACAAGCCCGAGCTCGTGGTCGAGATCGTGCTCGACCGCCCAATCGGCAACTACTACGCCGGCACGATCACCACACCGGCTTTCCGCGACCTGATGAGCTTCGCGCTGACATCACGGCGGGTAGCCCCGACCGGCCGCCCGGCGCCCGTACCGCAGCTGACCTTCGACGCGAAGTAGCCTCGACGCCATGGCCGCCCCTGCGCCAGACGGTCTCCGCCCGCAGTTCGTCACGCCGCGGACGCTCGACGAACTGACCTCGCTGCTCGGCTCCGACGTCATCAGCGCGGATCGCGGCGATGTCGGCATCACCGGCGTCACGCACGACTCGCGCGCAGTAAAGCCGGGGGATCTGTACGCCGCGCTGCCCGGGGAGCACACGCACGGCGCCGATCACGCAGACGCCGCTGCGACGTGGGGTGCGGTGGCGATGCTGACCGACCGGGAAGGCCCGTATCCGCTGCCCGCGGTCGTGGTGCCGCGCCCGCGCAGCGTCCTCGGCCGGGTCGCCAGCTGGGTGTACGGCGACCCGTCGCAGTCGATGGACGTCATCGGTATCACCGGCACCAACGGCAAGACGACGACGGCATACCTCGTCGAGGCCGGCTTCGCGAAGGCGGGCCGCGTGACTGGCCTCATCGGCACCGTCGAGACCCGGATCGGTGCGGAGTCGCTGCCGTCCGCGCATACGACGCCGGAGGCGCCCGACCTGCAGGCGGTGCTGGCGTTGATGCGCGAGCGCGACGTCACCGCTGTCGCGATGGAGGTGAGCAGTCACGGCCTCGCGCTCGGCCGGGTCGACGGGACGACCTACGCAGCGGCGGTCTTCACCAACCTCAGCCAGGACCATCTCGACTTTCACGCCGACATGGACGACTACTTCAAGGCCAAGGCGAAGCTGTTCGACGCGCCTCGCAGCAAGATCGCGGTCATCAATGTCGACGACCCGGCGGGAGAGCGGCTCCTGCACATGACGCGGCTGCCGGTGACGACGACGTCGGCGCGCGGCCGCAGCCTGGCCGACTGGCGGGCGTCGGAGATCTCCCACGAGCTCTCGGCGACGACCTTCCGCGTGCGCGGGCCGAGTGGCGAGGACCTGACCGTGCGCACCCAGCTCACCGGCGACCACAACGTGGCCAATGCACTCGGGGCGATCGCGGCACTGGTGTCGATCGGCGTCGACATCGGCGCTGCCGCTGAGGGCATCGGCGGGCTCGCCGGCGTGCCCGGCCGGCTCGAACGCGTCGACGCGGGGCAGGTCTTCGGCGCGTTCGTCGATTACGCACACAGTCCCGATTCGCTCGAGACAGTGCTGCGGACCTTGCGGGGGATCACTGCCGGCAAACTCATCGTCGTCTTCGGCTGCGGCGGCGACCGCGACCGCGGCAAGCGGCCGCTCATGGGAGCCGCGGCGTCGGCGTACGCCGACATCGCCGTCGTCACGAGCGACAACCCGCGGTCGGAAGATCCGGCCGCGATCATCAATGCGATCGTCGTCGGCGTCGATCCGGCCGGGGCGAGTCTGCACGTGGAGCCCGACCGGCACGCCGCGATCGCGCTCGCCGCTTCGCTGGCAGCTTCCGGCGACACCGTCCTCGTTGCGGGCAAGGGGCACGAGGCGCGTCAGGAGTTCGCCGATCACGTCATCGATTTCGACGACCGGCTCGTGCTGCGCGAGGTCATTGCCGGTGGTTCGGCGTGATCGAGCTGCGCCTCCGTGAGATCGCCTCCGCCGTCTCCGGGATGGCAGCCGTGGGCGGCGACGGGACCGTCGACTCGGTCGTCACCGACTCGCGCGCAGTGGCGCCCGGCGCGTTGTTCGTCGCGGTCGCGGGTGAGCACGTCGACGGTCACGACTTCGTCGCCCAGGCGCAGGATCGCGGGGCGGTGTGCTCGCTCGTGTCGCGACCCGTTGCCGGGCCGCACATCCTCGTGGGCAACACGGTCCAGGCGCTGGGTCTGTTGGCGGCCGAAGTCGTTCGACGATCGACGGCCACCGTCGTCGCGGTCACCGGGTCGTCAGGCAAGACCACGACCAAGGACCTGCTCGCGCTGGTGCTCGCACGGCGCGGCTAAATCGTCGCGCCGGTCGACTCCTACAACAACGAGATCGGCGTGCCGCTGACGGCGTGCCGAGTCACCGAGACGACCACCCACCTCGTGCTCGAGATGAGCGCGCGCGACGTCGGGCACATCCGCTACCTCACGGGCATCGCGCCTCCCGACATCGCGGTGGTGCTCAACGTCGGAGTTGCGCACCTGGGTGTCTTCGGCAGCAGGGAGCGCATCGCCGAAGCAAAGGGCGAGTTGGTCGAATCCCTGACGCCACAGGGGATCGCGATACTCAACGGAGACGATCGTGCTGTCGCGGCGATGGCCAACCGGTGCGCGGGCCGCGTCGTGTTCTACGGCGACACACGCTCCGCCGCCTATCGCGCAACTGCAGTGACCCTCGACGATGCCGGCCGTCCGCAGTTCACGCTGCACACGCCGTACGGCGACGCGCCGGTCGAACTGGCCCTGGTCGGTCAGCACATGGTCGGCAACGCGCTCGCCTGCGCCGCGGTCGCCTGCGAGCTCGGGATGCCGGTCGCCGACGTCGCGGCGGCGCTGACCGAGGCTCGCGGCGCGAGCAGGTGGCGCATGGAGGTGCGCACCAGCCCGAGCGGATTCACCATCATCAACGATGCCTACAACGCCAACACCGAGTCGATGATCGCGGCGCTCAAGGCACTGAAATCGCTGCCGGGGCGCAGCTGGGCGGTGCACCGCCCCATGGCCCACCCACGGGCCAGCCCC
>JBKJZO010000086.1:0-7239 GCA_046715235.1 Mycobacteriales bacterium
GGTGGCCCGGCGGTCGCCGGCCATGACGACCCCACCGCCGCTGGTCAGTGCCACGATCGTCGTCGCATGGGGTACGTCGGTCACGGTGCCTGGCAGGGTCCGGCGGCTCGGCAGCAGGTCAGGCGACTGTTGGCCGATGAACTCAGTGAACGAGGTGATCCCGGGAGTCATAAAGCTCTGCGGCAGCCGGCCGAGACCGTTGGGCACGCCGGTCACTGGCCACCCTTCTGCACGTAACCCTTGATGAACTCCTCGGCGTTCTCCTCGAGGACGTCGTCGATCTCGTCGAGCAGCGCGTCGACGTCGTCAGTGAGCTTCTCCTGGCGTTCCTGGACATCGCTCGTCGACTCGACCTGCGCTTCGTCGACCTCCTCGGACTTACGTGTGGCCTTCTGCTGCCCGCCACCTGTGTCCTTCGTCGCCATGGACCCAACCTCCGCAACGCTCGATGATCTGACGCGAGCCTATCCCGCGCGGGCGTCAGTCCCGGGTCGTAAGGGCGTCGACGAGTTGTGCCGCGGTATCGCATCGATCAAGCAACGCGCCGACGTGTGCCCGGGTGCCCCGCATCGGCTCCATGGTCGGCACCCGCTGCAACGAATCGCGGCCGACATCGAAGATCACCGAGTCCCATGAGGCGGCGGCGATGTCCTTCGGGTACTTCGCGAGACACCGGCCCCGGAAGTAGGCCCTCGTGTCCTCGGGCGGCTCGGTCATCGCCCGCGTCACCTCGGCGTCGGTCACGAGCAGGTCGACCCGCCCGCTCGCGGCGAGCCGGTTGTAGAGGCCCTTGTCGGGGCGCACGTCGTGGAACTGCAGATCGACCAGCTGCAGCGTGTGGCTGTCCCAGTCGAGCGCATCGCGCGACCGGTAGCTCTCGAGGATGTGCAGCTTGGTCACCCAGTCGACCTCGCGCACGCAGGTCATCGGGTCCTGGTCGAGGCGGTCGAGCACGCTTTCCCAGCGAGCCAGTACGTCGGCCGTCTCGGCATCGACGTCGGTGTCCTGCACGAACTTCTTGGCCAGGTCGAGGTATTCCATCTGCAGCTGTACGCCGGTCAACTTGCGCCCGTCGCGCATCTGCACCTGATGCCGCAGCGTCGGGTCGTGGCTGATCTCGCGCAGCGACGAAACCGGCTGCTCGACCGCGAGATCGACCCCGATGAATCCCGCCTCGATCATCGCGAGAACCAGCGACGTCGTACCGATCTTGAGATAGGTCGAGATCTCGTTCATGTTGGCGTCGCCGATGATGACGTGCAGCCGCCGATACTTCTCGGGGTCGGCGTGCGGCTCGTCTCTGGTGTTGATGATCGGCCGCTTGAGGGTGGTCTCGAGCCCCACCTCGACCTCGAAGAAGTCTGCACGCTGGCTGATCTGGAACCCGACCCCGCGGCCGTCCTGTCCGATGCCGACCCGTCCCGCGCCGCAGAACACTTGGCGCGACACGAAGAACGGCGTGAGGTGCCGCACGATCTCGGCGAACGGCGTACGCCGTGCCATGAGGTAGTTCTCGTGCGAGCCGTAGGAGGCGCCCTTGTTGTCGGTGTTGTTCTTGTAAAGCTGGATCGGCTTGGTGCCCGGGATGCGCGCCGCGCGGCTGGCAGCCTCGGCGATGATCCGCTCCCCCGCCTTGTCCCACACGACGACGTCGCGCGCGGTGGTGACCTCAGGGGTGGAGTACTCGGGATGGGCGTGGTCGACGTACAATCGCGCGCCGTTGGTCAGGATGACGTTGGCGAGGCCCAACTCC
Source organism: Mycobacteriales bacterium (assembly GCA_046715235.1). Classification (GTDB taxonomy): domain Bacteria; phylum Actinomycetota; class Actinomycetes; order BP-191; family BP-191; genus JBKJZO01. Next base: position 1,754 of record JBKJZO010000086.1, read on the forward strand.
TCGTCGGCGGGATGGTCGGACGCCTCCTGGGTCAGCTCGAAACCACGTGCGTCTCGGAGCGGGTTTTCTTCCTCGAAGTCCCACCGGGTACGCCGGTCGCGCGCCGGCGAGTAGGCGTTGACCACCAACGACGAGGTGACCATCGCGTTGGCACCGGGGTCGCCTGGCACCGAGATCCCGAATTCGGTCTCGCTGCCCATTACCCGCCGGGTCGTCACGCCTTTGCGCCCCGCACCTATAGGTACTGACCGGTGTTGGAGATCGTGTCGATGGATCGCCCGGCCTCATCGCCCTTGGCGCCGGAGATCAACGTACGGATGTAGACGATGCGCTCACCCTTCTTACCCGAGATGCGCGCCCAGTCGTCGGGGTTGGTCGTGTTGGGGAGATCCTCGTTCTCCTTGAACTCGTCCACGATCGCGCTCATCAGGTGCGTGAGGCGGATGCCCCTCTGCTTGAGCTCGAGGAAGTCCTTGATCGCCATCTTCTTCGCCCGGTCGACGATGTTCTGGATCATCGCGCCGGAGTTGAAGTCCTTGAAGTAGAGAACTTCCTTGTCACCATTGGCGTACGTCACTTCGAGGAACCGGTTGCCCTCGTCCTCGGCGTACATCCGCTCGACGGTGCGCAGGATCATCTCGTCGCACGCCGCGCGCCGGTCGCCGTCGTTGGCCACCAGATCGTCGTCGTGGATCGGCAGGTCCGGCGTGATGTAGATGCTGAAGATGTCCTTGGCCGCCTCAGCGTCGGGGCGCTCGATCTTGATCTTCACGTCGAGCCGGCCGGGCCGCAGGATCGCGGGGTCGATCATGTCCTCGCGGTTGGACGCGCCGATCACGATGACGTTCTCGAGGCCTTCGACGCCGTCTATCTCGCTGAGGAGCTGGGGAACGATGGTGTTCTCGACGTCGGAGCTGACGCCCGATCCGCGGGTGCGGAAGATGGAGTCCATCTCGTCGAAGAAGACGATGACCGGCGTGCCTTCCTGCGCCTTCTCGCGAGCCCGCTGGAAGACGAGCCTGATCTGCCGCTCGGTCTCGCCGACGTACTTGTTGAGCAGCTCCGGGCCCTTGATGTTGAGGAAGTACGAGCGGCCCTCCGGCTTGCCCGTGACCTCGGCGACCTTCTTGGCCAGCGAGTTGGCGACCGCCTTGGCGATCAGCGTCTTGCCACACCCAGGGGGGCCGTAGAGCAGCACGCCCTTGGGCGGACGGAGCTTGTGCTCCTTGAACAGGTCGGCGTGGAGGTACGGCAGCTCGACGGCGTCCCGGATCATCTCGATCTGCGCGACAAGCCCACCTATGTGCGAGTAGTCGATATCGGGGACCTCTTCGAGCACGAGGTCCTCGACCTCGCTCTTGGGGATCCGCTCGTACGCCCAGCCAGACCGCGCGTCGATCATCAACGAGTCGCCTGACCGCAGCGGCCCGTCCATCAGCGTGTCGGCGAGCATCACGATGCGCTCTTCGTCGGTGTGGCCGAGGACTAGCGCGCGGTCACCGCCTTCGAGGACTTCCTTGAGTAGGACGACGTCGCCCTGGCGTTCGAACTCGAGCGCGCGCACGACGTTCATCGCCTCGTTGAGCATGACTTCCTGGCCGCGGCGCAGCTCGGAGATGTCGATGGCCGGACTCACCGTGACGCGCAGCTTGCGCCCGCTGGTGAACACATCGGCAGTGCCGTCGTCGTCACCGGCTTGCAGGAACACGCCGAAGCCCGACGGCGGCTGCGCCAGTCGGTCGACTTCCTCTTTGAGCGCCACGATCTGGTCGCGGGCTTCTTTGAGAGTCGTGACGAGGCGATCGTTCTGCGAGGTGATGCCGGAGAGGTTTTCCTGAACCTCGCTGAGCCGCTGCTCGAGCAACCGAACCTGCCGGGGCGAGTCAGTGAGCTTGCGCCGCAGAAGCGAGATTTCCTCTTCGAGGAACCCGACCTGCGTGGTGAGGTCATGCACTTCTTTCTCGTACTGGGCGGTGCGCGCCTCGCTGTCGTCCCCGCGAGAACCGGACACAGGCTTCACCTCCCACAGCAGTAGGACACAACCCTACCCGTGTGCGCCACCCCGGGTGCCCGACACGCTCCTGTGTGGACCGGTTTGCGCACCCGGCTATTTACCCATCGGCAACCTTCGCGCTCAGCCGGAGTGCCTGATTCCCGGTGTTACCGTGAGTGTTGACGAACGAGGTGGATGGAAGGTGCCGTGCCGGCGGATCTGAAGGTCTGGATCGACCAGGATCTGTGCACCGGTGACGGACTGTGCGTCCAGCTCGCCCCGCAGGTCTTCGAGTTCGACGTCGACGGCCTGGCCTACGTCAAGGACGCTGACGGCGAACTGTTGACCGCCGAAGGTGCCGCGGTCGCCGTACCGCGCCGGTGTGTCGCCGAAGTCCTCGAGTCCGCCCGCGGCTGCCCCGGCGACTGCATCTTCGTCGCCGACGAGTCGGGGAAGGCAGTAGCCGGCCCCGGCGCCTGACACTGCCTCGCCGGATCACCTGAGTTCCGTGATCTTTGCCCTCGGAGTCGTCCCCACGACGACTAGAGGGGGAAAGATCACGAAGGATCGGTGGTTGCGGCGTCCTCGTCGTGGGCGCCCTTGCTCGGACGACGGCGGCGGAGCGGGGGCTCGACGCCGTCGGCAAGACGCCGGGCGAAGATGAGGAAAGCCGTGTGCGCGACCATGCGGTGGTCGGGGCGTACGGCGAGCCCGTCGGTGTGCCAGGTGCGCACCAGCGATTCCATCGACCAGGGCTCCGCGAACGCGCCGTGCGCGCGGACGGCTTCGACGGTGCGTGACAGTTGCGTCGTCGTCGCTACGTAACAACACAGCACGCCACCAGGCACGAGAGCGCCGGCGACCGCGTCCAACACCTCCCACGGCGCGAGCATGTCGAGCACGACGCGGTCCATGTCGACGTCGTCGATCGCGTGGACCAGATCGCCGACGGTGAGCTTCCACGCGGGGTGCGGGGATCCGAAGAACTTCTCGACGTTGCCACGCGCGTTGTCGGCGAAGTCGGTGCGCCGCTCGTACGACGACAACAGGCCTTCGTCCCCCACCGCACGCAGGAGCGAGCAGGACAGAGCCCCGGATCCCGCCCCCGCCTCCAGCACTCGCGCGCCCGGGAAGATGTCGGCGTACCCGACGATCAACGCCGCGTCCTTGGGATAGACGACCTGCGCGCCGCGCGGCATCGACAGGACGTAGTCGGAGAGCAACGGCCGCAACGCGAGGTAGGGCGTGCCGGCCGACGACTTCACGACGATGCCCTCGGGCTCACCGAGTAGGTCGTCGTGGGACACGATGCCGCGATGCGTGTGGAACGCACCCCCCGGCTGCAGCGTGATCGTGTGCAGGCGCCCCTTCGGGTCGGTTAGCTGCGCGCGATCGCCTTCGGCGAAAGGGCCGCGGCGGCGTCCCGCGCCTGCCGGCGTCACAGGCCCGCCCGTACGCCGGCGGTCGGCTCGATCTGCACCAGCGCGGCCTGTGCTTTGCAGAACGCGCACACCTCACCAGGGGTGGCCGATCCGCATCGCGCGCACTCCCCCAGCTCGACGCCGTCGGCCGGGAAGAGCGCCTTCGCCCGATCGAGGAAGCCGAACAGGAACGCGTGCTTGGTGCCCGGCGAGGCCTCCTCGAGCGCGTCCAAGGCACCCTTGTATTTCATCTGCGTGTTGCCTTCGACGAGCGGGCATTCCTCGACGACGTAGTCGATGCCCTTGAGCACGCAGTACGCCGCCGTCTCGCGTTCGGCGACGCGGTAAAGCGGCTTGACCTTGCGTACCAACGACGGATGCGTCGCCTCCAGCACCGGCGACTGTCGCGCCAGATAGGCGGTCTCCCACCGCAGCAGGTTGCCGAAGAGCACGGCCACTTCGTCGTCGAGGTTGTGGCCTGTCGCCACGACGTCGTAGCCGCGGTCGCGAGCGATCGCGTTGAAGACATGCCGCTTCGACAGCCCGCAGGTCGCGCAGGCGGGGCGGCGCTTGTTCTTCGCCGCCACCGGGATCGTGTAGCCGGCGTACTCCTCCAGGTCGACCTCGACCAACGGCCGGCCGATCCGCTCGGCGAACTCGCGGCACACCACTGCCGAGCGGTCGCTGTAGCCGCCGATGCCGAGGCCCAAGTAGAGGCCGTCTGCCTGGTAGCCCAGCTCGGTCAGCAGCCCCCACAGGGCAAGGGAGTCCTTGCCGCCGGAGACCGCGACGAGGATGCGGTCGGACCTGCTGCACATGTCGTCGTGCTTGATCGCGCGCAGGACGAGGTTGGGCACGTAGTGGTCGGTGAAGCAGCCGCCGCAGAAGTGCGCGTTGGCCCGCGGTACGTCGACGACAGCGCGTGAGCGGCACCGAGTGCACTTCACCGCGCGCCACCCGAAATGACCGGCCTGACCTCGACGGTGTCGCCATCAGCAACCGTGTCGTCGCCCGTCAGCAGGTCGCGATCACGAATGACCAGAACTGCGTTCGGGTGTACGCCGACCCGCGCCAGCAGGTCAGGGACGCTCAGGGGCCCGTCGAGAGCGAGCTGACGGTCGGGGTTGCGCAGCTTCACGATCACGACCTCAGCGTAGCGTCGGCGACCCGCTGGGCAGACCTGCGCGGTTCTGTCGGACCCCTTGGCTATCGTCACTGGCATGACGGTTATCGAGGTGGCGGAGCAGGTCGCGCTGGACGTGGCGGAGCAAGTTGCCGACGCGCCACGCGTCGACTCGCTGAGCCCCTCGCGCAGCAGTGACTTCAAGAGTTGCCCGCTCAAATACCGGTTCCGCGTCATTGACCGGCTTGAGGAGCCGGCCAGCCGCGAGGCGGCCCGCGGCACGGTCGTGCACCACGTTCTGGAGCGGCTGTTCGACTCCCCGGCCGAGCAGCGCACGGTCGCTGCCGCGGCGGCGATGGTCGAGGACGCGTGGGAGTCGGTGCGGTCCGAGGACCCGAGGCTCGACGCGCTCTTCGCCGACGCCGAAACCGACGTGCTGGCCGCGTGGCTCGAGAGTGCGCGGGCACTACTGGGCAATTACTTCCAGCTCGAAGACCCGTCGCGGCTCGCCCCGGCCGAGCGTGAGCTGCACGTCAGCCATCTGCTCGAGCAGAGCGGGCTACGCCTGCACGGGTACGTCGACCGTCTCGACGCCGCGCCCGACGGCCGGCTGCGAGTCGTCGACTACAAGACGGGGCGCTCTCCTGGGCCTGGCTTCGAGGGTCCCGCTCTGTTCCAGCTGAAGTTCTACGCGCTGCTGCTGTGGCGCACCCGCGGCGTCGTTCCCGCCGCGCTGCGGCTGATCTACCTCGGCGACTTGGTCACGGTCGACTACACACCGCACGAGCGCGAGCTGGTGGTCTTCGAGCGCAACCTGCTCGCGCTGTGGGACGCCGTGAAGCGGGCGACCGAGACCGGCGACTGGCGCCCGAAGAAGTCGCGTCTGTGCGATTGGTGCAGCTTCCAAGCACTGTGCCCCGAGTTCGGCGGCACTCCCCCACCCCTGCCC
>JBKJZO010000087.1:0-20469 GCA_046715235.1 Mycobacteriales bacterium
GGCGAGGAACACACCTACAACTGAGCTGCCTCGGTCGGTAGCCGCGGACCCCCGCTTTCTTCGGTCTCCTTGACGGTGAGCAGCGGGAGCAGCACGTGCGCGAGCGGACCGATCGCGACGGCGTACAGCGCCGTGCCGATGCCGACCGTCCCACCGAGCAGCCAGCCGATGGCCAACACGGTCACCTCGATGGATGTGCGGACAACTCGTATCGAGTGACCACGCGCGGCGAGGCCGGTCATCAGACCGTCGCGAGGCCCGGGCCCCAGGCGCGCGCCGATGTAGCAGGCAGTCGCGACGCCGTTGAGCACGACGCCGACCACAAGAAACGCCCACCGAGCGACCGTTGCATCGGGTGTCGGTAGGAGCCACAGCGACGCATCGATCGCGAGGCCGATGCCGAAAACGTTGCTGATCGTGCCGAACCCTGGTCGTTGTTTCAGCGGCACCCACAGCAGGAGTACCACAGCGCCGACGATGATGACCCAGCCGCCGATCGAGATGACGGTGCGTTCGGCCAGTCCCTGATGGAGCACGTCCCATGGGGAGAGCCCGAGCCCCGCCTTCACCAGCATCGCGTCGCTGAACCCGTAGAGAGCGAGTCCGCCGTACAGCTGCAGGAGGCGTCTCGTCACCGCGAGATCGTGACATCGGGCGAGCGGCGGCGCCGCTGAATTAACGCCCGGTCAGATGCCGGTGATGCGCACTCCCGAACGTGCCTTGTAGCGCTTGTTGACCCCGATCAGCACCAACGTGAGGGCCTCGAGCGTGTTCGAAAGGTGCAGTGGTCCGACGTTCACACCGCGCATGCCGCGGATCCGGCCGGCGAGTCCGCAGACCCACTCGTTGGCGTCGGCGTCGTCTCCGCAGACCAGCACGTCTGTGGCGATCGACCGCTTGCTGCTGAGCAGCAGCTTCGCCGACACATCGTGAAACGCCGACACCACAGTGCTTTCGGGCAGTACGGCGGCCGCCTCCTCAGCGGCGCTGCCTTCGCGAACAGCGATCATCGAGGGCGCCTTGCCGCGTTCGAACAGCGTCGGGTTGACGCAGTCGACGACGAGCTTGCCGGCCAACTCGCTGGCCAGAGACGTCAGCAACTCGCGGTGCCCGGCGTACGGCACGGCGACGATGACGACGCTCGCACTCTTGGCCGCGCCGGTGTTGGAGTCACCGCTGATAGCGAGATTCGGGCGGCGCGCTCGCAGCTCCTTCGCCGCGGTCGCCGCTCGCTCGGGGTCGCGCGAACCCAGGACGACGGAGTGCCCCGCCGCGGCGAGGCGGCGGGCCAGCCCACGACCCTGGTCGCCGGTGCCGCCGAGTACGCCGATCGTCGCCGTCGCGACGTCGCCCGGCAGCACGATCAGCCGCCGGCCAACGCGTCGTCGATGCGATCGATGACCACGTCGACGATACGCGGGTCCATGTTCAGTGGCTCGGTGATGGTCCAGCGCACGTTCGGGTGCTCCTTCCCGAGCTTCTCGAGCTCGAGCGGGATGTCAGCGAACGTGTGGTTGCCCGGATAGAGGAAGTACGGGTGCACGACGATGTCGGTGCACCCCTCGCGGACGAGGATCTTGAACCCCTCGGAGATCGTCGGCCGCGCGATCTCGAGGAACGCAGCCTCGACGTTTTGCCAGCCCAGCCGTTCGCGCACGTCGTCGGCCACTGCGAAGAGCATGTCGTTGGCATCGGAGCGCCGAGATCCGTGGCCGATGATCAGCAGACCGGGGTGCGATCCGGCCGCGTGGTCGAGAGTCATGACCTCATCCTCTCGCGCGCGGCGCTACCGCGCCCATCCCAATCCGTCCCGCATGATGACCGAGTGAACTACGACGAGCTGTCGATGCTCCTGCCGCTGCTCACCGGTGCTGGGCTCGACGACGACGTCGTCGAGCTGGCGTCGACGCTCGGCAACGCACCGCACGGATCAGGCGGTCTGCTCCTCGTCGGCACCCCTGATGACGAGCCATGGCACTTCGCCGCCCACCTCAGCGACGAAGCGCGATGGCACCACCGCCCTGATCTCGACCCGACTCTCGTGCGGTGGCACATCCCGGACGGCGCGCCGCCGCATCTGTCGGTCAGCCTCGATCGGCTCGAGCACGTCAGGCGGGCCGAGACGCTCTTCGTCGTCTCGCCGACCGCGGCTCCGGAGGGGCTGCTGGAGCGAGTCGCCGACGCCCGCCGAGCCGGCGCGCTGATCCTGTCCGTGCACGGCGGCGACCGCGACCTCGCCGACCTCGCGCACGACGCGATCGGCGTACCGGATCCCGCTTTGGCCCCGTATCTCGACGTCATCCAGCACGTCGTGTCGAAGACCGCACCGGACGCGGCCCGTAAGCAGTCGTTGCGGGACCGCCTCAACCAGTGGCTGGACACCGCGCAGGGTCTGCGGGCGCCGGGCTCGGTGCCGAAACGGCGCCGCGTCTCAGGCGACTAGTTGCAGGAGATTAGTTGCAGGAGACCTCCGCCGGCACGCCGTCAGTGACCGGTACGTCGACTGTGCGGGTCACCGATCCTTGGCCGGGGATGCGCTCGGTGACAAACGGCGCGACATTGGCAACGACGCCATTGGTCTTGCGTGCTCTGATGCGGCAGTTTCCCCGACCAGCTCGCTCACCCTCGTTGGCAACCTGCACCGTGACGGTGACCGTTTGGCCGTTCGCCTGCTGAGCGGTGATCGTGCCGGTGAACGGGCCTACGTCGCGGATCGAGAGCCAGAAAAGCAAAGCCATCACTGCAACCCCGAGTACGACGACCGCCGCCATCGTGCCGTGCGTCTGCAGCTTCGATGGCGCAGCGGGGCGCTGGATGTCGAGGTCGGGATCAGTTGAGTCGTCGAAGGGCGTCTCGCAGCGCACGCAGACCTGAAGGTCTGCGCGCCGGGCCGTGCCGCAACGCCTGCAACGCTCTACTGGCATAGGCCAAGTCTACGGTCGGTTTTGCGCCTCTCAGACACGCGCGAAGGTGATGCGACGGGCCGCGGCATCAGCCTCGGTGAGCACGAGCCTGATGCGTTCGCCGAGCGGGAGCCGGCCGTCGACGTGCGCCAGCACGGCTGGCTCGGCCATCTGCACGACACCCCCGCCCTCATCGACGTCGACCACAACGCCCTCGAACTCCTCACCCACGCGGTGCGCCAAGATCGCCGCCTCGACGTAGTCGAGCACTGCGCGCTCTAGCGACCTGGCGCGCCGATCCGAAGCGCTCATGATCGCCGGCAAGTCAGGCAGCGATGCGCGAACCCAGTCGGGCGCGGAGTCGCCGGGGCAGATCGCCAGGCACACCTCTGACACGAAACGGTCCGCGAGGCGGCGCAGGGGTGCTGTCACATGTGCGTACGACCCGGCGATCGCACTGTGCCGTGCGTTCTCAGGTGTGACGCCGTCGAACGCGACATAGCCCGCTCCTCGCAGCAACGTCGTCGCGAGCGTGAGGAGGGCGGCGTGCGCCGGCACCGCCCGGTCGAGCGAGCGGATGAACGCCGGGTAGGAAAGGCCTTCCGCCCATTCGACTTTGAGTGCCTTCGTCGCACGCTTGAGTGCATCGACGGCCCGGGAGTCCGGTTTGGGCAGGGTGCGCAAAAGCCCGATCTGCGCCTCGAGCATCTGCTGCGCGGCCGCCATACCGGTCATCAGGCTGATCTGCGCATTCCAATCCTCGACGGGTAGCGGCACCCGGTACTGCAGCCGGTAGCCGTCGCCGTCCGGCACGACCTCCTGCTCAGGCACGTCGAGGTGTACGCCGCCGCGCGCCAGTTCGATCTGCTCGCGCAACTCCCCCACCACCTTGAGCAAGGGCAACGTGCTGTCGGCCGGATCGTTCGCCGCTCGCTCCTGCGCCTGCTCGTAGGTCAGTTGTTCGGTGCTGCGCACCAACGCACGTCGCGCGTGGCTCTTGGTGACCGAGCCCTCGGCGTCCAAGGACAACTCCCAGAGAACGGACGGCCGCTGCTCGCCGGGGAGAAGGCTGGCCGCGCCCTCGCTGAGGACGAGCGGGTAGAGCGGCGTCCTCGTGTCCGGGCTGTAGATCGTCTGCCCGCGTTCCCGTGACTCGAGGTCGACAACGCTGCCGGGATCGACGAAGAACCCGGGGTCGGCGATCGCGTAGCTGACCAGGTAGCCGTCGCCCGCACGCGCGATGTGCATCGCCTGGTCGAGATCGCGGCTGCCCAGCGGATCAATGGTGATGAGCGCGAGCTGCGTCATGTCGTCGTAGCCCTTGCCAGGGACACGCTGCGCGGCTGCTTCGGCCGCGGCCTGTACGTCGGGCGGGAAGTCGGCCGGCAGCTCGAGCTGCTCTCTGGTCGCGGCGAATCCGGCCGCGAGCTCAGCAGCCGTCGGCGGTACGACGACGCGCACGTTGGGGGTCACAGAGCGACCGTCCGAGGCATCCGACAACTCTAAGCGAGGTGCTTGAGGGGTGCGGCGCGTCGGTCCTGCTCCTGGGGAACTCGCTGGATAGCGTCGGGGGCATGCGAAGCAGGGACTACGGCCACGACGCGCTCGCCCTCCCCGTGACGCCCCGCCGAGCGGTCCGCGACCTTCCCGGGGCGCTGGGCGAGGTGATCGAGGAGGCAACGAGCGGTTTCACCGGCGAGATCACGGCAATGGACAAGGACACCGTGACCCTGCTTGGCCGGGGGGATAAGGTCCGGGTTTTCCCTTTGCTACCAGGGGGTTTTCTCGTTGACGGCGAGCCAGTCACCTTGGTACGGCCGGTCGCGGCCGGAAACCCCGCGGCGCGGCGTACCGCCTCTGGATCCGTGGCGGCGGTCGCGCAACGAGCGCGCGTCGCCCGTGCGGGCCGGATCTACGTCGAGGGCAAGCACGACGCCGAGTTGGTCGAGAAAATCTGGGGCGACGACCTGCGCGACGAGGCCGTGGTCGTCGAGCCGCTCAACGGCATTGACGACCTGCCCGCGATCGTCGCTGCCTTCTCACCTACGCGGGAGGCACGGCTCGGCGTGCTCGTCGACCATCTGGTGCCCGGTTCCAAGGAGAGCCGGAGCGTCGCGGCGGTTCGCGACCCCAACGTGCTCGTCCTCGGCCATCCGTACGTCGACGTCTGGCAGGCCGTGCGACCCCCGGTCGTAGGCATCTCGGCATGGCCGGTTGTCCCGCGCGGCGAGGACTGGAAGCAGGGTGTCTGCGCGGCGCTCGGCGTACCGAACTCAGCTGCGATGTGGCGTCGGATCCTGGTCTCGGTGCAGACCTACACCGACCTCGAAATCCCTCTACTGCAAGCGATCGAAGCGTTGATCGACTTCGTCACCAACGATGGGTGAGGCCCGCCAACGCGGACGGGGGGCCGAGTCAACGGGCCTCATTTTCACTATCGACGAGGTCCTCGATTTTTCAATCAGCCAATGGGTGTGAATCGGCTAGCCCGTGTGCTGCCCAACAGTGGGTGTTTCGAACTAGGTCGCTCGAGCGAGTTCCCACTCGTCCCGCCCACTCATTCGGGCAGCGTCCCAACGCGACGAGGACCACCGCTCGTCACCGAGCCGTCGTCGCACGAGTTGCGTGACGGGCAGATTTATCGCTGGACGTCTGACTAGACGCCCACTCCCTGACGCCGACCACCGAGGGCTGTCACCTGGCGGTGCAAGCGGTACTCGAGACGTTCGGCCGTCAGCAGGATGCTGAGGACTCCGACGGGGACAGAACTCGCAGCTTGGGCATGTGGCCTCCCGCGATCACCTGTTGATGAAGATGTACAGGTTTCCACGCGCGTCGAGCGAGACGGCACGGAGTTGGTCCGGCGACCGTGTCCGCCTGGTCGGGCGGGACATCGATGCCGAGCCCATGCCTCGGTAGGTGCGCACCGCCGTCCAGAGGCCCTGCTCGTTGGTGCTGAAGCCCTGGTGGGTCCAGCTCACCACCGCGCGGCCGGCTGACTGCGCAGCCACCTGGACGAGGCGATCGTTCGTTCGGATGCCGGGGATGACCGCGGGGCCGCCGATGATTCCCGCTCGATCGGCCGTGAAAAGGACCGGCGGTCCGGCGACAGGTCCGTAGATGTTGTCGGGTGTGCTCAGCGCGGCGATGGTGATCCGATCGGCATAGCTCGTGACGCTCACCGGGTTGACCGCCTGTGTCGCAGCAACCGAGAACGCGCGGCGCAGCGCCGTGAAACCGCCACTGCGGGCGGGCTTGGTCAGCACTGTCATCGTGAAGCGTTCGCCTGCCGCATTTAGGCGGCCCTCGGCGACCACGAGCTTGTCTGAGACCCGGTCATACGACATCGAAATGCCGAACGGCGTCGTGCCCGCCGGGCTCGGCAGCCTGCGTACCGTCCACCGACCCGAGGAATCCGTGGCGTAGTTCGCGCGACCTGCCTCGTCGGCGTACAGCGCGTGTAGTGCGCCACGCCGGTCGAGCTTCAGGTTGATCAGCGGTACCGGGTGGTGCACTCCCCTGATCGGCGCCCGGAAGCAGCCCCGCGTCGTCCACACTCCGGCATGCGATCGCACGAACACGCACGCGTGGTCGGAAACGGCTAGGACTCCAGGTGCGGACGGCGACGCCTCGAGTACGAGCGGATTGCGCAGGCCAGCGGGGAAGGCACCCCTACGCCAAACCCCGCCGGGACGACGGAAGTAGTGCAGCACCTTGGGAGCAACGTCCCGGTAGACGCCGACATCCAGGGTGCCGTCCGGCCCGACCGCGCTCGCGCGCACGAAAGCTCCCGCCGGCACCGGCAGCCGCGACGTCCGCCAGACACCTCGAGCGCTGTTGTCGAGGACGAAGTCTCCGGGCGCGCTAGTAACCCCGGTAACCGGAGGGGTCCAGGCACTGGTATTGCCGTCGGAGTCGACGCCACGGACGGCAAACGTGTAGGGCAGGTCAGGCACAAGGCCAGTCACGCGGCGCGTGACGCTCTGGATCGGCAGTGCAAGAGGATTCACCGGGATGGTGACCTGGTGGGCAGCGGCGTTGCCGACCGGCGACCGGGTCCCAGCGACCCAGGTGAGCTCGTACCGGACGTTTCCTCCCGTGCCCATGCCCGTGCCGCCGTCGAGCGGCTCGCGGTAGGACCACATCGCATCGAGTCGGGTCGCGTCCACTCGCCCGAGTGCGAGGTCATCAGGCGTCGACGGCGGCGGCAGTGCGGAAGCAGCCGGGGAACTCGGTCCGTAGATGCCGTTCTTCGTGTCGACGCCGAAAACTGTGACGAGGCCGAGCCCGGGCGCAGGCGCCAGGCTCGGCTGCGCCGACGGCGTGGAGCACTCGACCGCACCGCTCGGCGAAGTGGGGGGAGCACCGATGGTGTCGCCGCGGCAGAGAACAGCCGCGTCGGCGTACGCAGGCAGTACGAGATGTGCCGTGAGCGTGGAACCTCTGACGCTGCGGGACAGGAAGAGGCGGCGAACCGCTGCGGGAAGGGCGACCAGTGCGGTCGCCGGCGGCGAGGCGGCAGACCTGTCCGCATTGAAAGCGAACACGCTCACCGAGAACGCGCTGCCGGCGGCGCCTGCGGACCAGGTGTACGACGTCCCGGGCGCGGCGACGTCGGCAATGGTGACTGCCCTGGGATCGGAGGGATCCGTCGCAGCGCCGTCGCCCGGAACGATGACCACGCGCGCGCTGGCGTAGGTCGGATCCGCCGGGTTGGTCCACGTGATGGCGACCTGGGACGGCGTCGAAGTCCCGCGAACCGTTACCGCGGAAACGGGCGCCGGTGGCGGAGCCGCAGCGGCCTGTGCTGCGAGAACCAAGGTCAGGCACGCCGTGGCAGCAACCATTGAAGCGACGCGGGCACTCATGCTGGCCTCCGGGCGAACGACCCGGCACGGTCGCTACTGCAACACAGGAGCCTTTGAGGGGCTAGAAGGTTCCGCGGTCGGGCCAGCGTATGGACCCGCGTGCATCTCCCGCCCCGGATTTTCGGCGATCTCACGCTGGCAAGCTCGACCTCGGCATCGGGCACGATCGCGTTTGCCGATCGCAATTGCGTGTGGGTACGCGGGCTGACGACGTGGCGGACGTACGACGCCCGCGGCCGGGCCGCGACCGCTCGCGCATCGCGGCGCACGCGCTCGGCGTACGACAAGCTCGATCGGGTCGGCGTCGATGTCCGCGGCCGCGTCTCTCTGCTCTACCGAAGGGTCGCCTCCTGAGCCCAACCGATCCCGTGCGTCGCCTTGTCGGTGCCCTCCCCTAGTCTGCAGACACCCACTGCAGACCAAGGAGCGCGTGATGGCCACTCGTCTCAACCCGTACATCAGCTTCGGCGGCAACGCGCGGGAAGCCCTGGAGTTCTACGAGGGCGTTTTCGGCGGCACCCTCGTGCTGAACACCTTCGGCGAGTACGGCCCGCCGGACGCGCCGGGCGCCGACAAGATCATGCACGGGATGATCGAGACCGACGGTGGACTCGCGCTCATGGGCGCCGACACCCCGCCCGGGATGGAACACAACCCCGGAGACAACATCGCGGTGAGCCTGAGCGGCGAGGACGCCGAGGAGCTGCGCGGCTACTGGGACAAGCTCTCCGGCGGCGGCACCGTGACGATTCCCCTGGAGAAGCAGATGTGGGGCGATGAGTTCGGCATGTGCACCGACCAGTTCGGCATCGCCTGGATGGTCAACATCACCCAGCCGGAGTCCTGATCCGTAGGTCCGCAGCGCTCACAGAACAGCAGTGCCAGTCCGCGAGAGTCGAAGGAAACGCTCGACACGTACGAGACGTCAAGGTCGCCCTCGGCTGATCGCATGTGCGGACAATCCTCGCTCGTGACGCGGGGCGCTTGCGCCAGGTCCTTCACAGACTCGCAACCTCCCCGAGATGCCATGGAGAGCATGATCGGCAACATGAGCCCCGAAGAGCGCGATCTGTTTCCTGAGATCGTCCAACTGCTCGCCGACGTAGATGCTGCGCTGGCACTCCCGGGTGGTGTCGCGTCGTTCGCGACGTCCGATGAGACGGTCTGGGCAGCGGTGATCGTTGCCCGCGCCCATGACCTGATCAGAGGAACACGAGCGTGCATCGACGCCGCGCAGTCCATGTCGGCGCTAGTGCTGCAGCGACCCCTCTTCGAAGACTCTGTGCTGCTCACGCGTGCAGCGGCGGTCGACGGGTCGAGTCCACGGTCGTGGTGTGTGAAGACGTCACCAGTGATCCCGTGGTTGGACTCTAGGCGGTCAGCGCGGCTGCGGTCATCGGTGTGGTCACCTCTTCGTCCTGTCGCGTGTCGATGATTGTGATGCGGCTGCGGGCGAGGACGTCGAGGCCGAGGTAGCGGCGGCCTTCGATCCATTCGTCGTGTTGCTCGGCGAGGACCGCGCCGACGAGGCGGATGAGCGAGCTGCGGTCGGGGAAGATCCCGACGACGTCGGTGCGGCGGCGGATCTCGCGGTTGAGCCGTTCCTGCGGGTTGTTGCTCCAGATTTGCCGCCAGAGTTCTTTGGGGAAGCCGGTGAACGCGAGCAGGTCGGCGCGGGCGGCGTCGAGATGCTCGGCTACTGCGGGGAGTTTCTCGGCGAGGGCGTCCAGCACCCGGTCGTACTGGGCGTGCACCGAGGCCGCGTCGGGCTGGTCGTAGACCGAGTGCAGCATCGTCTTGACCCACGCCCAGCTGCTCTTGGGGGTGACGCTCATCAGGTTCGCCGCGTAGTGCGTGCGGCAGCGCTGCCAGCTCGCTCCCGGGAGTGCCGCGCCGAGCGCGCCGACCAGGCCGCTGTGCGCGTCGGAGGTGACCAGCGCCACGCCGGTCAGGCCGCGGGCGACCAGGCCGCGCAGGAACGCCAGCCAGCCGGCGCCGTCTTCGCCGCTGGTGACGTCCAGGCCGAGGATCTCCCGGTGCCCGTCCGCGTTCACGGCAGTCGCGACCAGGGCGTGCACCGGCACCACCCGGCCGCCCTCACGGACTCTGAGCACCAGCGCGTCGACGGCGAGGAACGTGTACGGCCCGGCGTCCAGCGGGCGGGTCCGGAACGACTCGACCTGCTCGTCGAGTTCGCGGGCCATCACGCTGACCTGGCTCCGGGAAAGTCGTTTGATACCAAGGGTTTCGACGAGTTTCTCCATCCGCCGGGTCGACACCCCGAGCAGGTAGCAGGTCGCCACGACCGTGGTCAGGGCGCGCTCCGCGCGGCGGCGCCGCTCCAGCAGCCAGTCCGGGAAATAGGACCCCGACCTCAGCTTCGGGATCGCGACTTCGAGGGTGCCTGCGCGGGTGTCCCACTCCCGCGGCCGGTAGCCGTTGCGGGAATTGACCCGCTCGTCGCTGCGCGCCCCATACGGCGCGCCGCACACCGCGTCCGCTTCGGCGCCCATCAGCGCGTCAACGAACGTTCTCAGCATCGCGCGCAGCAAGTCCGGCTCGGCGCGCTCGAGGTGTTCGGCAAGGAAGATGGCAGGGTCGATACTGGCAGTGGCGGTCATCGTGAGATCTCCTTCAGATCGGCTTTCGCAGGTCTTCTGAAGGATCACGCGGTGACCGTCTTCTACGTCCTCACGACACGCACATCGTCGAGGACGTCATACACCACGTCTCTGGACTCAACTGTCTGCGCGACGTGCGCAGGGACCCAAGCTATCTACGGCTGCGCGCGTTGCGGCCGCGAAGACAACCGTTTCGGTCGGATGTGCGCTCCATGCACCCTGCAGGACCGCGCCACCGAACTGCTCGCCGACGCGAGCGGACGGGTTCATCCCCAGCTTCAGCCGGTTTACGACGCGTTGCTCGCCGGCCCGCGGCCCCAGACAACCCTGTACTGGTTCACCCGGTCGACCGGGCCCAGCATCCTGCAGGCGATGGCGCGCGGTGAGATGGAGATTTCGCACGCGGCGTTCGCCGCGCTCCCCTCAAACCGGATGGTCAACTACGTCCGCGACCTCCTGGTGGCGGTGGATGCGCTCCCCGCCTACCACGCCGAACTCGAGCGCACGACACGATGGTTGCGCGACTACTTGCCGACGCTGCCAAAGGCCCATGCTGAGATCCTCGGCCGGTACGCCAGGTGGCATGTACTGCGCCGTCTGCGGCATCAAGAGGCCGCCGGCACCATCACGCACGGCGCGATCAACGGCGCCCGCGGGTCCATCATCGCGTCGGCTCGGCTGCTCGCTTGGCTCGACGAACACGACTGCAAACTAGGCACCTTCACGCAGCCGGCGTTGGAGCAGTACGCCGTCGAGCGGCCAGGCCAATCGAAAGCTGTCGTGCAGTTCCTCGCCTGGGGACGGCGACACGGACTGAGCAGCGACGCCGAGCTCCCCAGCCGGCAGTACGGCCGGCCAGAAGTCACACTCGACCACGAGGCTCGGTGGGAACAGGTCGAGCGGCTCCTCCACGACGACACGTTCCGCCTGTACAGCAGGGTCGCGGGGCTATTCACGTTGCTCTACGCCCAGCCGCTCGCGCGCATCTGCCGGATGAATACGAGCCAGGTTGACGTCGCCACAGGTGGCCGTGTCTCGGTGACCTTCGACAGCTTTGCAGTCGAGCTTCCAACACCATTCGACCAGCTGGTCGTACTGCACCTAGCTCGCCGCGGTCAGGCCTCGTACGTTAGCCACACCACTCAGTGGCTTTTCCCGGGTGGCGTTCCCGGCAAGCACATCGCTACCAACTGCGTACGCGAAGAGCTGGTCGCACGCGGGATCCACCCATCCTCATCCCGCAAGGCCGCCCTGCTGCAGCTCGCTGCAACTATGCCATCGCCCGTGCTAGCCGACGTCCTAGGGCTGAGCAACGGCGCTGCGGCGCGATGGGCGGCAATGTCCTCGAGCAATTGGAGCCTGTACGCCGCCCAACGGCATAGCGGTCTAGGGAAAACTGGCGACCTCGAGAAATGATCTATGTAGAGTTGTGCGGGCATGCTCAGACACGCTGACTACGGCGCGCGTAGGCGGCAGCGAAGTCCAAAGTCCTTCGCCTAAGCGGCAACCTTCCGCGTGACCTGTGAGTCTTGTTGCCGTGGACGATCCGAAGACGGAGCGCGTGGCAGCGCTTTTCCACGCCCTGTCGACAGATCTGACAAGGCTCGCGTTTCTCATCGTCGGCGATTGGGGACTCGCCGAAGAGATCACGCAGGAAGCATTCCTGCGCTTCTGGCGGTCGCCGCAGGCATTGCGCGACGAGCACGCCGCACCAGCCTACATACGACGGTCTGTCGTGAATTTGTCGCGCTCCCGAATCCGCCGCCGCGCACTCGAGCGCCGTGTCGGCCGCACCGTCGAGGCAGTATCACCGTTTCATGCGGAGGCCCGCGACGTTGATGTGGCGAACGCGCTCGCGCGGCTCGCCGAGGGTAAACGCGCGTGTGTCGTTCTGCGCTACTACGCGGATATGACCGAAGCGGAGACGGCCGAAGTGCTTGGCGTCTCCATCGGCACAGTGAAAAGCCAGACCAGCAAGGCGCTACGCCAGCTGGCCGAGCACCTTTCGATGAGTGACCCGGTTGCCGGGTCAACTGAGGATGGCCGTCCGTGAGCATTGACCTCGAGTCCCAGGTCCGCGACGCGTTGCGGGACGCCGTGGCCAGCCGGAACACATCTACCGACGCGTGGTCCCGGCTCGCGGAACGACGTGCGCGATCGGTGCGAAGCCGGCGAGCCGCGCTACTCTCCTCGACCGCGCTGGCCACAGTAGTCGCGGTCGTCGCCATCTCCGTTGTCTCGCGGGATGGCCAACGTCGCGACCCCCAGCCGATAGCTAATCCCCCTACTACCTCGGCCGCCTTGTCATCAGGTGCATCCCTTACATCGGGCGACCCGATCACTGCGACGATCGCGAATGTTTCAGCCACAGCGCTGGTGTACTTCAACGGGGATATTTGGGCCGCCGACTCCAACGCCGGCGAACTGATCCGCGTCAACACAGCGGACAACCGCGTGGTCTCTCGGCATGCGGTCGGCAACAGCCCTGGTCCGTCCGGGATTGGGCTCGTCGCGAGCGGCTCCGCGCTCTGGGCATTGTCGGGGGGTGTCCTCCAACGGGTGGATCCGACATCAGGGCAAACGACAGCCCTCGGAGACGGCGACAGCGGCAACGCCTCAGAGTTGGCGTTCGGCCAGGACTCCCTGTGGGTTGTTTGCTGCACGGGAGAGTCGCTCCAGCAGATCGACGCCGCTACAGGTCGTGTGATGTCGACGACGAAATTCCCGACCCAGTTTCCTGGGCCAGGTGTCGCGGTCGGGCACGGAGCGGTCTGGGTCAATGCCACCGGCGGCGGCGACGGCGTTCAGCGTTACGACCCGACAACCAAAGAGCACACCACTACATCGCTGGTGTACTCGGGCGGCAATCTGCAGGGCAACATCGCAGTGACCGACGATGCGGTCTGGGCAGAGACGGGCGACGCCGTGGTGCGCATCGACCCCATCAGCCGCGAGGTCACCGCAACGGTGCCCTTGCCGCCGAATTCGACTGTTCTCGACATGACCGGAGTGGGCGGCACGCTTTGGGTTGTCGGGAACATGGCCAACAAAGTGTGGCGGATCGATGCGAGGACAGGGCAGATCACCGGCGTCGTGGATATCCGCGCGCCGCAGGCGGTGGTGGCAACTGCTGATGCCGTATGGGTGTCGGCTGGCTCTTCGCTAGTTCGATTCGACCCGTCCCGGCTGGCGTCGCCGGCACCGGCGGTAGATTCGCCAGTATTCGAGGTCGATGGCATGTCCGCCACCGTGCCGCCGGGGTGGTTCGCGCGGTCACTCGGAACGCGAATTCTGTCGTCGAGAGGCCGGTCGCTGGGAAGCCGCACCGGCATTCAGCTCTCGACGTTCACTTTTTTGGTCAGAGGCGCCGAGGATCCCATCGTCGGGATGAAGTCGGACGACGCCCTGCTCACGATCAAACCCGACGACAACGAGCTTCCCGCGGCAGTCAGCAGCGCCTCGTTGGCGCTGAGCGCGGACGACCTGGTCACCGACGGCAGCGCGCCGGTCAGCCGGTCCATCGCCCGACGTGCGCTCGTGTACGCCGGTCTGCGGTTTATCGTCGAGGCGCATTTCGGGAAGGCCGACGTGAACATCGCGGACTTCTCGCGGGTGAACGCGGTGCTCGCCGCCGTACGAATCGAAGGCATTGCGAGCGCTCCGGCGCCGTTTACGCCGTCCAGCGCCCAGGCAAGTGTCTCCCCGCCGCCGGCTCCTGAATCGGTCAATTTCGATGGCCCCGTGCAGATCGCACCGACACTCGCGGAGGAGGCGTCGCTTCCCCCGGCGAATACGACGTTTCCCACCTCGCTAGACCTCACCAAGACTCGCCCGACTCTCGTCGAAGATCCCATCGAGCGCGCCCTGGCGATCTTCCAGCCCCGAGACACGGCAAACGCTGGTGTACTGGTACTAGGGGACGATGGGCGGCTCCGGTCGCTGGGTGTGCCTCTCGAACCAGGAGGCGACGGAGCGAACAAGGCACCGGCACTGACAACGGGATCACTGCGTGTCGACGGACAGGCCGCCGCCTTCGGTCAACCAGACGGCGTCATCGTCGTCGACCTGCTCACCGGCACGCCAAAGCGATACGAAGTGCTGGGAACCGGCGACAAATACCAAGGGCACAGCGAATACATCGAACATGTCAGCTGGCACCCGGACGGCAAGACACTTTTCCTGTCGGGTCGCGATTCGTACCTGCTGGACTTGGCTACCGGCCAGACGAAGACGACGACGGCCGAAGGCTGGGAATCGCTTTTCACAGATTCAGGCGAGCTGCTCGCGCTGGGCAGCCGCGGCATCATTCGCTATGACTCTGCTACCGGTGCGCAGCTCACTGCCGGAGGAGTTGTGCCGGCCACTGGGTACTCGCGGCCGGTAAGTCGTGGTGCTCGAGTCGCGCGCCTCGGTGGGCATGAAGGTTCACTGGCCATCCCTGTTGTCGCCCTAGGAACTGGTGCGGTCGAGCGGATGCTGTTGTTCAAAGGCGCCCATGGCCGGGACACAGGGTGCTGCCGGCCTGTCGGCTGGCTGGACGACGACACGTTGATCATCGACAGCCTGTACGCAGCCCCGACAATCAACAGGCTCCTCGCCTGGAATTTGCGTGAGGGTGTCATCTCGCGCCTCACCGAGCTGAGCGGCTCCGCCGCAATGTCGTTCGCACGACTCTAAACATTGCCCGTCGATGCGCGCGTTGGCCGCTTGCATGTACTGGTGGAAATGCTTCAACCGCAGGCAGGCACGCGTGGCGTCCGCGTGAATGCGGATTTCGAATCGAACCGACCGTCAAAGAGCCAACATGACGAACGCGCCGGGCGCTGGCCCCCGTGTGGACGCCACAAACTCTCCGGAAGCCGCGTCGTACGCAGCAATTCCTCGCGTGCCCTCGGCGCCGGATTCGGTCGCAACGAGCCAGGAAGGCGATGCCCATCCAATGCCTAGCGACCTCTGCGACGCGCTGCCGGGGATCTTCAACTGCTTGATGACGCGCAAGCTCCGTGTTGAGAGGTCGAGCACGTAGCCGCTGTCGTGTCGCGCCGTTTCCGCCGTGGCACCGTCTGCCAATACCAGAGCGATTCGCTTTCGATCGCTGCTGATCGAGCCGCCGCTAGCGTTTTCGCCGCGCGGGAGTGCCACCTCGAAGTCATTGTCGGCATCCGTGTAGTCCACGCGCAGAGAACATTGCTTGTTCCCGCACGGGCGCGTTGTCCATACAACGAGATGAGCGTCTGCGGCGATCACCCGTTGGTACCTGCGAAGTACGTGCCCGGTACTCGGCTGCCAGGTCTGCCAGTTGTCGGCCGGGTCTTCGAGTGGACGGAACAGCAGCAGGACGTCTTTGGTCAGACCTCGGTCGAGCGTCCAACCGACCGGCAGCTGATAGACGGGGCTGACCGCGCGACCCGCTGGCGTCATCCGCTGCACACGTTGGCGGGGTCCGTCCGGCCCGCCGTCGGGGCCAAGTTTCCACAAGGATCCATTGTCTCCTGGGACAACCGTCTCGTCCGCCGCGAACGCGAGTCCCTCAGTTGCCTTTCCTGCGCCGTTCACCAGGTAGGCACGACCGGCCCCGGAGCATTGCTCCGCGTCCGTGCCGCTGGACCGCCAGAGCACCAGCCAGGTGTTCGATACGGTCATCCGGAAGCTGCCCCTGACGCAACCCGTCGGTGGGATGCCCTGAACGGGCGATAACGCGCCCGTATCCAGATCGAACATCTCGGGCGTGCTCCCCGGCGTGCTGAACATCAACGTCAGCAGCCGTATGCCGGTCCCGCGGGGCGCAGGCCCCTCGAACGCCAATTTGAACGTGGCGGGCGGACTCGCAGCGGCTGTGCTGGTTGGGCTTGGCAAGACGCTCTGTGAGGGGCTCGCGGCCGGCTCACCCAGAGTCGAGGCGGAGCCCCCCGACGGATGAACCGGCGTCGCCAGGCTCGGACGCGCGGGGTCAGACTTCGACGTCGTGGGTGACTTTCGGTCCGCCGCTGTCCACCATGCAGCAGCGGCGACGACCACCGCCACCCCGGCGATCAACGCGCTTCTGGGCGGTCGTCGCCACGGCTCGCGTTCCTCGCCCAGAACCTCGGGCACCTGTATCCCCAACTGCAACGCCCCCTGCGCCAAAGCGGACGATCTCACCTTCGGCTCTCGACAGCCTACGACGCTGTCGGGCGTCCCGACTGGTTCGGCGATAGGCCAAGCATGGTGGGATCTTCGGTGCGCTAGGCGCGTCCGGCCCGTCGAATAATCAACAAGTGGAATAGGACACCTCGCCAGTCCACTATTCGTTGTGACGAAATGACCGGCTCGGCTACGCAAGAAGCAGGCCACTCCGCAGCGTTGGACAACAAGAAGGGGTTCGATCGGAGGGGCAACGGCGTCAACGCGTACCTGTATGGCGGGTCGCACGACGGGTTGGTGCAGACTCCCCTGAGTACCGACATGGCAGTCCGCTACTTAGAAGGAAGCGGCCGAAACCCGACCCGCGCAAAGGGGCTCAGTGCCTCCAGTCATTCGGTTCGAACGGCGTCGGCAGTGGACGAGGACCCGCTCGTGGACGAGCTATTGCCGCTACCAGAGGGGGCTTCGCTCACTCCGACTCCGGCCTCGGGAACCGAACTGGATATTACGGGAGCGGTGAGCGGGTCGGTCACGGACGCGCTCGGCAACATCACGGGAGTCACCGACGCAGCACTCCACATCTCTGAGGCGAATATCCCCGAATCCCAGTACGACGCCGGCCCGGAACACGCGTCCACCGTCCTGCAGCAGGACGGCTCATACGACGGCGCCTGGACTGTGACCGCGGACGGAGACGTGCGGTTCCTCTTCCGCACCTACACCGACGATGTAGTGACTCGCGTCGTGGCGTTCCCGCCCGTTGAAGTCGTGACCGGTGCAGTGATCACGATGTCGTTCCAGCTTCCGGGCGGCGACTCTCCGAAGCTGCGCATCGACGACAACGCGGACGGCGCGGTCGACAGAACGATCGACGCGTTTGCGCCAGTCACCGGCGGCGCACTGACCGATGTCACGCCGCCTCAAGCGGTTGGTTCCGTTACCCCCTTCGTCACCGCCGACGGGCGCCGGATGGCCCGAGTGGAAATGTCGGCGACGGATGAACCAGGCGGCTCAGGTGTCGCACAGATCCAGTACTACGTCGGCCGGACCAACGTGAGCGGCGTGTACACCGGGCCGTTCGACCTGCCCGCTGAGGGAGACGTATTCGTCCGCGCGGTGGATGCGGCTGGCAACATTCAGCTGCAGTACTACGCCTTCACCCTCGATGACTACGCCGACAACGTTGAGGCCGTCCACGATTTCAAGGTTCCGCACGTCAATCTTCCCGGTCAGCTTGCCTACGCCGGCGACGAGGATTGGCACGGACTGCAGCTGGCCGCGGCCGAAACGCAACTCCAACTCATCGGAATGGCCCAGGACTACAACCTGGAGCTCTACGACGAGAAGCTGATACTCGTAGCGTCGAGTGCCCTATCCGGTTCCCGATCGGAAAAGATCAACGTCACGACTCCGGGCGGGCGATACTACGTTCGAGTCGTGAGCGCGAGCGGGGACTGGTCGGCGAAGACGGGCTACCGCCTCAACATTGGGGAGGCGAAGTAGCGTGGATGACGGGAAACCGATCAACCCACCGAGAGGTAGACAGGCACGGGAGCGGTTGTGGCGCTCCTGGGACAAGTGGACCGTCAAGAGAGCCGCTGCGGCAGCGGCCTTCTCCGCAGTGGCCATCGCGGTAACGGCGTGGCAGCTGACGATGTCGAGCCCGGTTCTAGGCTCGTGCTTGTTCTGTACCTCTTCTGCAGCAGACGCGCAGGCGGCGAGCGTCCATGACTTCTGGGCTGTCGGATCCATCGCTCTGATTCCGTTGCTGGTCGGCGTGCTCCGCGGCCGGTGGTGGTGGGTTGCTCTCGGAGTGGTTGCCATCGTCGCGGCCGCCTACTGGGCGTTCGTTGTCCCAGTTGACCCAAGCGACTTCCCAGAACGGTGCACGGTGCAGACATGCCCTGACTTCAGTCCGAGGCCCGACGACATAACGTTCAGCCCACGCTGAGCAGCGGCAGCCACCAATCGGCGTCGGTCTGGTGTCTTGCCTGGCCGGGACGACGCGATACGGAAGAAGACATGCATGCCGTGGAATTGAACGTGCGCTTTGCCGCCGAAGCGATCGCGGCGTTGTTCGGGATCACCGGCTGCCACTAGCTAACAGCGAGGGGCGGCACAGAGGCATCGGAGCCGCCCCAGCCGCAGCCGCCGCCCCGGGTCAGTTCTGACGCCGGCCGATGTGAACGGGCCGTCTGTACGGCGTCCGCTGGGGATTGCTCGTGCGACGGCCGCGAGCTGTACTCGAAATTCGACACTCCCAATCCCGACCGAGGTATTCGTGGGGCCGGCGAGCACCACCCCGTCGATCACGAGAGGCCACCTGGGTTGTAGCGCCATTAACAGGCTTGTATGACTTGAGGGCCTCCCGGTGACGGGTGGTGGTTGCCTGTCCAGCGAGCGCACATGAGGTCCCCGGGGGTGTGATCTACGGCCCTCCGGAAGTGCCGACAACGGGCGGGGACCTGGTCTTCTCCGATGGGAACGGGACGCCACGGCAGCACGAGACCGGCTCCGGCATCCAGGTCGGCACGGTCGGCCCGTCAGACCTGTGGCCCAGGACAGATCGGGTTTGAGCCCAGTGGTGTGCTCATCGTCTTCGACTACGAGACTGAGACTGTCGTCCAACTCTCGCACGAGGGCGAGCGCCTCGGGACGGTGAACGCGGACTTCAGCGGAGGCGTGACGTCAATCTCGTACGCGCCGCGGTTGGAGCGGATGGCTGCACGCTCCACCATCGGCGCTGTCAATGCCGACGTCACGGTCGCGAACGAGGCGACGATTCCGCAGAGAGGATGCCGACGATGACGAAGAAGTCCTCCCGACGATTCCGAATTTCACCTGTCATGATGGGATCGTGCCCACGGTAGACCAAGCCCATGTCCCGAGACGCATCACCGAGGTCATCGCACGCCGACTGGCCGAGGAGCCGGTGCTCGTGCTCACGGGACCGCGGACGGTGGGGAAATCCACGCTCTTGCACGAGGTCGCGGTCGGCTCAGGGCGCGACGTGATCGACCTGGATGACCTCGACGTTCGCTCCGCCGTGGCCGCAGACCCGACGCTCTTCGCCTCTGGCCCCGCGCCGGTGCTTATCGACGAGTACCAGAAGGTGCCCGAGCTGCTCGACGCGATCAAGGCCGAGCTCGGGCGGGGCCTCACGCCAGGTCGCTACGTTCTGGCGGGCTCGACGAGGTACGAGACCCTGCCGCGCGCTGCGCAGTCGCTGACCGGACGTGCGCACGTCATGACCGTCTACCCACTGTCCCAAGGCGAGATCCAGGGCGTTACGGAGACCTTCGTCGAGCAGCTCCTCGAGGACCCGCGACAGCTTCCCGACACCCGGGTGTCGCGAGGCTCGCGTGAGGATTACATCGCCCGCGTCGTTGCCGGCGGCCTCCCGATCGCGCTGCAACGCCAAGGAGCAGCGCGGACTCGCTGGTTTGCCGACTACGTCAACCTGGTGTGCGAACGCGACGTGCTGGAGATCTCGCGGGTGCAGCAGCGGTCACTGCTCCCCCGGTTGCTGACACGATTGGCGGGGCAGACGGCGAGCCTGCTCAACGTGGCTCAGGCGGCTCGTGCGATCAACATGGAGGCGCGCACGGCGGAGAGCTACACCAAGCTCCTCGAAGCCGTGTTCCTCATTCACCGGCTGCCCGCCTGGGGCACGACCGTGGGGCCCAAAGCGGGCGCCACGCCCAAGGTCCACATCATCGACAGTGGGCTGGCGGCTCACCTCATGCGTCTGAGCCAGGCCAAGCTCAACACCAGGACCCCGGCAGCGCTCGCCGAGTTCGGTCATCTCCTGGAGACCTTCGCGGTCAGTGAGCTCCTGAAGCAGGTCTCTTGGCTAGACGACGTGGTCACGGCAGGACACTGGCGCACCCGAGACGGCGTCGAGGTCGACCTGGTGCTCGAACGCTCCGACGGCGGCGTCGTCGGCATCGAGAT
>JBKJZO010000088.1:0-7324 GCA_046715235.1 Mycobacteriales bacterium
CACGGCGAGCGCGTCCATGCCGTGGTCGACCGCGCGCGCAACGAGCGCCTCGGGCATCGAGGCGCCGTACCGCAGCGAATATCCGGACGCGACGTGCAGATGGACGAACGGGTCAGCCATCGTCAGCAGCCGGTCATAACCGCGGTACGGCGAACAGCGACGGTGAGCCGGCCACCCCGAGCTTGGTCTCGACGACGGCGAGGAACGTCGCGGCGTCGCGCAGCAGGTCGTCGGCCTCGCGGGTGGTGACCGACCCGGGCAGCCCGGCCTCGGCGAGTGCACGCTTACGCGCGCCGGCCGCGAAGAACTCGGCCCACTCCCCCATCTCGGGCGCGACATGGACGAGCAGGGTCCAGGCACTCAGCGGCCGTCCCCGGCGTACCCCGGACGCCGGGCGGGCGCGAGCGGCGAGCACCGCGGCGGCGGCGCGCAACGCCGCGAGGTGCGCGGCGGCGTACCGCTCAGCTGCGGTGGCGGCCTGCTCGGCCTCCGCGAGCCCACGGCGGGCCATGACGAGCAACGTGTAGACGCCCGATGACGTCGGTGCGGGCGAGGAGCTCGGTACATGTGATGGATGGAGTGCGGCCACGGACATCGCCGGCCCCTAGTCGAGTGCGCAGGCGAGGAACCACGCGCCGCGCGACCAGTCGAAACACAGGTCGTAGACCCCGGTGCCGGCCATCCGGCCGCTGCCGGCCTCGACGCGCCAGTAGTCGCGCTCGGCGTCGACATCGACCCCGCGCCGGCCTTCGCTCAAAGCGCCTGCGGCGGAACTGCGCCACCACCGACCCGTCTCGGTCCACCTGGCCTGCACCGCACGCACGACATAGAGCCGGCCCTGCCAGAGGAACTGTGCCGGGTCGGTGTCGCGCCGTCGCACTTCGACCGGGTCGGCGTACCTGCGGCTCATCCGGACACCTCCCGCTCGTCGGGCCACTGCGCGGCTGCTCAGTGGTACGCCGGGGGAAGGCGACGAAGTCGGCGGCACCGGTCCGAGCGGGATGCTTCCCCACATCCCACCCGGACCGGTGAACCCTCCCGACCGGCTCGCGGCGGTCGAGGACCGCGAGCCGGTCGGAATGGACGTCCGCCGGTGCCGATACGCTCCGCGAGAGCGCACCGTGCATTCGAACATATGTTCGAACACTGCGAGCAGTAAACCCCCGCGCCGGCATCTCGTCAATGCCCCAGGGTGGAGATGTGCTCCGACGGCTTCAGGGGGGTTCCGGCCCATTTGAGCAGTGGAACCGAGGGACACAGCTACCCATCCCCGGCGACCCCATTCCGGGCGAACCAAATGGAAACAAGATGGAAACCCAGAACACACGCAGGTGATACGGCCCGTCCCCTAAGTTGGCGGCCCATCGCGGCAGGACGCCGCGATGAACGGGGCACCAGGGAGGGCAATTGATGCTGCGACTGTCCAAGCGAGTCGTTACCGCGGTAGCGGTGTCGGCGCTCGCACTAACCGCCGCGTGCGGTTCAAATGACACGAAGGGCGGCGGCGAGACCGTCAAGATCGGCCTGCTCAACAGCCTGAGCGGCACGATGGCGATCAGCGAAGTCACGGTCAAGAACTCGCTGATGCTCGCGGTCGAGGAGATCAACGCCAAGGGCGGCGTCCTCGGCAAGAAGCTCGAGCCGATCTCCGAAGACGGAGCGTCGGACTGGCCGACGTTCGCCGAGAAGGCCGAGAAGCTCATCAGCTCCGACAAGGTCGCAGCCGTCTTCGGTGGCTGGACGTCGGCGAGCCGCAAGCAGATGCTGCCTGTCTTCGAGAAGCACAAGGCACTGCTGTTCTACCCGGTCCAGTACGAAGGCCTCGAGGCGTCGCCGTACATCTTCTACACCGGCGCGACCACCAACCAGCAGATCATCCCGGGCCTTGACTACCTCAAGGAGCAGGGCAAGAAGACGCTCTTCCTGGTCGGTAGCGACTACGTCTTCCCGCGTACCGCCAACAAGATCATCCAGGCCTACGCCAAGGCGAACGGCATGACGGTCGTCGGCGAGGAGTACACCCCGCTCGGCGCGACCGACTTCGGCACGATCGTCAACAAGGTCAAGGAAGCCAAGGCTGACGCGGTCTTCAACACGCTGAACGGCGACAGCAACGTCGCGTTCTTCAAGCAGTACCGCTCGGTCGGTCTGAGCGCTGCCACGATGCCGGTCGTTTCGGTCTCCGTGGCTGAGGAAGAAGTCACGGGCATCGGTGCCGAGAACATCACCGACCAGCTCGTCGCCTGGAACTACTACCAGACGACCGAGGGCGCGACGAACGAGGCGTTCGTCAAGGCGTTCAAGGCCAAGTACGGCGCCGACAAGCCCACCAGTGACCCGATGGAGGCCGCGTACACGTCGCTGTACCTCTGGAAGGCCATGGTCGAGAAGGCGCAGTCCTTCGAGCCCGACAAGGTCAAGGCGGCAGCGGCCGGTACGAAGTTCGAAGCGCCGGAGGGTCTGGTGACGATCGACGGCACCAACCAGCACATCTCCAAGACCGCGCGCATCGGCAAGATCGGCAAGGACGGCAGCATCACCGAGGTGTGGAACTCCGGTAAGCCCATCGAGCCGGACCCGTTCCTCAAGAGCTACCCCTGGGCCGCCGGCCTTTCGTAGTTAGTCCGTTCACCAGCGGAAAGGCGCCGGTCATGATCTGGCTCTCCACGGTCTTCACGGGACTGAGCATCGGCTCGATCCTGCTGTTGATCGCGCTCGGCCTGACCTTCACGTTCGGTCAGATGGGTGTGATCAACATGGCCCATGGCGAGTTCATCATGGCCGGCGCCTTCACCGCGTACCTGCTGCAAAAGGTCATCGACGACCCCACACTGTCGCTGGCG
Source organism: Mycobacteriales bacterium (assembly GCA_046715235.1). Taxonomy (GTDB): domain Bacteria; phylum Actinomycetota; class Actinomycetes; order BP-191; family BP-191; genus JBKJZO01. The sequence goes on from JBKJZO010000088.1 coordinate 2,844, forward strand.
ATCGCCCTGCCGGTGGCGTTCCTCGTGGCCGGCGCCATGGGCATCGTTCTCGAGGTCACATTGATCCGGCGGTTGTACGGCAGGCCCCTCGACACCCTGCTGGTCACGTTCGGCGTCTCGCTGATCCTGCAGCAGTTCGCAAAGGACCGGTTCGGTGCCCCCAACGTCAACGTCCGGGCGCCCGAATGGCTCGGCGGTGGTCTCAACGTCGGCTCGATCACGCTGCCTTACACGCGGATGGCCATCATGGTGCTGGTTACTGTGGTGCTGATCGCGGTGGCGTTCGCGATGAACAAGTTCCCCGCCGGGCGGCGGATGCGCGCCGTCGTACAGAACCGAAACCTGGCGGCGGTCAGTGGCATCAAGACCGGCCGGGTCGACCGCACCACGTTCTTCCTCGGCTCTGGCCTCGCCGGCGTGGCGGGTGTCGCACTGACACTGATGGGCTCGATCGGATTTTCCCTGGGCACCAACTACATCGTCGACGCGTTTCTCGTTGTCGTCGTCGGCGGTCTCGGCCAGCTGCGCGGAGCGGTGATCGCCGCACTCGGCCTCGGTCTGCTCGCCGCAGGGAGCGAGACGTTCATCGGGCAGCTCGACATCACCGACTCGGCCGCGAGCCTGGCCAAGGTCGTCGTCTTCATCAGCATCGTCATCTTCCTGCAGGTTCGCCCGCAGGGACTCGTCGCCGTCCGCTCGAGGAGCATCGCGTGACCGTCTCCGCAGCGTGGCGCGGGCGCATCATGTTCGCGGCAGCAGCAGCCGCCTTGCTTCTGGCCGCACCGGCCATGCTCAGTGACTTCCGGCTCAGCTTGCTCGCCAAGTACCTCTGCTACGCGATCGTCGCGGCCGGCATCGGCTTGGGCTGGGGCCGCGGCGGCATGTTGCTGCTCGGCCAGGGGATCTTCTTCGGCCTGGGTGCCTACGCCATGGGCATGCACCTCAAGCTTGCCGACGCGGGCCCGGGCGGCGTCCCCGACTTCATGAAGCTGTACGGCGACGGCACGCTCCCCTGGTGGTGGGCGCCGTTCCGCTACGCGTGGTTCGCGCTCCCGATGGTGCTGCTGCTGCCGATGGGCATGGCCGCAGGCATCGGCACACTCATCTTCCGGCGCCGGGTCCGCGGTCCGTACTTCGCCATCCTGAGCCAGGCACTCGCGGCCGCGTTCCCGGTCCTGCTCGTCGGCTTCCAGGCGACCACATCAGGCACCAACGGGCTAACCAACATGCAGGGTTTCTTCGGCCTCGACCTCGGCGACCCGGCTGACAAGCGCACCATCTACGTGATCACCGCGGTTGTCCTGCTGCTCGCCTTCCTGCTCGTCCGGCAGCTGAGCCAGAGCCGGTTCGGCCAGCTGCTCGTCGCGACCCGCGACGCGGAACAACGAGTGCGGTTCCTGGGCTACGACCCAGCGACGGTCAAGCTCATCGCATATGTCGCAGCCGCCGGCCTCGCCGGGATCGCGGGAGCGCTCTACGTGCCGGTCTTCGGCAGCATCAACCCGGCGTCCCTCGGTGTGCTGCCATCGATCGAGTTCGTCATCGCGGTCGCGATCGGCGGCCGCGTGTCGCTGGCCGGGCCGATCCTCGGTGCCATCTTCCTCGGCTACTCGAAGACCAACCTCAGCGAGATGCAGTCCTTCGACGACGGCAAATGGATCTATCCGCTGGGTGGCCTGTTCATCTTCATCGTGGCCTTCATCCCAGACGGTCTAGCTTCGGTTCCCGCCGCCCTCCGCGGACTTCTCAGCAGATCGACTACTGACGCACACGTGACCGACCCCGAGGGCACCGACGAGATCGGTGGAGACGCGGCCCTGGTGGCCGCGTCCGAGGGAGCGCAATGACGTCACTGCTGGAGATCCGTGGCCTGCGCGTGGTCTTCGACGGCTTCGCCGCCGTCGACGGTGTCGACCTCGACGTCCCCGAGGGCGACCTGCGGTTCCTGATCGGCCCCAACGGAGCGGGCAAGACCACGCTCGTCGACGCCGTCACCGGGCTGGCGTCGGCCGCTGACGGCTCGATTCGCCTTGCCGGGAAGGAGCTTCGCGGTCTCAAGGAGCACGAGATCGTCCGCCTCGGCGTCGGGCGCACGTTCCAGACGGCGTCGGTGATCGAGCAGCTGAGCGTCGTCGAGAACCTCGACATCGCGGCCGGCGCCGGCCGCTCCCTTCGAACCCTGCTGCGCCGGCGCAAGGGCATCGAGCCGCGCATCGCCGAGGTGCTCGGGATGATCGGTCTGGCCGATCTCGCAGAGCGTCCCGCTGGATTGCTCGCGCACGGCCAGAAGCAGTGGCTGGAGATCGGCATGCTGCTGGTGCAGGACTGCCGGCTGTTGCTGCTCGACGAGCCCGTCGCGGGCATGAGCGAGGAAGAGCGCGCGGCGACCGGCGACCTCCTTCGTCACCTGGCCACTGAATGCACCGTCATCGTGGTCGAGCACGACATGCACTTCCTGCGCATGGTGGCCAAGAGCGTCACGGTGCTGCACGAAGGCAAGGTGCTCAGCGAAGGCAGTGTCGCTGAGGTGCGGGCGGATCCGCGGGTTCAAGAGGTCTACCTCGGGCCGGACGAGACAGTCGATTCCGACAACGACGCGCTGACCGGAGGTTCGTGAACATGCTGCGTCTCGAGGATGTCACGGCCGGCTACGGCCGCACCCGGGTCCTGTTCGGTATCGACGTTGAGGTGCCGCGCGACGGCGTCCTCGCGGTCTTCGGCCACAACGGCGCCGGCAAGACGACGCTGTTGCGTACGGCGGCGGGCCTGATCCGCCCGTCATCAGGACACGTCTTCCTCGACGACGAGGACGTGACGAGGATGAGCCCGGCCGGCCGCGTCGCCAGGGGCCTGGGCTACGTGCCACAAGGCAACCAGGCGTTCCCGCATCTGACGACGAGGGAGAACCTGCAGCTGGTTGCTGACGGGCGCGGCGCTGACGGCAAAGCCGCAATGAACGACGTACTCGACCTGTTCCCCGCGCTGCCGCCGCTGATGAACCGCCGCGCCGGCCTGCTTTCGGGCGGGCAGCGCCAGCAGCTGTCGATCGCGCGGGCACTGCTGTGCCGGCCGCGGATGCTGCTGCTCGACGAACCCACGGAAGGTATCCAGCCCACGGTCGTGCGACTGATCGAGGACACCATCGCCGCGCTGGCATCCCGCGACGGCTTGTCGGTGCTTCTGGTCGAGCAGCACGTCAGCTTTGCCCAGCGTCTCGCGCAGCGTTACGCCGTGGTCGAGCGAGGTCGCATCACTGCGGCCGGCGACATGACCGACGGCATGAGTATCGTTCGCGAGCTAATGGCGGTCTGACTCTCCGGTCCGTCGCATCCGTCGTCGCAAGCCTCCGGGAAGGACGTCGCATCGTGCTGCTCAGTCCCCACGAGCAGGAGCGCCTGCTCGTGTCGTACGCCGCCGAGCTCGCCCAGCGGCGCCGCCAACGCGGTCTTCGGCTCAACTACCCCGAGTCGATCGCGATCCTGAGCAGCTTCGTCCTCGAGGGCGCTCGCGACGGCCGCACCGTCGTCGACCTGATGTACGCCGGCCGGTCGGTGCTGACGCGCGATGACGTGATGGAAGGCGTACCGGAGATGCTGCTCGAGGTGCAGGTCGAGGCGACGTTCCCCGACGGCACCAAGCTCGTCACCGTGCATCACCCGATCCGCGGCGGCGCGGGCAAGAACGTCCCGGGCAAAGTCGAGACGACAGCCGGCGACATCACCTTCAATGAAGGTGCTGAACGGGTCACTGTGAAAGTTGCGAATACCGGCGACCGGCCGATTCAAGTCGGCAGTCATTATCATTTCTACGAAACCAATCCGGCGCTGCGCTTCGAACGTGAGAAAACGCGCGGCATGCGGCTCGACATCGCGCCCGGGACGGCGGTGCGTTTCGAGCCCGGCGCGGAGCGCGAGGTCACGTTGGTGCCGTTCGGCGGCAAGCGCGAGGTTTACGGATTCCGCGGCGACGTGATGGGGAAGGTCTGATGTCCTCGCTCTCCCGCTCCGCCTATGCCGACATGTTCGGCCCCACCATCGGCGACCGCATCCGCCTCGCCGACACCGCGCTGACAATCCAGGTCGAGAAAGATTTCACGGTTCACGGCGAGGAGGTGAAGTTCGGCGGCGGCAAGGTGATCCGCGACGGCATGGGACAGAGCCAGCGCGTTTCCGCGCAGGTCGCCGACACCATCATCACCAACGCGCTCATCGTCGACCATTGGGGCATCGTCAAGGCCGACGTCGGACTCAAGGGCGGGCGCATCTGGAAGATCGGCAAGGGCGGCAATCCCGACATCCAGCCGGCCGTGACGATTGCGATCGGCGCGGGAACCGAGGTGATCGCGGGCGAGGGCATGATCCTTACCGCGGGCGGCATCGACAGCCACATCCATTTCATCTGCCCGCAGCAGATCGAGGAAGCGCTGATGTCGGGCGTGACCACGATGCTGGGCGGTGGCACCGGGCCCGCGACCGGCACAT
>JBKJZO010000089.1:0-32211 GCA_046715235.1 Mycobacteriales bacterium
AAGGCGCTTTATGACCACCTTCAGCTGCTCACCGAGACCGACCTGGCGGAGCGCAACGCCGCCCGTGACCGCAGCTTCCGCGACCAGGGCGTCACGTTCTCCCTCGAGGGTCGCGAGGCGGTCTTCCCTCTCGACCTCATCCCACGGGTCATCCCCGCTGACGAGTGGGAGCTGATCGAGGCCGGCCTCATCCAGCGGGTGCGAGCGCTGGAGGCCTTCCTCGACGACGTCTACGGCGCGCGCAACGTCCTGCACGACGGGATCGTGCCGTGGTCGCTGGTCTCCACGTCGACGAACTTCGCGCGACCCGCCGCCGGCCTGCGCCCGGCCAACGGCGTGCGCGTGCACCTCGCCGGCATCGACCTCGTCCGCGACGCGTCCGGCATCATGCGCGTGCTCGAGGACAACCTGCGAGTCCCGTCGGGCATGTCGTACGTCGTCGAGAACCGGCGCACCATGGCGCGCGTCTTCCCGGGGCTGTTCCTGCAACAGCACGTGCACCCGGTGTCGGGACATGTTTCCGTGCTGCTGGAGGCGCTGCGCGCGGCCGCGCCGCGGGAGGTCGACAACCCGACGGTCGTTCTGCTGACCCCGGGCGTCTACAACTCGGCGTACTTCGAGCACGCCTTCCTCGCCCGCAACATGGGCATCGAGCTGGTCGAGGGGCGCGACCTGCACTGTCGCGACAACGTGCTCTACATGCGTACGACGGGCGGCGAGTCGCGGGTCGACGTGGTCTACCGGCGCATCGACGACGACTTCCTCGACCCGGTGCACTTCCGCGGCGACTCGGTCGTCGGGTGCCCGGGCATCCTGAACGCGGCCCGCGCGGGCAACGTCACGCTGGCCAACGCAGTCGGCAACGGCGTCGCCGACGACAAGCTCACCTACACCTATGTGCCGGCGCTCATCGACTACTACCTGAGTGAGCGGCCGATCCTGCCCAACGTGCCGACATACCGGCTCGACGAGCCCGATGTGCTGACCGAGTGCCTCGGGCGCATGGACCAGCTGGTGTTCAAGCCGGTCGACGGGTCCGGCGGCTACGGGCTCGTCATCGGCCCGCACGCAAGCGAAGAGGAACTCGCCACGGTGGGCCGCAAGATCGTCAACCAGCCGCGCGGGTGGATCGCGCAGGAGCTGGTAAACCTCTCGACGGTGCCGGCTCAGGCAGGAGACCGGCTGGCCGCTCGGCACGTTGACCTGCGTCCGTTCGCGGTCAACGACGGCGGGCGCATCCGAGTGCTGCCCGGAGGATTGACACGCGTCGCGTTGCGCGAAGGAAGCCTGGTCGTCAACTCCAGCCAGGGCGGTGGCTCCAAGGACACGTGGGTGCTCACGTCGCAGGCACCGCACGTCAGCGCGAAGGAGCACGCGCCGTTCCCGGCGTCGGCACTGCAGGCCCACGCGCCGGACCGAGGACCGCTCGACGCGCAGCAGGAGCAACAGCAGCAGGGCGGTGGGGCATGCTGAGCCGCGTCGCCGAGGCGCTCTTCTGGGTCGGGCGGTACGTCGAGCGCGCCGAGGACACCGCGCGCCTGCTCGACGTCCACTTCCACGAGGTACTCGAGAACCCCGCGATCGACGAGGAGCAGGCCAGCGGCGTCATCGCGTTGGTCATGGGCCTCGGCGAGGACGCCCCGCGCGACATGCTCGGCGTACTCGAGGTGCTCGGCTACGACGACACCAACAACAGCTCCATCGTGGGCTCGCTGCGCGCTGCCCGCGACAACGCGCGTGGCGTCAGGGAGGCACTGTCGTCGGAGATCTGGGAGTGCCTCAACACGACGCACCACGAACTCGGCACGAGGGTTGAGTCGGCGCGCTCGTTCGGCCCCGCGCCGTTCTTCTCGTACGTGCGCGAGCGGGCCGCGATGCTCGCCGGCCTGACGTCGTCGTCAATGAGCCGCGACCACGGCTACGACTTCCTGGTCCTCGGCCGCAGTGTCGAACGGGTCGACATGACCGCGCGGTTGCTCGCGGCCCGCGTCAGCTCCCCGATGCCGGGCGACGCGTGGATCCCGACTCTTCGCGCCTGCTCGGCACACGAGGCCTACCTGTACTCCTACAAGCGCGCAGTCGAGCCGCGGCTGGTGCTGGAGTTCCTGCTGCTCGACCGGCTGTTCCCCCGGTCGGTCTTCCACGCGCTGGTCGAAGGCGAGCAGGCGTTGATGCGGCTCGCGCCGACGTCCGGCCGGGTGGGCTCCGCCGATGACGCGCGGCTTCTCATCGGGCGGGCGCGCACTGAGCTCGAGTTCCTCTCGCCGGCGGAACGCTCCGAGGAACTGCCTGCGCGGCTGCACGAGCTGCAGCGAATGATGTCCGGCGTGAGTGCCTCGGTCGCGCAGCGGTTTTTCGTCGGCTCGGCTCCCGTCGAGTGGAGTCCAGAGGAGTCGCTCGCATGAGCTGGCGCATCGGCGTACACCACCGCACCGGCTACCGCTACACCGATCCGGTGCGGTCGTCGTACAACGAGGCCCGAATGACGCCCCTGACGACCAACGGCCAGATGTCGCTCGAGGCGCGCATAGCCATCTCGCCCGGGGTGCGGCCGCTGCGCTACGTCGACTACTGGGGCACCGTCGTACACGCCTTCGATGTGCACGTGCCGCACACCGAGCTGGTCGTCACCGCGACAGCGATCGTCGAGACGGCAGGTGACCAGGCGGGTGATCCGACCGCGGACTGGGACGCGCTGCGCACACCCCTGGTGCTCGACCGCTTTTCGGAGTTCCTCGCACCGAGCCGCTACGCCGTCGAGGAGGACGAGGTGTCGGCGGTCGCGGCAGACCTTGCTTCGGGGGTTGCGCCGGCGGAGGCGGGCCGGCGTGCGGTGGCCTGGGTGTCGGACCACCTGACGTATGAACGCGGCGCGACGCATGCGCACACCACCTCGTCGGAGGCGCGCATCGAGGGCAAGGGCGTCTGCCAGGACTACACCCACCTGTCGCTCGCGCTGCTGCGCGCGATGGGTCTGCCCTGTCGCTACGTCTCCGGCTACCTGTATCCGTCGAAGGAAGCGCCGATCGGCGAGAAGACGGTAGGCGAGAGCCACGCGTGGATCGAGATGTGGGCGGGCGACTGGCTGGCGCTCGACCCCACCTCGCAGACGCCCGTCGGCAACCGGCACGTCGTCGTCGCGCGTGGCCGCGACTACGCCGACGTACGCCCGCTCGCCGGCGTCTACCACGGCCCGCCGGTGGAAACGTTAGGCGTGACAGTCGAGCTGACCCGCCTCCGCTAGCGCCCCTGCTCTCTGCCCTCCCATGGCTCACTGTCAACCATCAGCCGAAACACTGTCGCGCATCAGCCGAAGCCAAAACGTCAAGCCTCAGCCGAACTAACACAAGACGGTGAGTGGGCCCCTGGGATTCGAACCCAGAACCTACGGAGTACAAGCTTGCCGTCGGGGGGTCCGGGGGGGGTCCACCTAAGTACGTTTCCGCAGGTCAGCGGCTTTTGGGTCTCTCATGAGTTCCCGGAAATACTCGCGTTCCTCTCTCCACTGGCCACCACGGTGGCACCAAACGAAGGCGGCCTCGGTGCTCACGGTTTTCAGCAAACGCCACGCTTCCGGGGGGCGGTCTTAGGGCGTCAGGCAGACCACCGCGTCCGATGCGAGCGCCTGTCTGGCCCTGTGTAGCCGCTTCTTGCCTAGGTCGTCTGGATTGATGATCAACGCGTGCGCGACGTCCCTGGGGGGACCATCGCTGCCATCCGGCCACGGGTCTCCGCGAACGCCGAGAGCAGCTCTTCGCACTTGTGCCACCGTCACAGAGATGATCACGTTTTGCGGAGCACTCACGAGGTCAGCTAGTCCGAGCGACGACTCCCGCATAACGGAGTCGCGGTATACCGAGCACCCGTCTTCATCGACGACAAATGCGCCACTGCGGATGATGCGACCGCCGGTTGCCTCGTCGACGACGATCATGGCCTCATCACCGTCGCGGGCGATCCGCCTGTAGAGAACCTCGGAGTCTGCGACGCCTGCATCATCCACGGGATCGTCAGAGAGCCAGCCGCGCCTCAACCTCGCCGCTAATTTCTCGCAAGAACTCGCGCGCCTGCCGGACGACGGCAAAGTCGGGAGCCCAGTGCTCGAACTCGCCCGCGAGGATCTCCTCGCCCGTCTCGTCGGCAGCGACGATCAGGATCGATCCATCGCGATCGATCTCGACGTGCAACAACCGGCCCGCCACAAGGAACTCAACCTCGATCCCGCCGTCGGCCATCGGAGCAATCTGCGGTGACGCCGCATCGTCGAACAGGAGCCGACCGAGCAAGGCGTTGAGAACCATCGCGGCGACCGGCTGCACGGGGCGTCCACGGTGGCCGTCCCACCCCGCGTGAAGCTTCGTGAGTCGAGAGATCTTGTCGCGTGCGGCTTGCAGCAACACGTCGCTGGACACGAGCCGAGCACCACGAGTCCATGCCAATACAACGGCGTCGTTCGCAGGGGTGGTCGTCGGCTCGGTGCTCAGCCCAACCGTGGCGTTGGGTGCGGCCATCATCGTCATTCGGTTCTCCCCCATGCCTCATGCATCGGCTGCCGGGTAAGTGCAGTGAAGCCGAGAACGCCCTTGTCGTGTGCGTGATCAAGCGCGTTCATCATGTCAGTCAGGTTGTCGTCGCCACGAAGTGCGACGCGCGTCACGATCTGCAGGCTCACGTCCTCGTCTCCCGAGAGGCTCGGCCCGGCGGTGGCGACGAGGTGTGCCTGCCTGCCCGAATCACCGCTCACGTCCAAGGTGTAGTGCGCAAAGCTCTCCACCATGCTGCCCGGCAGGTCGGGCACGGGTATCGCAGTCGTCATGATCGCGGACAAGTCTGCACGACCCTCCGGAGAGGTGATGACGTTCACGAACGTGACATCGGCCACGGTGGGCTGCACCGGGCCGAGGTCCGCCGTCCATTCGACAAACTGCTGCCAGCGCTGCTCAAACTCGGGTTGGAGCGCGAGGTAGCGCGGGTACTCGTCGCCCGGTTCGAGCCGTCGCCAGTTGAGAATTATCCGGTCGTTCTGCACCTGTAGCAGGGTTCGTTGATCTTCGGAAAGCAGCCAAAATCGCAGCGGCTCGGGACCTTGACCGAAACGAAGGCCGATGCCCGCAAGCATCGAGCCCGGTGGCGGTGTCGCCGGAAGAGCTGCCTGCTGTTGCAGAACCGGATAGCGCTCTCGCCAACGCAGGTGCAGATCGAGCAGACGCGCGAGATCAAATCCCGCAACTGGGAGGAACTCAACACCGATTGCGATCTCCACTACCGGTGGACGTTCGAAGTCGGGCAGCACGCGCTGCGCCCGTGCGATTGGCCCCACGCCGCGACAATAGCCCGTGAGGGATGTCGCCGCGTGGAGCAACGGCGATCGGTGTCCCGCCTACCCGACGAGACCGGCATGCCCGAACGATCTCGCCGGGTAGGCAGGATCAGACCGGCCGCACGCTGTCCGGCCCTGACGGCGCGAAGGTCGACGCCGCGTCGCCCCGGAATGTCCCACGACCACCCGATGCAGCAATTCGCGCGGCTCCCCGGCGGTCCGCTGCAGCCGCTTTTCGACGACGATCCGCGATCGGCCTTGGCCGATCAGCTCGAGAAGCTTCCGGCTACTCCATCGGGTGCTTACGGCGGTACCAGCCGCACGCGTATGCAACTACGCCAATGGGCCAGAGAGGTATGAGGGCCGGGACTAGGCCGAGAACCTGAAACATGCCTCGCGGCGAGCGGGCCATGCTGTATGCGAGAACCGCCTCGCCCCAGGCGAGCGCGGCAATGATTGCGAGCAGTACGAGTTCCCAGCCATTCATGACGGCCTCACACGGCCTCGGCCTCGCAGGTGCGGCACCTCGGTGGGTAGCCCCCGCCGTCACGCCAGTCCAGCTCGGGAAACATGATCAGCGTCGTTAGGTCGAGGCCACAGACCGTTGACAGCGTGCCGAACAAGAACGCGTGCCGCTCGCCGCTGAGGTAGTAGCCCCCGGCGTTGACGTACTCGCCATGAGTTGGCGGTATCGCGGTCTTGCTCGCGAGGAACGTGCCCGCTGTCTTGTGGATCAAGGCGCGCGCCTTCCTGCTTGCCGACGCCCAAGTGCCCCACGATCTTCGCAGACGTGAGCCACTTCGAGGCGCAGGCGGGTCATCGTCACTGGCAACCACGCTGGCACCAAAGCCGAACCTGCGGCCCCGCCCGAGTGGACGAAACCGCGGGTCAGAGTCGGTTCTAGATCAGAGTCGGTGGGCCGCCTGGGATTCGAACCCAGAACCTACGGATTAAAAGTCCGCTGCTCTGCCGTTGAGCTAACAGCCCGTGGAGAAATCGAGTATGCCGGACCTCGGAACCTCGCGCTCCTGCCCAAGAACGACAGGGGTCGAGCGCTGAGAGGTCCGTGGGATGATCGTTTATGCGACCGACCGGCCGATCCTGATTTTCGACGGCGACTGCGCGTTCTGCTCGCAGTGCGTCCGCTGGGTCGCGCGTCGGTTGCCTCGCAAACTGTCGATGACTCCATGGCAGGAAGCCGACCTCGCCGCACTCGATCTCACGCAACAGCAGTGCGAGGACGCGGTTCCGTGGATCTCGGTCAACGGGTCGCACGCCGCGGGCGAAGTGGCCGTCGCGCAGCTGCTCATCTGGCAGCGCGGGATCTGGGCTCTGCTGGGTCGCGCGCACCTGCTGCCCGGCGTCGCACAACTCTCCGGCGCCGTCTACCGCTGGACCGCGCGCAACCGGCACCGGCTTCCCGGAGATACGCCGGCGTGCGCGCTGCCTCAGGCCGAGCGGGACGACACCGCCGCCTGACCCGTCAGGGGTTCAGCGCGACGGGCGCGTCACCCGACAGCCGCGGCACCGGCACTTCCACTTCGACAGGCACTGAGCCAGCCCCGGTACGCCGACGCGGCACCAACCGCTCGAGCGGCAGGAACGCCGCGATCGCCACGCAATGCGGCAGGAAGATGATCGTGACGAGCGAGTACGTCACCAGGTGGAACGCGTACAGGGCACCCGCGGCGAGATAGCGGTGCCGCGGTCGCCGTAGGAACAAGACGACCGGCATGGTCAGTTCCATGATCACGACCGACCATTGCATTCCCCGGATCAGCAGCGGATGCGTGACGAGCAGGTCGCCGATCGACGTACCGCGACGCAGGATCGCGTAGGTGAACGCCGCCTGGTTGGGCCAGTCGAGCGTGCCGTAGCGCCACTTCGCGAAGACGGCGAGGAAGTACGTCAGCACGACGCTGACCTGCACCGCGCGCAACGCCCACCCCGACGATTCGCAGCTCCGCCGGTCGCGGAATCGCGCGGCGCCGACGGTCGGCAGCACCGCCAGCGCAACAAGAAACGCGAACCGGTCGTGGTCGACCTTGCCGTAGGACATCGCGATGAACATCCACTGCAGGTACAGCCCGAATACCACGGCGCCGAGCAGTCGCGGCAGCCGGCCGGTGGCCGCGAGCACCGCCGCGACGACGAGAGCCGCGCGCACGCCGTACACGAGGTCGTGCGTCGGCACCGGCAGGTGCAGCAATCGTCCGAGCAGCAGCGGGTGATAGCGCTCGGCAGGCAGGTGCGCGTGCGCGGCCACCCATGACGACGTCACGAACACGTCGATCGGGATGAACAGGTAGCAGAGGGCGCGCATGACCGCGATGCGCGCGCGGGGCACCGGCTCGAACCACCAGTCGACCAGCCGGCGCATCAGGGACCCCGGGTCCACGTCGCCAGCACCACGTCGGTCTGACCCACGACGCCGCCGTTCTTCAACTGATAGCGGCGCTGTACGACGGACACGTCGCGAAGCGGAGGAATGTCGGGTCGCTTGGCGGCCACCGCGCGGGCGATGTCCTGCAGCCGCGAGGGATCGGCCATGTACTGACCGACCTGGCCCTCGATCTCAGCGCGGCGCATGCCGGTGAGCCGGCTGCTCAGCCGGATGCTCTCGCCGTCGACGGTGGTCCCGCGCATGTAGGTCGACGGGACGTAGGAGTCGCGCGGATGCTGCCCGGCGAACATCGAGAACGGCCCGAACGGGAACGAGTCGTCGGTGCCCTTCCAACTGCCCAGAACGAGCAGTACGCCGACGACGGCGACAGCCACGAGTCGCCTCGCCCGACCCGCTCCACCGAGCCTTTCGACGGAATCCATCTCGCCCCCGTCCGTGTCGGCCGAGCGTTCCGCGTATGGAAGCACGCGATCGGCCGCACCGGCACTCCGGCCTACCGAATCCGCACGTTTGCTCCCGATTTGCGACTATCGCAGCATGCGGAGACCGTTCAAGCGGGCCCGCCCGCCGCGGACGCGTGACGAGCTCTTCCGCTACGTCCTCGCCTGGCTCGGCACGGCGCTCGTCGGCATGATCGGCGCGGCGATCGGGGTCGCGCTCGGCGCGGAGGTCAGCTCGCGGGTCGGCCCGTTCGACGCGACGCTGACCCTGCGCCCGAGCGTGTCGGGCGGGACCGTCGTACGCGTCGCACCACTGGGCCAGATAAAGCTCAAAACGCACCGCGGGCTGCTGTCGCTGAACGCCAGCCTCGACGAGCTGCGTCCGGACGAGGCCGAGGCCATCGTGCGCAACCCGGAGATTCTGCGCGGCATCGAGGACGACATCACCCGCGACGTCCGCGACGGCGTCCAGCTGCTCGTACTTAAAGCGTTCTTCTGGGGTGCGGTCGGCGCGGCCGTGACGACGGCGATCGTCGTACGGCAGCCGCATCACGTTCTGGTCGGGCTGCTGGTCGGGCTGCTCGCGATGACAGCAACCGGCATCTCCACCGCGGCGACCTGGGACCGCAAGTCGCTGGCCGAGCCGGAGTACTCAGGCCTGCTCTCCCGAGCGCCCGCGGCGATCGGTGACGCGCGCGACATCCTCAACCGCTTCTCGGAGTACCGCGGGCAGCTGTCCGCTCTGGTCCTCAACGTCACCCGGCTGTACGACGTCGCCTCGACTTTGCCCAACAACCAGGCCGGCGGCGACGTCGTCCGCGTGCTCCACGTCTCCGACATCCATCTCAACCCGGCGGCGTTCGACCTGATGGCCCAGCTGGTCGAGCAGTTCAAGGTCGACGTGGTCGTCGACAGCGGCGACATCGCCGAGTGGGGTACGCCGTTCGAGAGCGCCAGCGCGCAGCGGATCGGCCCGCTCCGCGTCCCGTACGTCTTCGTCCGCGGCAACCACGACTCGACCGCGACGGTGGACGCGATCCGGGCACAGCCCAACACCGTGGTGCTCAGCGGAGTGACCGTCACCGTCGCCGGCATCCGCTTCTTCGGGATGCCCGACCCGCGGTTCACCCCGGACAAGCGGGAGAGCGACGACGCGCAGACGCAGCGCGCGCAGGTCGAGACCTTCGCGCATCTCGTCGCCGAACGGCTCGCCGAGCAGGACCAAGTGCCAGAGGTCGTCGTCCTGCATGATCCCGCGGCCGCGCGCGAGATCCACGGCAAGACCCCGCTCGTACTCGCGGGTCACACGCACCGCTTCAAGCATTCGGACGAGAAGGGAACCACGGTCCTCATCCAGGGCTCCACCGGCGGGGCGGGGCTGCGCGGCCTCGAGCACGAGGACCCCACGCCGTTGAGCGCATCGATCCTTTACCTCGACCGAGTCAGCGGCCGGCTCGCGGCGTACGACCGGGTCACCGTCGGCGGGCTCGGCCGGGAGTCGGTCACCATTGCCCGCAAGGTGATCGATCCGCCATCCGAAGAAGTCGTCGCGCCGGGCACGCCGACCCCGTCGCCGACCTCATCCCCCACCCCCTCACCGAGCCTCTCCTCGCCCACCCCCACCGGATGAAAGGTTGGTGACATTCCGTTTCGTCGCCTATGCTTCCCCGGGTTCCCGACGGTTTCGTGACGGTCGGGGCCGTCATACGCCGGCTCCATCGGTCGTAGGCCGCGCCCCCATCGTCTAGCGGCCCAGGACGCCGCCCTTTCAAGGCGGTAGCACGGGTTCGAATCCCGTTGGGGGTACAGCACCACCGCAGTGGCTCGAAGCAAGGTCCTGTAGTGCAGCTTGGAGTGCACGCCGCCCTGTCAAGGCGGAGGTCGCGGGTTCAAATCCCGTCAGGACCGCCAGCACGACCCGCATCACGCGGGCAGGTAGCTCAGTCGGTACGAGCGTCCGCCTGAAAAGCGGAAGGTCGGCGGTTCGACCCCGCCCCTGCCCACAACCTTCTCATCTCCCGTTTCCGGTTGCGCTCCGACGGGGATGCCACTGCGGTCATGCGCCAGAGCCTGGGACTCGGGCGGCCCGGGTCCCAGATTCTGGGCATACCTCCGGATAACCTGCTGTTTGGCCGAAGGGAGCTCTGCTCGTGAGCTCGGGCGCTGTGATGACCCAGTCCCCAGCCACCGCATTCGAGCACGTCGCGTACTTCTACTCGGGCATCGACCAGTACGTCGCGGAGACAAGCGCGTTCATCCGAGCCGGCGTCGAGGCCGGCGAACCGACGTACGTCGTCGTCAGCGCCGAAAAGATCGACCGGCTCCGTGCGGCGCTCGGAAGCGACGCTGACTCTGTTTCGTTCGCAGACATGTCACGAGTGGGCGTCAACCCAGCGCGGATCATCCCGGCGTGGCAGGACTTCGCGAACGCCAACGCCGACAGCGGTCGACCCCTGCGCGGCATCGGCGAGCCGATCTGGGCCGAGCGCGCGCCGGAGGAACTCATCGAGTGCCAGCTGCACGAGTCGCTGCTCAACGTGGCCTTCGACGCCGGCCCGCCGTTCACACTGCTCTGCCCGTACGACGTCAGTGCGCTGCCGCCCGCAGTGCTGGACGAGGCGCGGCGTAGCCACCCTTGGCTGTCCGCAGGTGGCTTCTCCTGCCGTAGTCAGGAGTACCGCGGCGTCGCCGATGCTGTGTCCGAGTTCGAACAGCCTCTTGCGCCTGTCCCAACCCACGCGCAAACCATGGTCTTCACGACCGGCGGACTGGCCGGCGTACGCAGGCTGGTGAGCGAGTTTGCCGACGGAATCGGCATGCCGGGCGACAAGATCGCCGATGCGCTGGTCGCCGTCACCGAGCTTGCCTGCAACAGCATCCGTCATGGGACGGGCCAGCACACACTGAGCGTGTGGTGCGACGAGCGCATGCTCGTCTGCCAGGTCGACGACGAAGGTCGGCTACATGCCGGCCCGTTGATCGGGCGCAGCCGTCCTTCGCTCGACGCCGAAGGCGGGCGAGGAATGTGGCTGGCCAACCAGCTGTGCGACCTCGTGCAGGTGCGTCGCTTCGCGACCGGAACCGTCGTGCGGGTGTACGTGCGCTTCTAACGCGCAGGCGCGGTGGCTATTCGGCGCGCTGGGCGGGAATGCCGGCCAGCAGCTGGCGTACTTCGACCTCGCGGTAACGGCGATGACCGCCGAGGGTGCGGATCGAGGTGAGCTTGCCCGACTTGGCCCAGCGGGTCACTGTCTTGGGGTCGACGCGGAACATCGTCGCGACCTCGGCAGGAGTCAACAGCGGATCGGTCTCTGGCGCACGGCTCGTCATGTGGGGCGTCCCTTCACGTTGAGCGCGTGTCGCTCATTAGAAGCGAGAGTGCACGATGTCCCAGTCTGTCCGAAATAGCACAAGAGGACCATCTTCAGGCCTGAGGGTAACTAGTCTCCCGTACGTAACGTTATGTCCACATTACGTTCAGTGACTGTTGAGCCTGGCGTCACCGTCAGTTCGCGACCTCGAAGGCCCGCAGGGCGCCCCAACGTTCCGTGACCCGCTCATACGCGCTCGCCGCCTCGTCGGTGTCGCCTTCGCCGAGGTAACGCACCGCGTCCGCGACGTCGGCCGCCGACTCGTCGGCTTCGAGCTCCCCGTCGTCGAAGAGTCCCGCCAGGCCTCCGTAGTCGAGTTCGAGCAGCGATTTCGGGTGATAGTCCTCGAGCCAGCGACCAAGGTCCTCGACGCCTTCGAGCAGCGCGCCTTCGTCGAGCGCGCGCCGCAGCACCGACAGCGCCCTGGCGACCCGCCGGCGGGCGTTGGACATCGTCGTCAGGTAAGTCACGGATCGTTCGCGGTCGAGCCGCAAGTTGCGCTCGGTGCCGTCGAACGGCAGGAACCACCGGATCGGCACTTGCCAGGTCTCGCTGAGGATGTGGCTCTTGAGCTCGGGCTGGGCACCGCGGATGCGCTCGAGCTCACGCTCGGCGATCTCGGCCTCCTTGCGCGGGATGAACGCATCGGCGATCTCGTCGGGCAGCGACCGGCGAAACTCCCCGATCGCCTGCCACGAGCGCATCGCCGTACGCCAGGGGCAGACGTAGGTGACGTCGTTGACCCGGTGCACGAAAGCGTGCTCGACCTCGGACTTGGGCGGTATGCCGATCGCGGCTACCAGCGCGGCCCGCTCCTCGACGCGCACCCCGGTGAGGTTGTCCGGGGGCCGCACCGACGACAGGTAGATCTCCCACCGGCGACGCTCCGCCGGGGTGAACGAGGTCATCGGCTCGTAGACCCGCAGGTACGACGAGTAGACGCTCACGCCCGCCCCGCCTTCACCGGCGACCTGACCGCGTGGCCCGGGCCAGCAGCGCCACCCCGAAAACGATCAGCGCAGCGTAGATGGCCCACTTGAGCAGCTTGAGGACGAGCCCGATCAACAGGAACGCGATCAGCAGCGCGATGAGAATCGCGGCAACGCGTCCCCAGGCGGTAGACGGACCGTCGTCGTTGGCCATAAGACCCAGGCTACCCACTCGACGTAGAGCACGGGGGACATGCACCAACGGAGGTGTCTGCGCGGCGCGGACCCTGTACCTTTGAAGTAAGCAGTCGCAGTTCGTCTGCGTCCCCATTGACCGGAGTCGTTCTCCATCGTTGAGGAGGTCACGCCATGGGGCGCGGCCGGGCCAAGGCCAAACAAACAAAGGTTGCCCGCGAGCTGAAATACAGCAGCGGTGGCACCGACCTCGACCGGCTTCGTGCTGAACTGTCGGCGGCGGGATCACCCGCGCACGACGGCGTCGAGGATGCTGACGACGAAGACGAGGACCCGGATTTCGACGACGACCTCGAGGACGACGACGAGGACGACGATTAGTCCGTCGGGTCTACCGGTAGTGCTGACCGACCAGTTTCGCGCCGCCCGTACCTGACTCCACGGCGCCCGCGACCCACGCCGGGACGCCATGGTGCGAGAGCGTCGCTAGCGCCCTGTCGGCGTCGTCGGGGGCGACGATCGCGACCATCCCCACGCCCTGGTTGAACGTGCGTTCCATCTCGACTTGCTCGACCCGCCCGTGGTCGGCTACGAGCCCGAAGACGGGCGGGACCGCCCAAGTGCCACGGTCGAGTACGGCGACGAGCCCGTCAGGCACGACCCGAGCGATGTTGGCAGCGAGACCGCCGCCGGTGATGTGCGAAAAGGCATGCGCGTCGACCTCGACGATCAGCGCGAGCACGTCCTGCGCGTAGATGCGGGTGGGCGTAAGCAGCACCTCGCCCAGCGGCTGCCCCAACTCGTCGACGTACGCGTCGAGCCGCAGGCCTGCGGTCTCCAGCAGGACGTGCCGCACCAGTGAGAAACCGTTGCTGTGCACGCCGGACGAGGCCATCGCGATGACGACGTCGCCCGCGCGTACCCGATCACTGCCGAGGACGTCGTCGGCCTCGACGATGCCGACCCCGGTCGCCGCGAGGTCGTACGCGTCTGGCGGCATCAGGCCCGGGTGCTCGGCCGTCTCGCCACCCACCAGCGCACAACCCGCCTGCCGGCAGCCTTCGGCGATTCCGCCGACGATCTCGGCCATCCGCTCGGGGACGACCTGGCCGCAGGCGATGTAGTCCTGGAGGAACAGCGGCTCGGCGCCGCACACCACGAGGTCGTCGACGACCATCGCGACCAGGTCAATACCGACGGTGTCGTGCTTGTCCATCGCCTGCGCGATGGCGAGTTTGGTGCCTACGCCGTCGGTGGAGCTGGCGAGCAGCGGCTTGCGGTACTTCGACGTGTCGAGCGCGAACAGCCCGGCGAAACCGCCGAGCCCGCCGACGACCTCGGGCCGGGTCGCCAGCGCGACCTTGGCCTTCATCAGCTCGACCGCGCGATCGCCCGCCTCGATGTCGACACCGGCGCGTGCGTACGACGACCCGCCCGGCTGGGCGAGCGGAACCTCTTCGGTCATGGCCGGCTCAGTGCGTCGGCCGCTCCGGCCCCGGGGGTCACTGGCTCGTGGGTCTCGGTGTCGTCGCTGTCGTCGGTGGTGTCGGTCGCGACGGCGCGCTCGATGCTCTCGAGCAGGTGCTTGCCGATCAGGTGGTCGGCCGACAGCTGGATGGGGTAGTCGTTGGTGAAGCAAGCGGTGCACAGGCGCTCGCGCGGGATCGTCGTCGCGTCGACGAGGCCGTCGAGCGAGACATAGGCCAATGAGTCGGCGCCGATCGATTCGCGGATCTGCTCGATGAGCATGCCGTTGGCGATCAGCTCGGCCCGGGTCGCGAAGTCAATGCCGTAGAAGCACGGCCATTTCACCGGTGGCGACGAGATGCGCACGTGCACTTCGAGCGCTCCGGCCTCACGCAACATGCGCACGAGCGCCCGCTGCGTGTTGCCGCGGACGATCGAGTCGTCGACGACAACGAGCCGCTGCCCCTTGAGCACGTCGCGCAGCGGGTTGAGCTTGAGACGGATGCCCATCTGCCGGATCGTCTGGCTCGGCTGGATGAACGTGCGTCCGACGTAGCGGTTCTTGACCAGGCCTTCGCCGTAGGGAATGCCGGACTGCTCGGCGTACCCGATCGCAGCCGGACCTCCCGACTCGGGAACGGGGATGACCAGGTCGGCGTCGGCCGGCGCTTCCCGGGCCAGCTGGCGGCCGACTTCGACGCGGGTCGAGTGCACGCCACGTCCGGCGATCTGGGTGTCGGGGCGGGCCAGGTACACGTATTCGAATAGGCAACCGTGTGGAGTAGGGGGGCCCCAGGTGCGCGACCTCAACCCATGTTCGTCGATCGCGATGAGCTCGCCCGGCTGGACCTCGCGGACATAGCTCGCGCCGACGATGTCGAGTGCGGCGGTCTCGCTGGCGATGACCCACCCGCGCTCGAGGCGACCGATGACCAGAGGGCGTACGCCGTGTGTGTCACGAGCGGCGTACAGCGTGTGCTCGTCCATGAAGGTGAGCGAGAACGCGCCCTTGAGCAGCGGGAGGACCCGGACCGCCGCTTCCTCGGTCGAGACATCGGGCTGGTCGGCGAGCAGCGCGGTGATGAGGTCGGAGTCGGTGGTCGAGACGATCGCGTCGCGGCTGCGGTTGACCTTGCCGGCGAGCTCGGCGGTGTTGGTCAGGTTGCCGTTGTGGCCTAGCGCGATGCCGCCGCCGGTGCGCGACGCGCGGAACGAGGGCTGCGCGTTCTCCCACGTGCACGCGCCGGTCGTGGAGTAGCGGGTGTGTCCGATCGCGACGTGCCCCTTGAGGGAGGCGAGCGTCGCCTCCTCGAACACCTGGGCGACCAGGCCGAGCTCCTTGTAGACGATGACGTTGCTGCCGTCGGACACCGCCATCCCAGCGGCTTCCTGACCCCGGTGCTGCAGCGCGTAGAGCCCGTAGTAGGTGAGCTTGGCAACGTCCTCGCCAGGGGCCCACACCCCGAAGACACCGCAGGCGTCCTTCGGTCCCTCGCCCTCGCCTCCAGCCAACTGATCTCCTCGCCTGGGGGGAAGCGACAAACGGATGGCCAAGTGTACCGGTGGTGGCCGGGGTTGCCGGGGTAGCCAAACGGGCGATATGTCGCGTAGGCCAGTTGGCCTGATCGAAAGGGGCTACTCGGTGTAGTGGGAATGGGCCAGAGACATCCGCCATGGGCTGTCGAAAGATGGGTAACTACATGCGCAGTGACACATGGAGGGTTCGTGCACGCCGTCGAACACGTACATAACACCAGCGACGCGCAAGCGCCGCCGACGGCCGATCCCGGGGACTCGTACGCCGAGCTGATCGAGATCGCCCGCCGGTACGGCCCGGAGGAGATCAAGCACCTCACTCGCGCCTACCAGGCGATCGCGCCCCTGGGCGGCGGTCGCATGATCGACCTGACCGCGCTCGTGGAGAAGGCCCCCTCAGAGCAGCGGTAAGAACGCCGAGAGGTCCGCGCGCAAGCCACTCGCGCGTACCCGGCCGTCCCGCACCGCGTCGCCCCAGTCGGCTCGTCCCGCTGCGAGCTGGACGAACGTGCTTGCGTCGGTCTCGACGATGTTGGGCGGTGTGCCCCGGGTGTGCCTGGGGCCCTCGCCACATTGAAAGGCCGTCCCGGCCGCCCCGGGGATGCGCACCTCGATGCTGTGCCCCGGCGCGCGCTCCCGCAGCAGGCTGGCGCAGTGCCGCAGAGCGAGCGATAGCGCACCCGCGCCGACGTCATCGGTGCCGTCGGCATCGAGAGCCCGCAGCACCTTCTCGACGGCCTCGCGCCCAGCCGCCGGGTCGACGCCAGCAGGCCTGGGCATCAGCCGAACAGCCTCGGCAACGTGCCCTCCCACGCGTCCCGCAGCTCGTCGATCGGTACGTCGAAGAGACCTTGGATGTCGAGGCGCTCGCCGTCGACCACACCGATCCGGATCGCGGGGAAGCCGCGCGCCGCGCACATGTCCATGAACCGCGGCTCCTCCGAGCGCGGCAGCGCCACGACCGCGCGGGCACCGGATTCGCTGAACAGCCAGCCAAACGGGTCGGCACCCTCGGGTACGACGATGCGCGCGCCGTTGCCGCCGCGCAGGCAGGACTCGACGAGGGCCTGCGCGAGGCCTCCGTCGGAGAGGTCGTGCGCCGCCGACAGCATGCCGTCACGTGAACCGGCGACCAGGATCTGGGCGAGCTGCCGCTCGGCCTCGAACTCGACTCGGGGCGGCAGACCGCCAAGGTGCCGGTGCGCCACCCAGGCCCATTCGGAACCGCCGAACTCGTCCGTCGTCTCGCCGAGCAGGACCAGCGTTTCGCCCTCGGTGGCGAACGCGATCGGCGTACGCCGAGCGACGTCGTCGATGACGCCGAGCACACCGACGATTGGCGTCGGGTTGATCGGCTGGTCACCGGTCTGGTTGTAGAAGCTGACGTTGCCGCCGGTGATCGGGGTGTTCATCTCGACACAGGCGTCGGCTAGACCGCGCACCGCTTCGGCGAATTGCCACATGACCTCGGGGTTCTCCGGCGAACCGAAGTTGAGGCAGTTGGTCGCGGCGATCGGCGTGGCGCCCGCCGCCGCGACGTTGCGGCATGCCTCCAGCAGCGCGAGCTGCGCGCCGGCGTACGGATCGAGGCGGGTGTAGCGGCCGTTGCCGTCAGTCGAGAGCGCGATGCCGAGGCCGCTGTCGCTGACGCGGACGACGCCCGCATCGTCGGGCGCGGCGAGCGCCGTGTTGCCGAGGACGTAGCGGTCGTACTGCTCGGTCACCCAGCGGCGCGAGCACAGGTTGGGCGAGGCGACCATCTCCAGCAGGGTGGCGCGCAGCTCGGCCCCGGACTTCGGCCGGGGCAGGTCGTCCGGCGGGTTGCTTTGCAGGGCGTCGAGGTCGGCTGGGCGCCGCATCGGCCGCTCGTACACCGGCCCGTCGTCGGCCAGCGATGCCGGCGGTACGTCGACGACGACGTCACCGCGCCAGGTAACAACGAGGCGGCCGCTGTCGGAGACCTCGCCGATGGCCGTCGCGAGCGCGCCCCAGCGCTTGCAGATAGCAAGCACCTCGTCGACGTTGCCCGGCTCGACGATCGCGACCATGCGTTCCTGCGACTCGCTGGTGAGGATCTCCAGCGGCTCCATCGAGGCCTCGCGCAGCGGCACCTTGTCGAGCTGGACGAGCATGCCGCTGCCGCCATGGCTCGCCGTCTCGGACAGCCCGCAGGTGAGCCCGGCGCCGCCGAGGTCCTGGATGCCGGTGACCAGGCCGCTCTCGAACAGCTCGAGGCAGCACTCGATCAGCAGCTTCTCGGTGAAGGGGTCGCCGACCTGCACGCTCGGGCGCTTGGCTTCCTTGCCTTCGTCGAACGTCGCGCTGGCGAGGACGCTGACGCCACCGATGCCGTCACGGCCGGTCTTGGCGCCGATGAGGATCACCTGGTTGCCCGGGCCGGTAGCCCGCGCTAGTTGCAGCTGCTCGTGCCGCAGTACGCCGACGCACAACGCGTTGAGCAGCGGGTTGCCTTGGTAGGTCGGGTCGAAGACGAGTTCGCCGCCGATGTTGGGCAGGCCCAGGCAGTTGCCGTAGCCGCCCACGCCGGCCACGACACCGTCGAGAACCCTTTTGGTATCAGGGTGCTCGGCGTCACCGAAGCGCAGCGGGTCCATCACTGCGACCGGCCGGGCGCCCATCGTCAGGATGTCGCGCACGATGCCGCCGATTCCGGTCGCGGCACCTTGGTACGGCTCGACGTACGACGGATGGTTGTGGCTCTCGACCTTGAACGTGACGGCCAGGCCCTCGCCCACGTCGACGACGCCGGCGTTCTCGCCCATGCCCACCAGAAGGATGTCGCTCTTCTGCTCGCCGAAGCGGCGCAGATGCACCTTCGAGCTCTTGTAGGAGCAGTGCTCGCTCCACATCACGGCGTACATCGCGAGCTCGGTGTCACTCGGGCGGCGGCCGAGGATCTCGCAGATCCGGTCGTACTCGTCGGTCTTGAGACCGAGTTCGGCGTAGGGCTGATCGCTGATCGCAGGCGTCGTCAAGGAAGCTCCACGCTGGGGGTCTGCAGTGACGCCAGCTTACCGGCGCGAATGGGCATCGGTGGCGCTGCGACGGCTGATCCGGGGCGCCTCAGCCGGCGAGGACGCTCGGGGTTTGGGTCTCCTGCTCTGCGGAAAACCGCGGAGCAGGGGACCCAAACGGGACGCGACCCGGTCAGTCCATGCAGTAGGTGGTGGCGTGTACGGCGCCGATGACGCCCGGTTCGAAGGCGTCGACCCAGCCGGTGGCGTCCTTCTCGGTGTCGAAGTAGATCGCCGTCGCGTAGTAGGTGACGCCCGGCTCCAGACGGAACCCCGCTCGGACCAAGTTCGAAGCGGCATCGCCATCGCAGCCGAGTTCGCCCGCGGCACGGTCACCGCCGGCGTTGGGATATCCCGCCGCTACCAGTTGCTGCCGCGCCACACCATGAGCCGGGTCGCGCTGGTCTCGCGTGATCGCGAGGTAGACCGCCCAGATCCCTTCGCCGTGCGTCAGGTGCTTGGCGATCGGGGGAAAGGTTGGCCGGGTCACTGGCGGTGCGGAGCTCGCGGGGGGCTCGGAGGTCGGGGGCGCGGTTGTGGGCGCGGGCGATGCGATCGGCGATGCGCCGCGGTCGGGGCCGAGGACGACGATGGCCGAGACGACGCCGGCAACCGCGACTGCGCTTGCGAGGGCGCTCGCGACGTGGATGGGCTTCACCTGCCGTTAGACCGGCGAGGGGGCCTGGAGTTTCCGCGTTGACTCGCGGGGCACATGTAGGCATTCTCTTACGTAATGAGCGCCTTACACATTGACGAAGTATGGCGAGCGCTTGCGCATCCGATGCGCCGGCAGCTGCTCGATGCCCTCAGGGACGGACCGCGCACCTCGGGCGAGCTCGTCGAATCCGTCGGCGCCTCCAGGCATGTTGCCCTGCAGCATCTTGCCGTACTGCGCGGCGTCGACCTGGTCATCGTCGAGAAGCAGGGACGCACCCGGCTCAACTACCTCAATGCAGTGCCATTGGAGGCCGCGATCGGCAGGTGGCTGTCGCCGTACCAGCAGGACTGGGCGGCAGCCCTGGTCGGGCTGCGCGCCACCGTCGAAGCGAGCCACCGTAACCCGCGGCGAGGCCGCGCCGAAGACAAGGACACCCGCAGTGCCTGACCTCAAGCAATCGATCGAGATCAAAGCGCCCATCGAGAAGGTGTGGGCCGAGATCACGAAGCTTCGCGACAAGCAGCGCTGGCAGATCGACACGATTCTGGAGTCGTCGATGCAGCCGGGCGATCCGCTGTTTTACAAGTCGGAGGACGGCAAGCGCACGTTCGTCGTGGGGCGCGTGGTGGAGGTCGTCGAACCGACACGCTTCGCCCACACGTTTGTCCTGACGGTGCGCAACGACGAGCCGACGTTGGTCGTGTGGGAACTCGAGGCGCGCGGTGCGGAATCGACACGCGTGCTGCTGACGCACACCGGGTGGAAGCCGGACGTGAAGAACTTGAACAGGGTCGACAAGACGTGGGCCGGCATCGTCGCGGGTCTCAAGACTGTTATGGAAACAGGCAATATCGGCATCGGCGACCGCGTGAAGTACTTGTTCATGCGGCCGTTCATGTTCGCGCTGCCGGCGAGGACGAAAACCGAGCGTGTCGTCGTACCGGACTGGATGCCCGAGGACACGCCGCGCTGATCAGCGCGTGGCGAGCACCGTCGTGAGGACGCTGGTGAAGAAGCCGAGGCCGTCGGTGCCGGTGCCGGTCAGCGCCTCGACGGCGTGTTCGGGGTGGGGCATGAGACCGACGACATTTCCGGCCTCGTTGGTAATGCCGGCGATCTCGCGGGCCGACCCGTTCGTTGTCCAACCGGTGTAGCGGAAGGCGACACGACCGGTCGACTCCAGCTCGTCGAGGGTCGCCTCGTCGGCGAAGTAGCGGCCGTCGCCGTTCTTGACCGGGATGACGATCTCCTGGCCGTCGTCGTACGCCGACGTCCACGCGCTCTTGACGTTCTCGACCCTAAGCGCCTCCGGCCGGCACATGAACTTCTGGCCGGCGTTGCGCAGCAGTGCTCCGGGCAACAGATGCGACTCGCAGAGCACCTGGAAACCGTTGCAGATGCCGAGGACCGGACCGCCCTGGCGGGCGAACTCGACGACGGACTCCATCACAGCGGCGAACCTCGCGATCGCCCCCGAACGAAGGTAGTCGCCGTACGAGAAGCCCCCGGGCAGGATCACGGCGTCGACCGAGCGCAGGTCACGGTCGCCGTGCCAGAGCGCGACCCCCTCGCCACCGGCAATGCCGACGGCGCGCAACGCGTCGCGGTCGTCGAGCGAGCCAGGAAAGGTGACTACGCCGACGCGAGCACTCATGGACTCTCCGAACTCCTGGGATGAACCCAGGATACCGGCCTCATACCAGGCGCCGCGCACCCTCAAGCAACTGTCGCGAGCTCCGATATCAACCACATGAGACCCGTGACGGACGGCTCCACCCGGGTGAGCCTGGCCGCGCGCGTGCGTGTATCGCGATCTTTCTCCGGTCTGGTGAAGGTGCAGGCTGCGGCTACGCGGGCGCGGTGGGGCCTCCTGCCGCTCGCCGGGGCTGTCGCCGGCGTGATCGCTGTGCGCGACGGGACGCCCGGTGACTACGGCACCTTCGTTTCAGCGGGAGCAGACCTGATCGGGGGACGACTCAGTGACGTCTACGCTGATCCCGGCGTACAGGCTGGACCCTTACAGCTGCTTGCGCTGACCGCCTTCCGCCCGCTAGACCGTCTGCACGCGGGACTAGGCCTCGCCGCACTCGACGTCGTCGGCAGCATCGTCACGGTCGTCGCCATAGCGCTGGCTGTCGGCTGGTTCCGACGCCGTTTGCTGATGCCGCCGTCGCCGTCACTGCAACTCGCCGTCGGGCTAACCGCGGCCCTTTGGGGTGCCTCGGCCACGGCGTTCCAGTACGGGCATCCTGCGCAGGTCGTCGTACCGGCCGCGTGGCTGGCAGCCGCTGCGATGTCGCGCGACGGGCGGTCCGCCGCCGCCGGTATCACACTCGGTCTCGCGTGCGGGTGGGAGACCTGGGCAGTGCTCGGGCTACCAGTGCTGCTGCTCGCCCCAAGCTTGTGGAGCGCCATGCGAGCCGGCATCGCCGCGGCTGTGAGCGCGGTAATGCTCTTCGCGCCGTTCGTGATCGCCGGCGACTTCGCGATGTTCCGTTTGAACTGGAGCGTGACCGGCAACGGTGCGCTGCACTTGCTCTTCCCGAACGCGACGACGTTCACCTGGCAGATGCGGGCAATCCAGACGATCGCGTCTCTCGCCGCGGCGGCCGCCGTCGGCTGGTTGCTTAGGCGCCGGGCGGACTCGGTTTGGCTGGTGCCGCTGGTCGCCGTACTCGTGCGCCTGGCGTTGGACCCGTTGAACTACACCTACTACCAGGTCGCCCCGCAACTTCTGGTTCTCTTCGGCTGCGGTTTGCTCGGCGCACGACGGCCATCGCACACGCTTGCCGTGCTACTGCTCACCTACGCCACGTTCGTCGTCCCCGTTGTGGCGCTCCCACTGAGCATCTGCGCCGTGATCGTCTCGTGTCGCGCGCCGCACATAGTTGCGGCCACCCTCCTGCCGAGCCGCGTCGAACCAACCGTCGCGGTCATACCTGGATAATCTGAAGGCTTGTCAGAAGGAGGGTTGGTGAACGAGCCCCACGCCGCGCCTGACCCGACCGCCAACGAGTCGGAGGAACGCTACCGGCGTCTGGTCGACCTCTCGCCTGACAGCGTCTTCGTCATCCAGGACGACTACCACGTCTTCGCCAACGTGACCGGCCTGGCTCTGCTCGGCGCGGAGACGCTCGAGGATCTTCAGCGCCGGCCGGCGAACGAGTTCATGCATCCGGCGTACCGCGAGAAGGCCGCGACGCGGATGGGCAAGATCCGCGACGGTCACGACCTCGAATACCTCGACGAGCAGATCATCACGTTGCAGGGGGAGATCCGCGACATCGAGGCCGCGGGACGGCAGATCATGTACCAGGGAAAACCCGCGGTGCTGGTGGTCATCCGCGACGTCGGCGTACGCAAGGCCGCCGAACTCGCGCAGCAGCGAGCCGAGCGCCGCTTCCACGCCGCGTTCGAGCACGCGCCGATCGGCATGGCGATCCTTGACCTCGACGGGATCGTGACCGAGGCCAACCCGGCACTGACCGCGATGCTCGGATATGCCACCGACGAGCGAGTCGGGCGGTCGCTGCTCGGCATCATCGACCAGTACGAATGGGCCAACTACGACGCGGCGTTCCACCGGCTCGTGACCGGTGACTCCGAGGTCGAGCACATCGAGCTGCAGTGCGTGCGGGCCGACGGCGAGACGTTGCGCGGCAGCCTCGCGCTCTCGGCCAGCCCTGAGGAAACGGGTCACGACCGCACGTTCGTCGTCCACCTGCAGGACGTGACGCTAGCCCGCACGGCCGAGGAGAAGCTGGCGCACCAGGCGATGCACGACCCCCTCACCGACCTGCCCAACCGACTGCTGTTCATGGACCGGCTCAGCCAGGCGGTACGCCGGGCGCTGCGGCATCCGCGCGCGGTTTCCGTGCTCTTCATCGACCTCGACGGCTTCAAGAACGTCAACGACACGTTCGGTCACGCCGGCGGCGACGTGCTCCTGCTCGAAGTCGCGCGTCGCCTACCCGACGTGCTCCGCCCTTCGGACACGGTCGCCCGTCTCGGTGGCGACGAGTTCGCCGTACTGATCGAGGACGCCGCCGGCGAGCGCGAAGTGGTGGCCATCGCCGAGCGGCTTGCTCGCGAAGTGGCGCAGCCGGTGCTGATCGAGGGCAAGGACGTGGTCGTCACTGCGAGCATCGGCGCCGCGGTCGCCCACTCGCCGTCCGACGCGGAGGCGATCCTGCACGACGCGGACGCCGCAATGTACGCCGCGAAGGAGCAGGGCAAGGACGGCTGCGTCGTGTTCGACGTATCGATGCGCCCCCGCCCCGACTGACGCGCTTAGGGGTAGCCGGCCGCGCGCAGGCGGGCGAGCGCGGTCTGGTCGTCCCACTCGGCGATGGTGCGCGCGTCGCCGCAGGAGCGCCCGATCGCGGCGTTAGGCAACACCGCTTCGCACATCTGGTTCTCCCGGCGCCGGGCCAGCAGTTCCTCGGCCGCCGTGACCTGGCGCTCGGCCCCGCCGGCGTGCATCAGCTCGTGCATCACGACACCGGCCAGGTATCCCTTGAAGGACTTGCCGCGCACCGAGAAGCGGGTGTTGATCGCGATCCGTCGTGGCGTCCCGCTGATCGTCGTCGAGTCGTCGCCGGTGCGCTCGAACTGCGCGAACCCGATGATGGTGCCCGCCCGCGCCGCCTCCACCACGCGGTCTTCCGCCGGCGGGTCGATCGTGCGGATCCGCTTGCAGATGCCGGTCACGACCTCGGCAAGCAGCGCCGCGTCGGCGGCGGTCGCGCCCGCGACGCTCAGTCCGTCGACCGCTCCGCACGCGACCGGGCTCACGACCGTGGAGCGGAACTCCAGCTTGCCGACGTCGTGCGACGCGGACGCGCTCGACGGCGTACGGCGTGCCTCGACCTTCTGGTCGGGCCGACTGAGCTTGGCGACGGCATACCCGAGGATCACGAAGATCGCGGCCGTTACGACCGCGACGCCGGCGACGAACCACCGGGGCAGGCGTGGCCACGGCCGCCGAACCATCGGCCGTCGCGGCTGGCCGATCTCCGGTGCCGAGCTCCCGGACAAGGTCACCGGCGCGCCTACTCGGTCCGGACCGTGAAGTCCTCGATCACCGGGTTGGACAGCAGCTTTTCGGCCATGGCCCGCACGTCGTCGAGCCGCGCGCCGTCGACGTCACCGTCGAGCTCGATCTCGAAATGCTTGCCGACTCTGACTCCGAGCACGTCGCCGAAACCGAGTGAGGGAAGGGCGTTGAGCACGGCCTGTCCCTGCGGGTCGAGGATTTCCGGCTTGAGCGTTACGTCGACTACGACTCGGGCCACGGTTAGCTCTCCTGCAGGTAGTCGGCGAAGGAACGGCCAGTCAGCCGCTCGTAGGCCTCGACGTACTTGGCGCGGGTGCGCTCGACGACGTCTGCGGGGAGCCCAGGCGCGGGCGGCTTCTTGTCCCACCCACTGGCGGTGAGCCAGTCGCGCACGTACTGCTTGTCGTACGACGGCTGCGCGCGGCCCGGTTGGTAGGACTCCGCCGGCCAGAACCGTGACGAGTCGGGTGTCAGCACCTCGTCAGCAAGCGTGAGCACGCCGTCGGCGTCGTGACCGAGCTCGACCTTCGTGTCGGCGAGCAGGATGCCGGCCTGTGCGGCCAGCTCGACCCCGCGCTGGTAGACATCGATGGTCGTCGCGCGCAGTTGCTCGGCCAGCTCCGCGCCCACCTTGTCGACCACCTCGTCGAAGGTCATCGGCATGTCGTGCTCGCCGACCGGCGCCTTCGTCGTGGGCGTGAAGATCGGCTCGGGCAACCGGCTGCCGTCGACCAGCCCGGGCGGTAGCGGTACGCCGCAGACCGAGCCGGTGCGCGCGTACTCCGTCAGCCCAGAGCCAGTCAGGTAACCGCGCGCGACACACTCGACCTCGACCATCTTGAGGCGCTTGCAGAGCATCGACCGGCCGCGCAGCGCGTCGGCCTGGTCCTTGAGCGCGGGCGGGTAGTCGTCGACCTTCGCCGCGACGACGTGGTGCGGTACGACGTCGGCGAGCTGGTCGAACCACCACAGCGACAGGCCGGTGAGCACCGCGCCCTTGTCGGGGATCGCGGTCGGCAGCACGACGTCGTACGCCGAGATGCGGTCGCTCGCGACGAGCAGCAGCTGGTCGTCGACCGCGTAGAGGTCGCGCACCTTGCCGCTGTGGATGTGATCGAGGGTGGGAATCACGCGAGCGCCTCCAAGCGATCGAATATCGGAGCGAGACGGGCGAGGTAGCGCTCGGGTCGCATGATGGTGTTCAGGGCGGTTTCGCTGAGCCCCGCCGCCTCCGGGCGCTTGCGCAGCGTCTCGCGGAACGGCAGGCCTGACTGCCACGTCTCCATCGCCGCGGCCTGCACGATCGCGTAGGCCTCCTCGCGGGACAGCCCGGTCTCGACCAGCTCCAGCAGCACTGCACTGGTGTAGATCAGCCCGCCGGTCGCGTCGAGGTTGGCCCGCATGCGTTCGCGGTCGACGGTCAGCCCCGTCACCAGGCGAGACGTCAGATGCAGCAGGTAGTCGGTGCCAATGGCCGCGTCGGGCAGCGCGACCCGCTCGACGCTGGAGTGGCTGATGTCGCGCTCGTGCCAGAGCGGGATGCCTTCGAGCACGGGCACGACTTGCGCGCGGACCACCCGGGGGAGCCCGCAGATGCGCTCGCACAGGATCGGGTTTTTCTTGTGTGGCATGGCCGATGAGCCCTTTTGCCCCTGGGCGAAAGGCTCCTGCAGCTCGCGCACCTCGGTGCGCTGGCCGTGCCGCACCTCGAGCGCGATGGCCTCGCAGACGGTGGCGACGATCGACAGGGCGTTGACCCATTCGCTGATGCCGTCACGCATCACGACCTGAGTGGCCGCCGGCGCGGGCACCAGCCCCAGCTCAGCGGCCACGTGCTCCTCGACGGCAGGGTCGATGTTGGAGTAGGTGCCGACCGCGCCGGAGATCTTCGCGACGGCAACCGCCGAGCGAGCTCGGCGCAGCCGGTCGCGCGAGCGCGCCATCGCGAATGCGAAGTTGGCGACGGTGTGGCCGAACGTGTCGGGCTCGGCATGGACCCCGTGGGTGCGCCCGACCTTGACGGTATCGCGGTGCTCGAGGCCGAGGTCGCGCAGCTGACCGACGAGAGCGTCGAGCTTTGCCAGGAGCAGGTCGCTGGCCTCGGTGAGCTGTACGGCGAGCGCGGTGTCGAGCAGGTCGGAGCTGGTCATGCCGAAGTGCACGTAGGCCGCCGCGCTGCGGGGCTCGGTGTTGTCGGCCCAGGCCGACAGGAACGCGATCACGTCGTGCTGAGTGACTGCCTCGATGGCATCGACGGCTTCGGGCTTGGGTGGCGGCGCCGCGCGTACCGGCTCGACACTGTCCTCGGGCACCACGCCGGCGCGCGCGTGGGCTTCGAGCACGAGCGTCTCGACCTTGCACCAGAGTTCGTACTTGTGCGCCTCTGACCAGACGCCGCCCATCTCGGGCAGTGTGTAGCGACCGATCACTGACGAGCCGCTGCCTGCTCGAAGTCGTCCTTGAACTTCCACATCTTCGCGCGCAGGTCGGGGTCGCCGACGGCGAGGATCTGTACGGCGAGCACGGCAGCGTTGGTCGCGTTGTTGAGGCCGACGCACGCGACCGGCACACCCGGCGGCATCTGCGAGATCGATAGCAGCGCGTCTAGCCCGTCGAGGGCACCGCCACGGATCGGTACTCCGATCACCGGCAGAGCGGTGTTCGCGGCGACGACTCCAGGCAACGCCGCGCTCATGCCGGCGCCGGCGATGACGACCTCGACGCCACGCGGTTCGAGCTCGCCGAGCCAGTCCTGAAGTCGCTTCGGTGCGCGGTGGGCGGAGATCGAGGTCTCGTCGTACGCGACCCCGAAGCGCTCGAGCATCGCGCCTGCCTGGGCCATCACATCGTGGTCGCTGGGCGAGCCGTAGACGATCGCGACCTTCGGGTTTTCCGGCACGGTCTTCCCCTCGGTGATCGTGGCGTGACTGCGGTCACGGGATTGTTTCGCATGCGCTGCGATAGCCCAATTTTTCACCTCGCCGGCCCACCATTGTCCGATTCGGCGAGCCGATCAAGGAATGAGCCTGCTTTGTAAGCTGGGACGGGCCGGAAGGACACATCGTGGCGCCCGACATCGACTTGGCACGTGTTCTCGACGAGATGGCTGATGCCGCAATCGTGGTCGACGCGACCGCGACGATCCGGTACGCCAACCGGGCCGCCGCCACCATGCTGGCGACCGAGGACGCGGTCGGGAAGCCGCTGATCAGCTTCGTACCGCCTCGCTACCACGAGCAGCACACGCAAGGCTTCGCCCGGTATCTGCGGACCCGGACCGGCCTGCTCGTCGGCGGTCATCCTGTCCGGGTGCCCGCGCTGCGCGCCGACGGCACCGAGGTCGACATCCAGCTGACCTTGCAGGCCACGACCGGACTCGACGGCGAGCTTCTCGTCGTCGGCTCGTTGCGTGACGTGAGTGCGGTGCGCGAGCTTGAACGGCGAGCCGCCGTGGCGCGCTACCTGCAGGCGAGCATGGATGTCGCCGAGCAGCTGCACAAAGCCGCCAGCGCCGACATGGCGCTTCCGATGGTCCTGCCCACGCTGTGCGAACGTCTCGACTGGGACGTCGCCGCTCTGTGGGAGGTCCGCGACGGCGTCCTGGCGAACGTCGACGTGTGGCACGTCGGCGCGGCGATCGATCCGGATTTCGTCATTCAGACGCGAACGCGACGCTTCAGTCGTGGCGAGAGGCTTCCGGGACGGGTCTGGTCGCTGGCCGCGCCGATGCATTTCGAACAACTGGCCGACGAGACGAACTTCGCGCGCAGGGATGCCGGCGCCGCGGCCGGCCTGCAGAGTGCTCTGGCGCTGCCGCTCATGGCGGGCAACACCGTCCTCGGTGTCATCGAGCTGTTCTCCCTGGAACCGCGGAAAGCCGACACCGCAGAGCTCGAGGTGGTGTCGGCGATCGGCAAACAGCTCGGCCAGTTCCTTGAGCGGATGCGAGCCGAGGACGAGCTGCGCAGCAGCGAGCAGCGCTACCGCTCGCTGGCCGAGGCGACGTCGATGGACGTGTTTCGCACCTCTGCCAGCGGCGAGCTCCTGATCGACATCCCGAGGTGGCGCCGTATCACCGGCCAATCCGTCGAGGAGGTCACTGGCATGGGCTGGCTGAGCGCGATCGTGCCGGAGGACCAGCCGCGGGTCGCGGCGCTCTGGAACGAAGCCCTCGCGTCGGGGCTGACGTTTGAAGCCGAGTACGAGATACGGACTGCGGCCGGCAGCAACCGCGTCATCTACGCGCACGCCGTACCGATCTTCGACGAGGGCCGTCTCACCGAGTGGATCGGAACCAGCGCTGACGTCACGGCTCAGCGGCACACGGAACGTGCGGTAGCTGCCCTCGCGCAGACCTTGCAGCGAAGTCTGTTGCCGCCGCACCTGCCGCATATCCCCGGCTTCGACCTCGCCTCGAGCTACTACGCGGGCGGTGACGGTTTGCGGGTGGGCGGTGACTTCTACGACGTGTTCGCCGTCGACCCGCAGACCTGGGTGTTCGTTATCGGCGACGTCTGCGGAAAGGGTGCGGAGGCCGCCACCGTCACCGCATTGGCGCGTCACACGATCAGGGCCACGGCGATGCGGGAGCCGCGGCCTGCCGCGATTGCGCGGGTGCTTAACGACGCACTGCGTCGCGCCGAGGAGGCGCCTTTCGTCACGGCACTCGTTGCGGTCGCAACGCTCAACGGCGGCCAGTCCATCACCCTGTGCTGCGCCGGACACCCGGCTCCGCTGGTGCGCACCGCGAATGGTCAGGTGGCCGAGGTGGGCGTGCCGGGGGATCTGCTCGGGGTCTTCGACGAGGTCTCGCTCACCGAGACCAACGTCGAGCTGGCGCAGGACGCCCTCTTGCTCATGTACACCGATGGGGTCACGGAGGCGCGTGACCGTGGTGGCGCGGAGTTCGGCGTCGAGTCGCTGGCCCGGCTGCTCGCTGGGACCACCGGCATCAACGCGGAGGCGACCGTCGGCACGATCACTGAATCGGTGCTCGCGCATCGCGGGCCAACCAGCCGGGACGACGTCGCGCTGCTCGCCATTGGCCGCAAACGCTGACGGGCCTTCAGACCGTGGGGATCTGGCCGCTTTCTGCAAGGGCGGCGATGTCTGTGCGGTACTGCATGCCTTCGAACTTGATGCGCTCCACTGCTTCGTACGCCGAGGCGCGAGCGTCGGTGAGTGTGTCGCCGGTCCCGACCACCGACAGGACACGTCCGCCGGCGCTGACTACCCGGCCATCGCGGAGCGCGGTGCCGGCGTGTACGACGGTGGCTCCGCTGACGCTAGCGGCTGCGTCGAGGCCACGAATCGCGTCGCCGCTGCGGACGGCTCCGGGATAGCCGCCGGCCGCGAGTACGACGGTGATCGCCGAACCGCCGCCCCAGTCGAGAGTCGTGCCAGCGAGATCACCCGTCGCGGCGGCGTACAGCAACTGCCCCAGCGGCGTGCGCAGCATCGGCAGCACGACCTGCGTCTCGGGGTCGCCGAAGCGCGCGTTGAACTCGATCACGCGCGGACCCTGCGACGTCATCGCCAGGCCCGCGTAGAGCAGGCCGGAGAACGGCGTCCCGCGCGCAGACATCTCCCGCACCGTGGGTTCGAGAACTGTCCGCGTGATCTCGTCGACCGTCTCTTGCGAGAGCCACGGCAGCGGGCTGTATGCGCCCATGCCGCCGGTGTTGGGACCGGTGTCGCCGTCACCGATGCGTTTGAAGTCCTGAGCCGGCCGCAGCGCGACGACGGTCGTGCCGTCGGTCACGCCGAACAGCGAGACCTCGGGACCGTCGAGGTAGTCCTCGATGACGAGCGCGTCGTCCGGTGTCTTCAGCACCGAGCGCACCGCCTCGCGGGCCGCTTCGAGGTCGCTCGTCACAGTCACGCCCTTGCCGGCTGCGAGTCCGTCGTACTTGACGACGTAGGGCGGCTGCTGCGCGTAGAGATGCTCGAACGCCGACTCGGCGCTCGTGTGCGTGCGCGAACTCGAGGTCGGTACGCCGGCCGCGGCCATCACGTCCTTGGCGAAAGCCTTCGATCCCTCGAGCCGTGCTGCGGCGCCACTCGGGCCAAAGACCGGCAGGCCGCGCTCGCGCAACACGTCGGCCGCTCCCGCGACCAGCGGCCCCTCCGGGCCGACGATGACGAACTCCGCGCCGACGGCCTCCGCGAGGGACGCGCACGACTCCGGGTCGCTCATGTCGCAAGAGCCCGGCTCGGCGATGCCGACCGTGCCCGCATTGCCCGGCCCGCAGACAATGGAGGACACGAACGGGTCGCGGGCGAGGGCGATACACAACGCGTGCTCACGCGCACCTGAGCCAAGAACGAGTACTCGCACGCCGCAGACCCTTTCACGGACACTCGGTCGAGTGGCAAGGCTGACCGGCGCGGCGCCGATGGTCTGCGAGACTGAGCGGACTGTCCGCACATCTTTCGACTGCGACGGTGGGTATGAGCGACAACGGGGCAGAGCTCGACGGCTGGCTGGGCGAGGTGTGGGAGCGCAAGGGCAGCGACCTGCTGCTGACGGCCGGCTCGCCGCCGTTGATCCGGGTCGACGGAAACTTGCTCCGGCTGGACGCCGCGTCGCTGCGCCCCGAGGACACCGACCGCATCCTGCGCGGCATCATGAACGTCAAGCAAGCGGCCGAGTTCGACACGCGCCGCGAGCTCGACTTCTCCTTCAACTGGCGAGACCAGGCGCGGATGCGGGCCAGTGCCTTTCAGCAGCGCGGCTCGGTGGCGATCGCGCTGCGCATCATCCGCTATGAGCTGCCGACGTTCGACGACCTGGGGCTGCCCGCCGTACTCGACAAGTTCGTCAGCCAGATGCAGGGCCTGATCCTGGTCACCGGGCCGACCGGGTCGGGCAAGTCGACAACGCTCGCCTGCCTCGTCGACCGCATCAACTCGACGCGGCCGTGCCACATCCTCACCATCGAGGACCCGATCGAGTACGTGCACCGGCACAAGGTCGCGGCGGTCAACCAGCGCCAGGTCGGCGAGGACACCGACACGTTCCAGACGGCGTTGCGATCGGCGTTGCGCGAGGACCCGGACGTGTTGCTCATCGGTGAGATGCGCGACCTGGAGACGATCCAGACCGCGCTGACGATCGCCGAGACGGGCCACCTGGTGCTTGCGACACTGCACACCAATGACGCCTCGCAGGTGCTCGACCGCATCGTCGACGTCTTCCCCGCCGAGCGGCAGACGCAGATCCGCGTACAGCTCGCCAACTCGCTCACGGCGGTGTGCCACCAACGGTTGCTGCCGCGGGCCAACGGCGGCCGGGTCGCGGCGTTCGAAGTGCTGGTGGCCACCTACGCTGTGCGCAACCTGATCCGAGAAGGCAAGACGCGCCAGCTCCGCAACCTGGTCACCACCGGCCAGCAGGACGGCATGCAGACACTCGAATCGTCGCTGTCCGCCCTGGTCGCCCGCGGGTCGGTGGCGTACGACGACGCCGTCGCCTACGCGAGCTACCCGAACGAGATCGCTCGCCCACGCTGAGTTTCTTGGCACAAACGAAAAGACCCCGGCCGAAGCCGGGGCCTTTCCGTCGATGGGACTTTTAGGTGCAGGGCGCGATCGGCGTGACGACGCCGGTGGCAGCGGTGCTGTGCAGAGTCGAAGCCGAGGACAGGAAGCCAGCGGTCGCCAGCGCTGCAGTGCTCGCGGCGTACGAACCGTTCCTGGCGTAGTGGGCCTCCTGGGCGGTCTGCACAGTGGCCTTGTCGGTCTTGCAGGCGCTCACCTGGCCGCGGTCGGTGATGCCGCTGACGGCGAAGACGACGATGC
>JBKJZO010000090.1:0-33016 GCA_046715235.1 Mycobacteriales bacterium
GCTCTGCCCAGGGGCGGACGGGACCGCTGCAGGTCCAGACTGGCCCGTCCTGTTCCTCGTTGTCGAGATCGACGCCGTTGTCGATGCGGGCTGACTCGACGCAGTCCTTGAAGTCCGACTTGACCCCCTGCGGCCCGTAGCCGAGCACGATGACTGGTCCCGCTCTGCCTGGCGGGATCCCCCAGCGGGCGTAGCTGTTGTGCCCGGAGTACGCCGACGGCAGGCCGAGCGCGGGCCCGAACCGATCGATGGCGCCCGCCTCTCCGTAGTTGCCGGTGAAGATCACCGCGTTGCTGCGCGCGGGCTCGGGAATGCGGCCCCACACCTTCGCGACGGTCTCGACGAAACGCGGCCAGCCGATCGTCTCGATGGCGTCCTCGTTGATGTCGGGGATCGGGGTCGCGTGCACGGACTCGACCGGGGTCACAGGCAGAGCGAGCACGACAGAAACTGCCAGTGACAGCGCGAGCGCCGGGATCAGCAGCAGCCGACCACGCGGGCGCCGCGCGACCCAGCGGTCGACCGAGGCTCCGCCGGCCGCAAGTACGACGAGCAGCAGGCCACCCGTGTAGTAGGGCTTTGCACCCAGCAGGAACGTGATCGCCAGCAGTGCGACGTACGCGTAACCGAGAGGCCGGAATGCTCGCGCCTCCTGGCCGCGCACCAGTCGCCGTACGCCGGCGATCCAGATTGCGCAGAGCGGCAGGGGCACCAGCAAGAACTGGAACGGCACTAGCAGCGCGCGGTAGCCGATCGGATCCTCCGCGCCGATCTTGCGGCCGAGTTCCAGCTGAGGCCAATCGTTGCGCGCCTGCCAGAGCAGGTTGGGGAGCCATAGCGCAATCGCGATCGCGGCTCCGGCCCAGAGCCACCGGCTGCGCAGCGCATCGAGCCGGCGGTCGAGCGCGAAACCGACGGCCAGCGACGCGATGAGCACGAGCACGAGGTTCTTGTTCTCCAAGGCGATGCCCGCCACGAGCCCGACGACGAGCCATAAGCGTTCGTCCCCGCCGGCGAGAAGCCGCGTGACCAGATACGCCAGGAGCACCCAGAACAGCAGGTCGAACGTCGTCGTAGACAGGATGTGCCCGACGAATAACGCGATCGACAGTGCAGCGCATACGGCGACGACGAACTGGCCGATGCGCCCGGCGCCGAACTCCGCGGCTATCAGCGACACGAGGATGACGACAATCGCCATCGCTACCGCGGAGAACACGCGAAGGCCGCGGGGGTCGCTGCCGAAGAGCGCCTGCGACAGCCGGCCGATCAGCGGCGTGAGCGGCGGCTGGTCGTCGTACCCGAATGCGGGATGCTTCGCGGCCTCGATGAAGTAGAGCTCGTCGCGGTGGTAGCCATAGCCGTTCGCCGTCGCCACAAGGATCGTGAGCTGCGCGAGCGCAACCGGCAGGATCGCGCTCCAAGCAACCGGACGACGCAGTCTCTCGGTCGTCACAGGGGGCCGCTGACGTCGTCGAGCAGAGAGTCGACCTCACGCAGGTACATCTGCTCGGTCGAGTCGATGATCGCCCCGAGGTGGCCGCGCAGTTCCAATGAGATGAACCCGTGCAGCCGCGTCCACATCGTCACGGCGTCGTACATCACCTCGACCGGCACGTCCTCGCCGCGCGCGTCCCACTGCGAAGGCGATGGCGCGACAGCCGACGGCAGGTTGCCCCGCCTGCCCGTGCGCACCTTCGTCGCGGGCAGCCGGGCCGCCTCGCCGATGACGACCGCCATGATGCGGCGAGCCGCGATCGTGGTGCGGTCGTCGGGGGCGACGTAGCCAGGCACCGGCGTACCGAAGAGGAGTTCGTAGCGGGCGACGTTGGCGAGGGCCCATTCGCGGAAGGCGATGCAGAACGCGCGGACCCGCGCCCGTGGGTCGTCCTCGGGCTCGCTGTCGACCGCGGCCTGGACCGCATCGGCGAGAGAGTCGTAGCCGTCGACGATGAGTTGCGTGAGCAGCTCGTCACGGCTGGCGAAGTAGCGGTAGATCGCGGGCCCCGTCATGCCCATCGCACGAGCGATGGCGTTGAGGGACAGGCCGCCCGTGCCGGCGTCGCTCAGCTGCGCCAGCGCAAGCGACTTGATCTCGGCCGCCGATTGCTCGCGGTAGCGCGCTCGCCGGGGTACCGGAGGGTCTGCCGAAACCATGAGGCGCATGTTATTGACACTGCCTTAAGTTAGAGGCTATAACTTGCACAACGCACTCTAACGTCACGGACGCCGAGGCCGCGATCGCTGCCACAGACGGAGCTGCGGTCATCTACGGTGCCGCGCAGCCGGCGTACACCAAGTGGCCGGAGCAGTTCCCGCCCATCCAGCGCGGGCTGCTCGCCGCGGCCAGGAAGAACGGCGCGGTCTACGTCGCCGTCGAGAACACCTACATGTACGGCGAGGTGCCAGGCCCGCTGACCGAGGACCTACCCCACGCGGCGACCGGGCGCACGGCGCGCGTGGCACGTGCCGAGCGCCCCCACGATCTCGACCGCCGAGTTCTTCCAGACCGCCAAGGAGGTTGCCGGTACGACGGCCAAGCTCGTCAGCACGCCGAGCGCGGTCCTGCGCGGTCTTGGCCTGGTCATGCCACTGGTGCGTGAGGTCGCCGAGATGCTGTGCGAGTTCGAGCAGCCGCACATTCTCGACCACTCGGCGTACGCCTCGGTCTTCGGCGCCGAACCGACACCGCACCACGAAGCGCTCGAGCGCACCATCAGCTGGTACCGGACGCGTCAGGCGGCCGCGGCCTGACGCCGTGCGTCCCCAGGTCTGTCACCAGCGCACAGACCCGGGGTGTGAGCACTTTTCCGCCAGATGTGGCGGAAGAATTCGCTCACAGGCAAAGGCGGGCTCTTCACTATCTGCGGACCGCGCGTATCCGGTGCGGGCAGAATGTCGATCGAGCGCCCGTAGCTCAGTGGATAGAGCAGTTGCCTTCTAAGCAATTGGTCGCAGGTTCGAGTCCTGCCGGGCGCGCTGCCGGGCGCGCTGCTCGTCGTCGTGGTCGCCGACGATGGTGATCTGTCGCTTGATTGGCGTCGGCGAAGTCACCCGCCCGAGGCACCGAGCCCGGTGAAATCGAAACGCAGTACGGCGATCCCGCGAGCAGTCAGCGCACGCGCGATGCGCGCCGCCGCATCGCCGTCGTCGCCGGCGGTGAAGCAGTGCGCGAGGACGGCGTACGCCGTCGGCGTTTCCGCGGAAACGTCGAGCAGCCCGGAACACGTCTCCCCGCCCGACCCGGTGAAGCTCGTCATCGTGCTCGGGACCATGGCGCCACCTCGACTCGATCTTGACACGCGGCTCTCCTCTAGAGTTCGGCGAATGAAGGACCGACTGGTGTGGATCGACCTGGAGATGACCGGGCTCGATCCGGA
Source organism: Mycobacteriales bacterium (assembly GCA_046715235.1). GTDB lineage: Bacteria > Actinomycetota > Actinomycetes > BP-191 > BP-191 > JBKJZO01. Next base: position 3,381 of record JBKJZO010000090.1, read on the forward strand.
CAAGGACGTCATCGTCGAGATCGCCGTACTCGTGACCGACTCGGAGCTCGAACCGGTCGGCGAGGGACTCGATCTGGTGATCCATCAGCCACGTGACGTCCTCGCGAACATGGACGAGGTGGTGCGCGACATGCACGCGCGCTCGGGGCTGACCGAGGCGGTGCTCGAGTCGACCATCACCCTCGAGCAGGCGCAGCAGCGGGCGCTCGCGATGATCCGCGAGCACGTGCCGGGCGAGCGCGCAGCTCCCCTGTGCGGCAACTCGATCGCGACCGACCGCGCATTCCTTATCCGCTACATGCCTGAGCTCGACAAGCACCTGCACTACCGGATGATCGACGTGTCATCGATCAAGGAGCTGGCGCGTCGCTGGTATCCCAAGATCTACCAGAAGGCGCCGACCAAGGGCGGCGGGCACCGCGCGCTGGCCGACATCCTCGAGTCCGTGGAGGAGCTGCGCTACTACCGGTCAGCGATGTTCGTGGCACCGCCGGTGCCGCAGCCGGTGGAGGCCGAGGCGGCCGTTTCCGACGACGCGCCCGCGGCCGAGACGCCCGCAACGGGTTAGCGGCGCCCGCGGGGTGGCTCTAGACTCCGTGCCGCGCGTCTAGCGCGATGGTGGGCGTAGCTCAGTTGGTAGAGCACCGGGTTGTGGTCCCGGTTGTCGCGGGTTCGATCCCCGTCGCTCACCCCACATGCACCGACCGTACGGCGGCAGTAACTCCATGCACGCGCGTACGGCGGCGCGACTATTTTTCTTCGCGCCTAAATGTCGAAATGGCCTGTGCTCAAACGACGTTCCCCTACGCAGGGTCATCGCTGGCGTCCAGTCCGGGCGAAGCGAAAATAGGGGTCGAGACTGTCCGACCCGCGAGCTAGGGTCAGAACGACCTCACGGAGGGAGCGTCCACATGCTCGTACGACTCGCGGAATGGTGCTATCTGCGGCGCCGCAGGGTGGTCGTCGCCTGGATCGCAGCGTTGATCGGGGCGTTCGCTCTTGCGGGCGCTTTCGGCGGCGAGTTCAGGGCCGACTACATGCAGCCCGGCTCGGAATCGAAGGCCGCGCTCGACCTTCTGAAGGACAAGTTCCCGCAGAAGTCCGGTGACACCGTCCAGATCGTCTTCAAGGCGGACGCCGGTGTCGCGTCCCCAGCGATCAAGCCACGGATCGAGAAGATCCTCGCCGACGTCCAGGGCGCCGAGCATGTCGTGGGCGTGACCAGCCCGTTCAGTGGGCAGGGCGCACGGCAGATCGCCCGCGACGGCACGATCGCCTACGCCGACGTCGACCTCGACAAGATCAACACTGAGTTCACGCCGAAGTCGGCGAAGGCCCTCATCGGGCCGATCATTAAGAACAGCACCGACGAGTTGAAGGTCGAGGCTGGCGGCGCCGTCGCGCAGATGGCCGAGGCACCCGCTATCGGCTCGGAAATGGTGGGCTTCATTGCCGCCGCGATCATCCTCGTGTTCTTCTTCGGATCGCTGGTGGCCGTCGGTCTTCCGCTGCTGACCGCGTTGTTCGGCATCGGCATCGCGGTCGCGCTGGGCGAGCTGCTGCGCCGCGTGGTCCCCGTTCCCGAATGGGCGCCGAACGTCGCAATGATGATCGGTATCGGCGTCGGTATCGACTACGCGCTGTTCATCGTCACCCGCTACCGCACCACCCTCGCTGAGGGCGCCGATCCTCACCGTGCGACTTTGACGTCGATCGCCACAGCCGGACGTGCCGTCGTATTCGCGGGCTGCACAGTCGTCATTTCGATGCTCGGCATGCTGCTCATGGGCCAGCCGTTCACCGCGGGTGTCGCCTTCTCCGCCGTTATCGCGGTGCTCGTCATCATGGCCGCGTCCATGACGCTGCTGCCCGCCGTACTCGGGTTCGTGGGCAAAAACATCGAACGGTTGCACGTGCCGTTCGTCCGCAAGCAGGTCAAGCCTTACGACCAGACCGGCTTCTACCGTTGGAGCCGGTTTATCCAGCGGCGCCCCTGGCCGGCGGCGCTCGGCGGCCTAGTTGCGCTACTGGTGCTTTCCGCGCCGTTCCTCGGCATCCGCTACGGCTTCCCCGACAACGGCAACGACGTCGCGAGCAAGACGTCGCGCCGCTCGTACGACCTGCTCGCTCAGGGATTCGGTCCAGGCTTCAACGGGCCGATGCTTCTGACCGTCGAGGGGGCGACCGGCCAGCAGCTGCTCGAACCCGCAAACGCGGTTGCCGAGAAGCTGCGCACGGTCCCTGGCGTGCAGTTCGTGACCCCCGCGCAGCCGAGCCCGGGTGGTGACACGGCGATCATCACGCTCTTCCCGACCACCTCTCCGCAGGACAAGAAGACCGAGGAGCTAGTCGACACCCTGCGCGACAAGGAGATCCCGACCGCCACTGCGGGCACGGCCCTGAAGATCAACGTCGGCGGCTATGTGCCTGGCGGCGTTGATTCGACGCGGGGGGTCAGCCAGCGGCTGCCGGTGTTCATCGGCGCGGTTGTGTTGCTCTCGTTCCTCCTGCTGATGCTGGTCTTCCGATCATTGCTGGTACCGCTCAAGGCAGCGATCATGAACCTGCTGTCCATCACCGCGGCCCTCGGCATCATGGCGCTCGCGGTCAACGGCGGACCGCTCGGTGACCTCATCGGCATCCCCGAGGTGACGCCGGTCCCGAGCTTCATCCCGATGATGATGTTCGCGATCTTGTTCGGGCTTTCGATGGACTACGAGGTGTTCCTGCTTTCGCGAATCCGTGAGGAGTACGACAAGACGGGAGACAACGGGCTCGCTGTTGCTGATGGCCTCGCCAAGACGGCGCGGGTTATCACGGCCGCGGCGGCGATCATGATCATCGTGTTCCTGGCGTTCGTGCCCATGCCGATCGTCTTCATGAAGATGATCGGTATCGGGTTGGCGGCGGCGATCCTGGTCGACGCGACTCTCGTCCGCATGGTGCTGGTGCCCGCGACGATGGAGCTGCTGGGCGATCGCAACTGGTGGCTGCCCAAGTGGCTCGACCGGATACTGCCCAACATCCACGTCGAGGGACACGAGGTCACCGGGATCGACCTGCGCGACGCGATCGTGACTCCCCGCACGCCGGTCGAGGCGCAGGAGGGAAGCGAAGTCTGAGCGTCGCCCACGCGACGCAAACGAGGCCGCGTGCTCGAGCGGAGCTGGTAAAGTCCACTCCGCTCGAGCAGCGCGCCGCTAGCTCAATTGGCAGAGCAGCGGACTCTTAATCCGCGGGTTCGGGGTTCAAGTCCCTGGCGGCGCACCACCTCTGACCTGCGGCTTTACCCTTCCGGGTAGGGTCGCAGTCTCATTTCCCCGGCATCCTGTCGACCCACTGCGGTCGAGCACCTCCTGCAACGTGGCCGGGGACGGGCGTGCCGACGTTCGCCTGCACGCCCGACGCGTTCCCCGACCTGCTCGCCGTGGCGTTGGCACGAGGCGACATCGGCGCGTGGGCGCAGCGGGCAGAGCTCGCGGCTCGCTAGACCCTTGGCGAGATCTGGCTGTGACGGGCCGAGGTGACTGGAACCCGTGCGACCAGCCAGCTGGTGAGCGCGTCCGCTGGCATCGGGCGGCCTAGGTGGTAGCCCTGCCCTGTGTCGCAGTTGAGCGCCTGGAGCCGGCGCCACACCTCTTCGGTCTCGATGCCTTCAGCAACCACCGTCAGGCCAAGCCGGTGCGCCAGGGCGATGATCGTCTCGGTGATCGCCTGATCCTTCTCATTGGTGAGCAGGTCACTGATGAACGTGCGGTCGATCTTCAGTTCGTGTACCGGCAGCGACTTGAGGAAGCCGAGCGAGGTGTAGCCGACACCGAAGTCGTCGATGGCGACTCGCACGCCGAGTGTGCCGAGGATCTTGAGGACTGTCGCTGCCCGGTGCGGGTCGGTCATGATCGCCGTCTCGGTGACCTCGAGCTCGAGCAGCTCCGCCGGGAGTCCGGCGTCGGAAAGCAACCCGAGTACGGCGCCCGGCAGGTCGCCGTCGAGCAGGCTCCGCGGACTGACGTTGACCGCGACCGCGACCGTCAGGCCTGCCTTGTGCCATTCGGCGGCCTGCCTGATCGCTTCGCGCAGCACCCAGTCGGTCAACGACTTCATCAGCGCGGTGTTCTCGGCGATCGGGACGAACGCACCCGGCGCGAGCAATCCGCGAGTCGGATGCTGCCACCGGACGAGCGCCTCGACCCCTGCAACGTCGTTCGTGTGCATCCGCAGCTTCGGCTGGTAGTGCAGGACCAACTCGTTCTGCTCAATCGCCCGGCGCAACTCCGCGAGCAGCCCAAGCTGTGCCACGTCGTGCGGGTCGTTCGCCTCGTCGTACACGGCAACGCCGACGTCCGTCGCTTTCGCCTGGTACATCGCGACGTCGGCACGCCGCAGCAACACGTCGGCGTCGCGGCCATGCCTCGGCAGCAGGACGACGCCGACGCCGGCGTCGACGCTGAGCTCGACGCCGTGCACGGTGAATGACGCCGCTCGGAACCGGTCCAGCATCTGCACCGAAACGGCCTCAGCCGTGATCTCATCCGGCAGATCCGTGAGCAGTACGCCGAACTCATCACCGCCGAGCCGGGCGAGTATGTCGGCGGGACGGACGGCGTCGCGCAGTGCCCGAGCGACCTGAATGAGAAGAGCATCACCCGCAGGGTGGCCGAGTGTGTCGTTCACCGCCTTGAAGCCGTCGAGGTCGAGCACAAGGAGTGCCGCGCAATCCCCGGGTGTCGTCCGCGCGCGGGCCGAAACGCGCAGGATTTCCTCGCGCATCGCGCCGCGGTTGAGCAACCCGGTGAGTGGGTCATGTCGCGCTTCGCGCAGACGGATGATCAGGCGCCGGCGGATGATGAACAGCAGCGTGATGGCGGCCAGCATCAGGGGGACGGCCACGGCGTACAGCTGGCGCGTCGACCGGCTGATCCCGTTCGCGATCGGCTCCTGAGCGATGAGCACCTGGACGGTGCCCTCCAGGTGACCCTCCCCGACTCCCGCTGTGTAGGGCAGGAACACTTCGAGCGTCCGCAAGCCTCGCTCAGCGTGGTCCGCCGACATCGCGATCCACGGCTGCCCGAGTTTCGAACGCGCAAGCTCGTCCGTGCGGAGGTCCGTCTTCTCGGCCGGATGGTTGGGGTCGGCGTAGAGCAGCCGGCCGTCTTTGTTCCACACCTCGATGCCGACGACGCGAGCGTGGAGCATGAGCTCGGCGATATCGGTGTCCATGTCCTGACGCTCGCTGAGGCTGAACTGCCCGTCGTCGAAGCTGCCTTCCGCGATGTTGCGGTGTACGACGAGCGAGGCCACCAGCTTGGCCGTCTCGACAGTCCGCGTGTTGGTGCGCTCCACCAGCTGTCGCTGAAGGCCGGTCAACGTGACGGCCGAGCCCACCAGCAATGCGGCGAGCAGTATCGCCAGAGCGATCCACGACGTGACGAGACGATGCACCGAGACTCCTCCAGGGGCGCCGACCCGGCGCACGGCCGTCGCCATCCCCTACAGACCCATCGACACGATCCGGGCTAGAGGAATCACCCGATCGGGTATGCGTTCGGCGACGGTAGACAGTCGCCACCTGCTCAGACGGACGGCGTCAACGCCCGCTGCTCGAGTGCCAGCAGATGCTGCTTGCGCGGCAGCCCGCCGCCGTACCCGGTCAGCCGTCCGTCGGCCCCGACGACGCGATGGCACGGCACGATGATCGCGATCGGGTTGCGGCCGTTGGCCAGACCGACGGCGCGGCTCGCGCCGGGCTGGCCGATCCGCGCGGCGATCTGGCCGTACGAGCGGGTCTCGCCGTACGGGATCTCGCGCAGCGCCGCCCACACGCGCTTCTGAAACGGCGTGCCCTCCACGGAAAGCGGTACGTCGAACTCGGTCAGCTCGCCGCGGAAGTAGGCGTCTAGTTGCTCGGTCACGGCACCGAACGCAGCGGGGTCAGACTCACCGTGTGCCTCGGCAGGCGGCGCGTGGCGCTGCTCGTGCATGTAGAGACCGGCGAGTACGCCGTCGGCCGCGACCAGCGTGAGCGCGCCGATCGGGCTGTCGATGGTCGTGGCGGTCCGGTGTGCAGTCATGCGACGTCCTCGGCTGGTAGGCGGTTGATGGCATGGGTGCCGGTCGACCAGAGGTACTGGACGGCGTACGCGCGCCAGGGACGCCAGCGCTGCGCATGCACACTCAGCGCGGACGGCGAGGCGGGCAGGTCGAGCGCCCGCGCGGCCAGGCGCACGCCGAGGTCGGTCGGCAGGAACGCATCAGGGTCGCCGAGCGCGCGCATGGCGATCGTCTCGACGGTCCACGCGCCGAGGCCGGGCAACCGGGCGAGTGCCGCCCGGGCCTCGGCCCACTCGGACCCGGCGTCGAGGTCGACGGATCCATCCGCCAGAGCGGAAACCAATCCGGCGACCGCGGTACGCCGAGCGGCCGGCATCGCGAGGGTCGCCGGATCGATCTCGGCCAAATCGGCGATCGCGGGGAACAAATGCGTGAGTCCGCCGGCGGCGTCGGCGATCGGCTCGCCGTACGCCTGAACCAGCCGGCTCGCATGCGTGCGCGCCGCAGAGGTCGAGACCTGCTGACCGAGCACCGCGCGGATGGCGAACTCCACCGGGTCGACGGTCCGCGGCACCCGGCGCCCGGGCGCCTTCGAGATCAGCGGCGCGAGCGTGGGGTCGGCGGCAAGCGCGTCGTCGACGGCCACGGGGTCGGCGTCGAGATCGAGCAGCCGCCGGCACCGGGCGACCGCCGACGACAGGTCGCGCAGATCCTGCAGCGTGAGCTGGCAGTCGACGTACTCGGGCAGCGGGCGAAGCGCGACGATCCCCGAGCCGTGCGGCAGGCGCAGCGTCCTGCGGTAGGCACCGTCGCGCCACTCCTCCACCCCCGGTACGGCGGTCGCGACGAGGTGCCCGAACAGGCTGTCAGGGCACAACGGCGCCCGGAACGGCAGCCGCAACGACAACGTCCCCGGGGCGGCCGCCGCTGCGCCGCGATGCCTGCTCACCCGCTCGCGCAGTGCGGTCGGTGACAGCGCAAAGACCAAGAGGACGGTGTCGTTGAACTGCCGGATGCTGGCAAAGCCGGCTGCGAACGCGATCTGGGCCATCGGCAGGGTCGTCGTCTCGATCAGGATCCGAGCCGTCTGCGCCCGCTGCGCCCTGGCAAGGGCCAGGGGACCTGCGCCGAGCTCGGCCATCAGCTGCCGCTCAATCTGTCGCACGCTGTACCCGAGCCGGCGCGCAAGCCCGGGTACGCCGTCGCGGTCGACCGCGCCGTCCGCGATGAGTCGCATCGCCCTAGCAACGACGTCAGCGCGCTCGTTCCACTCCGGAGACCCTGGCGTTGCGTCCGGCCGGCACCGCCTGCAGGCCCGGAAGCCGGCCGCCTGCGCGGCAGCAGCGCTCGGCAGGAAGCGCATGTTCCGCGCCTTCGGTGCGACCGCAGGACAGCTGGGCCGGCAGTAGATGCCGGTGCTCAGCACGCAGGTGAAGAACCAGCCGTCAAAGCGCGCATCCTTCGACCGGGCGGCGATCAGGCACCGTTCGAAGTCTTCCCACATGGCGCCATCATGCACCGGTCCGGCAGTGGAGGCTGGCGGAAAAACGACAGGGCGCTAAACGCGTCAGAGCCAGTCGAGCGCCTTGGCGATCAGGACGACGACCACCCCGACCAGCCAGCGCTGCTGCCCGGGGCTCAGGCGCCCTTGACGAACACATCAGACTTCGTACGCCGATAGGGCCGGTTCGACGAACTGCTCATGCCCGCTCGGCGCATGCTTGCAGCGACCGTAACCAGCAGGCCCACCGCGATGACGAAGTCGCCGGCACCCAGGCGCAAGGACAGCGCCTCGATCGAGACGATGTCGCGCAGCCCGGCGAGGTCGTCCTTCGCGACGAACGACGCGGCATTAAGCAGCCAGCCGGCCGCGACGGTAAGGACGCCGACGCGCAGCAGCGCCGGACGGTTGACCGCGTTGGCGACGATCCACGCGGTCGCCGTACCGAGCGCCGCAATCAGGAAAGCGCCCGACGCCCGAGAGGCACTGTCGATCGTGACCACCCGCACCACGTAGAGCCCGATGGCAGCGAGCGGGAGCAGCGGCAGACGGAGCGGACGCGTCATCACTGCCCTGAGCCGGCCGCCGCTGGCCCAGCCAACGACGACTCCCAGCGCGATCGCGGCAGCGAAAAAGGCCACGATCAATGCCAACTCCCTTGCGCTCGCACCCAGCTCCGCCGGCGGCGGACGCTACCACCAGGTCGGACCGTCGCCATCCGAGCAGCAATTGCGCCAGTCGGCCTAGCCAAACTCATCACCCGGTTGGTCCATTGAGATGCACCCGATTGGTCCCGATGGATGTTTCGAGCACACGAAACACAGGAGCTTTGGTGGCTGTTTCATTCGAACTCGAACGCATCATCCGCCCGGCCGCAATCGTGCCGTCGGACAAAGCGGCAACTATCGTTCGCAAGCTCGAGCAGTGCGATGTCTCACGCGACGGCGTGTGGAGCGCGTCGGTGTCTCTGTGGCAGCGCTACGACCGCCCTTGGGACGGCGTCGCCGGCGGTCGCGGCAACGCCGAGCTCGTCGGCTCCATCGCTGTGATCTACGACCAGCCGGTGCGGCACGAGATCACCATCTACAAGGTGCAGATGACGGACGGCGCCGTGAAGGCGGGCTGGACCGTAGACCGGCTCTGCGACGACGCCCTGCAGTTCGCCGGCATCACCCTCGACACGTGCCCGCGAGCCGAGCTGGCGCTCCCGCCGCCGCCGGACCCGTTCCGCAGGCGCGCCCTCGGGCGACGCGCCTCGTAAAAAATCCACGCGCCGGTCAGGTCACCGTCACGTCGGTAGTCATGCCGCGCGCCTTGTGGTCGTCGACGCCGCATACGAATTTGTAGACGCCTGGCCGCTTGAACGTGAAGACTGCGTCGCCTTTCGCGCCGGCCTTGATCGGCTCGACCTCGCCGAGCACATCGCCGTCGGGCGCGAAAACCTCCAGCTCGTGCTCGAGCTTGCCGCTATTGGTCAACGTGATCTTGATGGTCTCGCCGCTCTTGATCGCGAGGTCGGCGGGTACCTCGAACGAATAGTCGACCGAGTTGACCGTGGCCTCACGGTCGGGTGCCCCGGTGTTCGTGGGTCCGCTGCCACTACCGCTACCGCTGCCACTGCCGCTGCCGGACGAGTCGTCTTTCGTGGAGCAGCCGGCGAGCAGGATCACCGAGATCGCGGTGGCGACGAGGACGGGCGCGCGGCGCATGGGGCTCCTTAAGTGGTACGAAACTAAGGGCACCCTAACCACCAGATCGGCCTGGCGCAAAAACTGACGCTCAGGCCTGGACCATGACCTGCCGCTGCTTGCCGAGGCCGTCGATCTCGGCCTCGACGACGTCACCCGCGCGCAGGTAGGGCTTGGGATCGGGCATGCCCAGCGCAACGCCGGCCGGCGTACCCGTGTTGATCAGGTCTCCGGGGTCGAGAACCATGAACTGGCTCAGGTACCAGATCACGTAGGCCACGTCGAAGATCATGTTCTTGGTCGAGCCGTTCTGGCGCTGCTCGCCGTTGACCCACAGGCGCAGGCCCAGATCCTGTACGTCGGCGATCTCCGCCGCGGGCACCAGCCACGGACCGAGCGGGTTGAACGTCTCGCATGACTTGCCCTTGGTCCACTGGCCGCCACGCTCGATCTGGAACTCGCGCTCCGAGACGTCGTTGCTCACCGCGTAGCCGGCGATGACCTTCGCGGCGTCATCCGGCGAGTCGAGGTAGCGCGCGGTGCGGCCGATCACGACGCCGAGCTCGATCTCCCAGTCGGTCTTGGTGCTCCCCCGCGGCACCATCACGTCGTCGTACGCGCCGACGACGGTGTTGGACGCCTTCATGAAGATCTTCGGCTCTCGCGGCGTCCGCGCGCCGGTCTCCTCGGCGTGGTCGAGGTAGTTGTAGCCGAGGCACACGACCTTGCCGGGCCGCGCGACGGGCGGGCCGGTGCGCAGGTTTTCCATCGACAGCGGGGGCAACCTACCCCTGTCGAGCTCAGCCCGCACCCGCGAAAGCCCGCCGCCCGCGAGAAACGCGCCATCGACGTCCGACACGACACCGGACAGGTCGAACGCGTTGCCGGACGCATCGAGTACGACGGGCCGCTCGCTCCCCGCCGTACCGACCCGGGCAATCTTCACGTGTCTCCTCAGACGTCCGGTCAACGCACGTTACGTGAGGCGTACGACTATGCGGTCTCGACCGGATCGCCGAAGACGCCTCCGACGTAACGGATCCGTGAACGTTCGATGGCGTACTGCGCGGCGACGTCCTCGACCTCGCGCCGGCTCGATACATCCCAGACGCTGCTGACCGCGCCTCCCCGCAGGTAGACGGTCGCCTTCGTCAGCGACCCGCGTGGCTCGACTTCGATCCAGCTGTCGTCGGCCACTGCTGCTCCTCGTGTCGGTGCCGCCTCGCCGGCGGCTCCGTCATGATGCCCGAAGTTGTCGGGGAACGAAGTGCAACCGCACAACCATTAGCCGACGTGGGTGGCACCGAGCCGCCTTCTGGTGCGCGGACCCGTGAACGCGAAGACAACAGTGAAGAGCACCGCGCCGGTCAGCACGATGAAAGCGCCAGACGCCACATCGGCGTACCAACTGAGGTACATGCCGACGAAACCGCACAGCGCACCGATGAGGACCGAGAGCGCGAGCATCCGGCCGAAGGAGTTGGTGAGCATTCGTGCAACCGCCGCCGGAAGCACGAGAGCCGCGGCGATCAAGGTGACGCCGAGGACGCGGATCGTCGCTATGACCGACAGCGCCAGCAGCAAGGAGAACAGCATCTCGATGCGGCCGATCGGCAGGCCCGAGGCTTCCGCCACCTCGGAGTCGAACGTGACGAAAAGCAGTTGCCGGTAGGCGAGGAAGATGGCTGCGGCCGCGGCGAGGGTCACCACGACAACGAGCAGTACGTCGGCGCCGCTGACCCCGAGCACGTTGCCGAACAGCAGCGCCTCCGGGTTCGTCGTGAACCGGCGCTTGGTCGAGATGATCGCCACGCCGATCGCGAACGCCGCGGTCGTCACCACACCGATCGCCGCGTCGCCCCCGATCGCGCGCCGGCGGGTCACTCCGTTGATGAGGAAGACCGATGCAAGTCCCCAGGTCGCCGCGCCAGCGAGCTGGCTGAAACCGAGCGCGGACGCCGTGACCGCGCCGCCGAACACCGCGTGGCTCAGGCCGTGGCCGATGTAGGAAAGCCCGCGCAGCACGACGTACACACCGATCAACCCGCAGAGCGCGCCGGCGACGGTCGCGACGAAAATGCCGTTGCGGAAGAACGCCAGCTCGAACGGCTCGAGGAGCGTGGTCACCGTGCGACCTTGAGCGTCGTCACCTTTGCCCGAGGCGGATCCGCATGTGCGTCGAAATGCGCGTCGAAGACCACGAGCATGCCGGCGTGGGTGATGACGTCCATGCGCGCGCCGTAGGTGCGCTCAAGTGTCTCCGGCGTGATGACGGCCTCGGGAGTGCCGTCGGCGATGACGTGGCGGTTGAGGCAGACGAGCCTCGGCAGGTGCGCGGCAATGCCGTTGAGATCGTGCGTGGACAGGACGATCGCGAGGCCTTCGCGGTTGAGGTCGGCGAGCAGGTGCAGGACGTCGTGACGAGTGCGTACGTCGACGCCGCTCGTCGGCTCGTCGAGCAACAGCAATTCGGCGCCGGCGAGCAGTGCACGCGCGATGAAGACCCGCTGTTGCTGGCCACCGGACAGCTCGCGGATGTGGCGATGCGTCAGCCCGCCCAGGCCCAGCCGACCGAGCGTCTCATCGACGTCAGCGCGTTCAGCAGCTGACTGCCATGGCAGCCAGCGCCCGCGGGTGCGCGCCATGCCGACGACCTCGCCGACGGTGACGGGGAAGTTCCAGTTGACCGTCTCGACCTGCGGCACGTAGCCGATGCGCCGGCCGGCCCGGGTCCTGGTAACCCGCCCGGTCGTGGGTGGAAGCGCGCCCGCGAGCAGCTTGAGCAAAGTGCTCTTGCCGGACCCGCTTGGTCCGACGATGCCGACCATGTCGTCGGCTCCGACGGACAAACAAACATCGCTGATGACCGCGTCGTCGCCGTACGCGAAGGTCACCCGGTCGAGGTTGACGATGTCGTTCATCAGTATCGGTATTCGTACGCGTCGCCGGATTGGATGTTGGCGACGTCGAGCATCTTCAGGGAGCTCGCGTCGCCGCCGAGCGCTTCGACCATCGTCACGTAGTCGAATTTCAGCAGGCCGAGCAGCGAGTGGTCCGGGTCGCCGTTCTTGCCGGGCAGGTCGTCGTCACGCAACGCGTCGACGTACCGCGCGCCGCTGTCTTTGGCGATCTGCTCGAGCACAGAGCTGGGGAACACCTCGGATCCGAAGATCGCGCGGACCTTCTCGCGCTTGATCTGGTCGATGATCTCGGCGACGTCACGTGGCCGCGGCTCGGAGAAGTCGGACGGCTGGATCGCACCGACCACGGTCCACCCGAACCGGCGGGCGAAATAGGCGTAGGCGTCGTGGTAGGTGAGCAGCTTCCGGTCGGGGACCGTGCCGCTCGCGGTGTGCAGAGCCGACGTGAATGCCCGCGCCTTGTCGATAAAGGCTGCGGCGTTGTTGCGGTAAGCATCGGCGTTCTTGCCGTCAGCCTCGATTAAGGCATCGCGCACGATCTCGGCGTACCTGGCGACGAATTCCGGGTCGGTCCACAAATGCGGATTGGGGTCGCCATCCTCCTTGGGAAATGAGAAGTCGAACGCGTAGTCGTCAGGGTCGATCGCCTTCTCGCCCAATTGCACGATGCGCGCGTCGCTCTTCTTGACTTTCTCCGCGAGTAGACGCGTCGGCTCCTCGAGATGCAGCCCGTTCATGATCACCAGATCGGCCTCGGCAAGGAGCTTGCCGTCGCTCGGCGCCGGTTCGAACGTGTGGCTGTTGGTGCCCTCGGGGACGATCCCGGTGACTTTGACCACTGGCCCGGCGACGTTCTGGACGATGTTGGTGATCGGCGAGACGGTCGTGACGACGTTGAGGCGGTCATCGCGCGGCGCCGCATCGGGCTTGTCCGAGCAGCCGGCCAGGGCGAGGGATCCTGCGGCTGCCAGAGCGGCCAACAGCCTGACCGCGCGTGGTGTCCGGTTCATGGCGCAAGCTTATAGCCAAAGCATCGCACTTGCACATCATGTGCAATAACAAGAAGTTCACGGCGCTAAGCTTGCCGCCAGCCATCCCGAGGAGAGCGATGACCGAAGACGCCGTCCGCCTGCAGCCCGGCGACGTGGCACCCGATTTCACGCTACCGGACGACGCCGGAGGCCAGCTCTCGCTCTCGGATCTGCGCGGTCGCAAGGTGGTTCTCTACTTCTACCCGACCGCTATGACCGCCGGATGCACGAAGCAGGCCTGCGGTTTCCGCGACAACTACAACGACTTCGAGCAGGCCGGGTACGCCGTCGTCGGCGTCTCGCCCGATGCGCCGGACCGGCTCGTGAAGTTCCGGGAGCAGGAGCGCCTCAACTTCCCGCTGCTCTCGGACCCCGACAAAACCGTGCTCCGCGCGTACGGCGCATGGGGCGCGAAGAAGCTCTACGGGCGCGACGTGGTCGGCGTGATCCGCTCGACGTTCGTGATCGACGAGGACGGAAGGATCGAGCGCGCGATGTACGCCGTGAAGGCGACCGGGCACGTGGAGAAGCTGCGCCGCGAACTTCAGGTCTGAACCGACGCAACCTTTCCGAGTGCCTGAGGGCTCTAACCCGTAACAGCCCCTACGACAACCCGTCGTGGGATCATGGTTCGAGTCTCGCGAGAGTGGCGGAATGGCAGACGCGCTGGATTTAGGTTCCAGTGCCCTTGGGCGTAGGGGTTCGACTCCCCTCTCTCGCACCGGTGTGCCGCACATTTCGCCGGCGCGAGCATTAGGAAGAAAGAATGGTGCCACGTGACCAAGCGAGCCGTTGTGACCGGTGGGGCCGGATTCCTCGGATCGCACTTGTGCGAGCGCCTCATCGACGAAGGCTACGAGGTCCTCTGCCTCGACAACTTCGTCACTGGCACGCCCACAAATGTCGAGCACCTGATGTACGAGCCGCGATTCCGGCTGGTGCGTTGTGACGTCACTGACTACATCCACGTGAGCGGCCCGGTCGACGTCGTACTGCATTTCGCCTCGCCGGCAAGCCCCATCGACTATCTGCAGCTGCCTCTCGAGACGCTCAAGGTCGGCAGCATCGGCACGATGCACAGCCTTGGCCTGGCCCGGGAGAAGAACGCGCGCTACCTTCTGGCCTCCACCTCCGAGACGTACGGCGACCCGCAGGTCCACCCGCAGCCCGAGAGCTACTGGGGCCACGTCAACCCGGTCGGCCCGCGCGGCGTCTACGACGAGGCGAAGCGTTTCGCCGAGGCCGTGACCATGGCCTACCGCCGCACCCACACCGCTGACACCGCGATCGTGCGCATCTTCAACACCTACGGGCCGCGGATGCGCCCCAACGACGGCCGCGCGATCCCGACGTTCATCCGGCAGGCGCTGCGCGGCGAGCCGCTAACCGTGGCCGGCGACGGTCTGCAGACGCGGTCGGTCTGCTACGTCGACGACCTGATCGACGGCATCGTGCGCATGCTCCACTCCGACGAGGCCGGCCCGGTCAACATCGGCAACCCGCACGAGATGAGCGTGCTCGGCATCGCCGAGCTGATCCGCGACCTGACCGGCTCAAAGTCCGAAATCGAGTTCATCGAGCGCCCGGTCGACGATCCCTGCGTCCGCCAGCCCGACATCTCACTCGCCCAGCGGGCCCTCGGCTGGGACCCGCAGGTTGTGGTCGAGGACGGGCTCAAGCAGACCATCGAGTGGTTCCGCTCGCACCCCGAAATGGCCTAACGGCGGCCTACTCCGCGAGCAGCTCGGCGATCATCGGCGCAAGTGCTCTGAACGCGCGTCCCCGGTGGCTGATGGCGTCCTTGTCGGCAGGGGCGAGTTCCGCCGTAGTCCGGTGGTCGCCGTCGGCGACGAAGACCGGGTCATAGCCGAAGCCGCCGTCCCCCCGAGGCGTTCTGATCAGGTGGCCGTCGAGTCGGCCTTCGGCGACGCGCTCACCCCGGCCAGGGACGACGAGCGCCGCAGCGCAGGCGAAGTGAGCCTGCCGGCCCCCATCGGGCACGCCCGCCATCTGCTCGAGCACCAGTGCGAGGTTACGGTCGTCATCAGGCGGCTCCCCTGCCCACCGCGCACTGCGTACGCCGGGCGCACCGCCCAAGTGGTCGACGCACAGTCCGCTGTCGTCGGCGACCGCGGGCAGCCCGGTCGCCGCGGCGACCTCACGCGCCTTGAGCAGCGCGTTGTCGACGAACGTCTGGCCGGTCTCCTCGACCTCAGGAACGTCGGGGAACTCGTCGACCCCGACCAGCTCGACGTCGAGTCCCGGTGCGTCGGCGAGGATGCGGCGCAACTCGTCGATCTTGCCCTTGTTGCGAGTCGCGAGGACCAGCCGCTGTCGCGTCACGCCTGTGCCAGTGCCGCCGCCTGATGGGCGGCGAGTTCCTTGCAGCCGGTGACCGCGAGATCGAGCAGCCCGTCGAGACCAGCGCGGTCGAACGTGCCGTGCTCGCCGGTGCCCTGCACCTCGACGAACCCGCCGTTCGCGAGCATCACGACATTCATGTCGACCTCCGCGGCGACGTCTTCCTCGTAGCAGAGGTCGAGCCGCGGCTGACCGTCGACCACGCCGACGCTGACTGCCGCCACCGACGCGATGATCGGGTCGCGCTTGACCGCGCCCTTGTCGCGCAGCGACTGCACCGCGTCGACCAGCGCGACATACGCGCCGGTGATCGCCGCCGTACGCGTGCCGCCGTCGGCCTGCAGCACGTCGCAGTCGAGGTAGAGCGTGTTCTCACCGAGCGCCGACAGGTCAATGCACGCGCGCAGCGAGCGGCCGATGAGCCGCGAGATCTCGTGCGTGCGGCCGCCGATCTTGCCCTTCACCGACTCGCGCGGCGAGCGCGTGTGGGTCGCGCGCGGCAGCATCGCGTACTCACTGGTGAGCCAGCCTTCGCCGGAGCCCTTGCGCCATCGCGGTACGCCGACCTCGGCGCTCGCGGAGCAGAGCACCTTGGTCTGGCCGAACTCGATCAGCGCCGAGCCCTCGGCCCACTTCTGCCAATGGCGGGTGATGGTGATGTCACGTAGTTGGGCCGCGTCGCGGCCGTCGGGTCGAGTCACGGCGCGAACCCTACGTCAGAGTTCGTATGTCGCGCCTGGTGCCGCGACGCTGGTGTGGCCGTCGTACGCCGTGCCTGCCTCCACGACGAGCAGGTGCGCGTCGGTCAGCGGAGTCGTGTGCGTCAGGAGGAGTTGCCGTACGCCGGCGCGGGCAGCCGTCTCGCCCGCCTGCAGCGCGGTCATGTGCAGGTCGGGCGGGTAGGCGGGCCCGTGCTGCCAGGTCGCCTCGCAGAGCAGCAGGTCGGCGTTCTCGGCGAGCTGGACTAGCGCGTCCGTGGGACCGGTGTCCCCGGAGTAGACGATCGACGCGCCGCCGGCTTCCAGGCGGATCGCGTGGCACTCGACCGGGTGCGCCATGCGCGCGAGCGTGACGTCGAAGGGCCCGATCCGCCGCTGCCCCTCGGACACTTCGGTGAAGTCGAAGACGCCGTCGAACGCCGACGACTCACTGCCCGCGATGTCGGCAAGTCGCTGCGCGGTGCCGGCCGGCCCGTAGACCGGCAGCGACGGCGGCTGCTGCAGATGGAAGCGCCGCGCGTAGTAGTAGCCGACCAGGTCGACGCAGTGATCGGCGTGCAGGTGGCTCAGGAACACCGCGTCGGGTGCGAGCAGTCCGGCGTACCGCTGCAGTGCGCCGAGCGAGCCGTTGCCCATGTCGAGCAGCAGGCGGAACCCGAAGTGCTCGACGAGGTACGACGAGCAGTCCGAGTCCGCGTTGGGGAACGTCCCGGCGGTGCCGAGGATCGTCAGGTTCACAGCGGCAGCGCTTCGACGTCGACGCTTGCGCCGTACAGCGCGCTGATGACGCGGGTCGCCTCGCCGGGCTCGCCGCTGGTCCAGAACTCCGCGGAGCCATGTGCCGGATCCCCCGACTCCAGACCGGCAGCGACGAGTACGTCGGCCAGCCGGTTGGCGACGGCCGCTCCGGTGTCGATGAGCACGATGTCGGCGCCGGCGATCTCCTGGATCACCCGTTTGAGGAACGGGTAGTGCGTGCAGCCGAGCACGATCACGTCGGCGCCCGCATCCAGCAGCGGTGTCACCGCTGACTTGACGAGATCCCTGGTGCGGGGCCCGTCGAGCTCGGCCAGCTCGACCTGCTCGACCAGGCCGACTCCCGGCTCTGTCACGACCGTGATCTCGCTGCCGAAACGGTCGAGCAGCGCCGCGAACCGCGCGCTTCTGAGCGTGCCGACGGTTGCGAGTACGCCGACGACGCCGTTGCGGGTGGCTGCCGCGGCCGGCTTCACGGCCGGCTCCATCGCGACGATCGGCACGTCGAACGTCGCGCGCAGCGGTTGAGCGGCGGCCGCCGTCGCGGTGTTGCAGGCGACGACGATCGCCTTGGCGCCCTGCTCGACAAGGAAGCGCGTGAGTACGGCAGAACGCTCCTGGATCCATTCCGGAGGCCGCGGCCCGTAGGGCGCGTAGGCCGAGTCGGCGATGAACAGCAGGTCCTCGTACGGCAGCAGCGCCCTGATCTCGTTGACAACGGACACGCCACCCACGCCGCTGTCGACGACTCCGATCGGCGCACGATGCACGCGATCACGCTACCGCCTCGCCGCAACTCGGAACTGTGCGGCTCACAGGCGGTGATGGCGACGTATGAGCCGCACAGTTCACGATCGTCGCCGCCATCCACCGCGGATCAGCGCGCGCGTCGCCTGATCGACGACGCGGTCGGGATCGCGCCGCACGACGAAACCCGGCCAGCGCAGCAACGTCGTGCCCGGCGCTTGCGACAAGGCGACTTCATTCTGGCGGTCAGCGTCGTCGTACCACTTCTTGATCGCGTAGTGCCCGGCGCCGTCGATCTCGAAGTAGACCCCGAACTCCGGCCACCCGCCGTCGATCCGCGACCTGCGCACGGGCGTGGCGGCGACGATCTGGAGCAAGACCCGCGGCAGCCGATGCCGCCTGACCAGCCGCAACATGGCAACCTCGTTGAGCGACTGTGCGCCGTCATCGATGTCGAGCAACGTCTCCATCATCAGTGCCCGGCGTTTGATGTTGCGCCGCAGTCGCAACGCCTCGTGAACCGCAGCGGTGCGGATCAACCGCTGTTGTGCAGCAGACGTCAGCACGTGGTGCGCCGCCTCGTCGCTTCGCGCGGCGGCAACCATGGCGATCAACGCGAACGGGAGCGTGATTCGGCGAGGTTCAAGGTTGGGCGCGACCTGGAAGTCATACCGGCGCGTCGGGTGGTATCGCACTCCGTCGATGTCGGGTCCGTCGAGGTTGTGCGGAATGACGACATGGATCGTGTCGCGCTCGAAACCTGTCAGGCCGGCTAGCTCTGCAGCCGTCGGGCCGGCTACGGCCGCGTCCGGTCCCCCTCCCAGCACGGCAACCCAGATCCGCTGCTCGCGAGTGACTGGTCCGGAGTGGTTGATGAAGATCCCGTCGTGACCGCGTTGCCACCGCCCGCTCTTGACCTGCCACCGAACGCGGGCTGCTGATCGCGGTGGCACCTGCCTGGCCGCGATGACGCCGGCCTGGACATCAAGCGTGAGTTGGAGTGCGTCTCGCTTGTCCATCCAGCGAGGCTGCCGGAAATGAAACCGGGCAAACCGCGCGGCAGACAATCTGTTGATGATTTCGTTGGGAACTGTGCGGCAGGCGCGCGGTCATAGCAGCCTGTCAGCCGTACAGCTGCGCAGGAGGTGGCGGGGCCCAGCTAGGCCCAGAGTTGGCCTTCGAGCTTCTCCGCGGCCTCGTCGAGCGTGCCGGCGTACGCGCCGGTCGAGAGGTACTTCCAGCCGCCGTCGGCGATGACCAACGCGATGTCGGCTCGCTCCCCCGCCTTGACCGCCTTGGCAGCGATGCCGAGAGCTGCGTGCAGGATCGCGCCGGAGGAGATGCCCGCGAAGATGCCCTCGAGCTCGACCAACTCGCGGGTACGCCGGAGCGCGTCGTACGAGTCGACGCTGAAGCGGGTGTCGAGCACCGACTCGTCGTACAGCTCGGGGATGAACCCTTCGTCGATGTTGCGCAGCCCGTAGACCAGCTCGCCGTACCGCGGCTCGGCGGCGACGATCACGCACCCGGGCACCCGCTCCTTGAGGAAGCGGCCCACCCCCATCAGCGTGCCGGTCGTACCGAGCCCGCCGACGAAGTGGGTGATCGTCGGCAGGTCCTCGAGGATCTCCGGCCCCGTCGTCTCGTAGTGCGCGAGCGCGTTGGCCGGGTTGCCGTACTGGTAGAGGAAGACGTACGACGGGTTGGCGGCGGCCAGCTCCTTGGCGCGGGCTACCGCGCCGTTCGAGCCGCCGACCGCGGGCGTCGTGATGATCGACGCGCCGTACATCTCGAGCAACTGCCGCCGTTCGGCTGAGGTGTTCTCCGGCATCACGCAGATCAGCGAGTAGCCGCGCAGCTTCGCGACCATCGCGAGCGAGATGCCCGTGTTGCCCGACGTCGGCTCGAGGATCGTGGCGCCCGGTTGCAGCCGCCCGTCTTTCTCCGCGGCCTCGATCATGTAGAACGCCGCACGGTCCTTGATCGACCCCGTCGGGTTGTTCTGCTCGAGCTTGGCCCAGAGTCGTACGTCGGGCGACGGCGACAGTCGCGGCAGCCCGACCAGCGGCGTCCGGCCGACGGAGTCGAGCAGCGAGTCGTAGCGCATGAGCGCGCTAGCGCGAACCACCGGCGACCGCCGGCAGGATCGTCACGGTGTCGCCGTCCGCGATCGGCGTCGACAGTGCCCCGAGGAAGCGCACGTCCTCGTCGTTGACGTAGATGTTGACGAAGCGGGCGAGCGCGCCGTCGTTGACGACGTCGCCACGGATCCCGGGGAAACGCGCTTCGAGGTCGAGGAAAAGCTCGTCGAGCGTGTCGCCCTTGCCCTCGACCACCTTGGCGTCGTCGGTGTATCTCCGCAGGATCACCGGGACCCGCACCTGCACTGCCATCTGTGGTTGCTCTCCTCGGGTGGGCATCGCGTCGCCCGATCATTGTGAGTCACAAGGGCCAACGCGCGGGAACCGGGCGCGCTATTCCCGCCCCAGCGGCGGTGCCAGATCCGTCACAGGACCCCGCCGCAGCAGTTGGGGGTAGAGCCGCAGATGCTCTTGAGCGAGTTCCGCATGCCGCCGCGCCAGGTCCGGCAGCCTGGGGACGATCCACGCGGCTGCTTCCAGCACGTCCTCCTCAGAGTCGAAATACCAACTGGAAGGGGGAACACCAGGAAACCGGGACTCGACCGACTCCAGCCAGGAACGACGGCTCCGATTGAATGCGGCGAGCTCCTCCTGCTCCTCAGACGTCGACAGGGCAAGAACATCCCGTAGTGCGCGGCCTGGGCCCGGCCTTTCTCCAGCCTTGAAGTCCACTGCGAACAACAGCGCAAAGCACCGCGCTCGTGTCGTGAGTGAGGTCACGAAGAAAGCGAACTGGTACATGTCGTTCTCGGGCAGGGTGAAAGGACGCTGCCACAAGCCTGACTTGTTCTTCCGGATGCAGATGAATCCGAGGGACTCGAACGTGTCGTTGGTCGCCGCGATCAGCAGCCGCTTCGCGTCCGTCCGCGACAACGGCGCCGACGGATCAGACGATGACGTCATGCCCCGCTCGGGAGGACCTCGACTGGCTCTTCTGTTACTACGCCGTCGACGATGCGATACGAGCGGAACTCCTCCGTGTCGGGCTCGCGCGTCGACACCAGCACGTAGTGCGCCTCGGGGTAGCCGGCGATGGAGACGTCGGTGCGGCTCGGATACGCCTCGGTCGCGGTATGCGAGTGGTAGATCACCAGGAGGTCCTCGCCGGCGTCCTCAAGGGAGCGGAACGCACGCAACTGCTCCAGCGGGTCCATCTCGTAGAACGTCGGCGAGCGCGCGGCGTTCGTCATCTCGATGACGCGGGTCGGCCGGCCGTCGACGCCGGCGACCAGGCCGCAGGCCTCGTCGGGGTGATCGCGGCGCGCATGCGCGACGATCGCGTCGTACGTCGGCTGGTCGATCCTGAGCATGGGTCCAGAGGTTATCGTCTGATCCGTGCTCCTCCGGGCCCTGCGCGCAGCAGTGACGACGCTGCGAGCGGCCGGCTGGCGGGCATTCCTGCTGACCTACGCCTACCTCGTGCCGATCGCGGTCATGCTCCCCCGGCCCGATCTCGTGCTCATCATCGGCATGGCGCTGCTCAACATCGTCACGTTCGCGATCATCCGAAACCTCGCGGCGATAGGGCCGTCACAAGCCCCGGCACTCCCAGAGCCGGTTCCCGTTGTGCCCGAGGACGGCCTCCCGCCCGTACGACGGCCGCTGCCGGGGCCAGCGGGCCCGGCGGATCGCAACCCCCGGCATGCCCTTAGGCAGGCCGCGCGCCTCTCACGACCGGCGCTGCGGCTGGCACTCATCCAATTGACCGGGTACGTCGCCGTCGCGCTGCTGTTCGTGATGGTCGGCGGCGACAAGCTCGTGATGGACGAGCGGCTGACCCATAGCGAACAGCTCGTGCTTGCGGCGGGCGTGACTCCCCTGATCGGCCTGGTGCAGGGATTCCTCGCCGTGGCGGCACAGCGCATCGCCATCGAAGGCGATCAACGTGTGCTGGTGGCGGTCTGGCATTCGATCCGCGTCGCACGGACGGCGTACGGCCCGATGTTCGCCCTTTCGCTGGCCGAGCCGCTGCTGCTCGTCGCGGAGATCGCGGTCGGGCCTTCGGTCGCCGTCAGTGTGTTCGCGGCGGTGGCGCACCCGCTGCTGCGGCTGTTCGTCATCGCCGCGCTCAACCAGGTGTACGCCGAGGGGCCGCGCTTCGACGTACCCGCGGCACCCGCCCCAGGCCGACCCGGGCGTTAGTCGAGCGCGTCGACAAGATTGCTCTGCAGCCAGCCGAGGTACACGTACACACTCACGGCAAACTCGTCCTCGTCCTCGTCCGCATCCACGTCCGCGTCGGCGTCTGCGTCGCCGGAGCGGGACGGATCGAAGCGCGGGTCGTCGTCCTCAGTGACGTCGAGCACCGTGCCGAGGGCTAGGCGCAGGTCGTTCAGCGTCGCGAGCCAGGCAGCGGCCTGCTCCTCGCTCAGGTGCGCGCGCCCCCTCTCGGGTAGTTCGACGAGCGTTTCCAGCACCATGACCGCCGACGAGATCTTGGCCTCGCGCAGGTCGCTCTGGATCAACGAGCGCAACTCGGCCGCAGCCTCCGGATCGTCGCGGTAGCCGTCAGGGAAGAGCCGGCCGAGCACGGGATCGCCCTCGACCGCCGCGGCGTCGTCGACCTCACCGAGCCGTTCGAGCAGATCGCCGCACAGCTGGGTCAGTAGCTGCGCCTCGGCCGACTCGAGACGCAGCTCGATGCCGCCGCGCGTCGCGCGAAACGGGCGCGCCATCAGTCCTGCTGCAAGGTTGCCCACAGGCCGTAGGCGTGCAGGCGCGAAACGTCGAGCTCCATCTGCTCGCGCGCTCCCGAGGACACGACCGCTTTGCCCTTGTGGTGGACGTCGAGCATGAGCTTGTTCGCCTTCTCCTTCGGGTAGCCGAAGACCTTCTGCAGCACATAAGTGACGTAGGTCATCAGGTTGATCGGGTCGTTCCAGACGATCGTCACCCACGGCCGGTCCGGCCGGATGTCCTCGTCCTGGGCCGGACGCTCGGTCTTCTCCGGCGCGATCGTCGCGCTCAGCCGCGCTGCCATCTGCCTCCGTTGTCCGCTGGAAACCCAGGCGCTATCCCTCTGTGCCGGAACTAGTGTCGCCGTATGCCGAGATCGCCGCGAGCCGCGCCTGGCGTACTTACTCTGCAAATGTTGGTGGCACTGGCCGCTGTCTACGTCATCTGGGGCTCGACGTACCTCGCCATCAAGTTCGCCGTCGCCCCTGACACCGGCCGCCCGCTTCCGTCGATGCTGATGCCGGCGCTGCGTTTCGGCATGTCGGGGGTGCTGCTCTTCGCCTGGGCGGTACGCCGCCCGGCCGCCGACGGCAAGCCTGACCCGCTCGGCTGGCCGCAGTGGCGGGCCGCCACGATCGTCGCCGTCGCGCTCCTCGTCGGCGGCAACGGCCTGGTCACGGTGGCGGAGAGCCGTGGGCTCGACTCGGGCATCACCGCGGTGATCATCGCGATGACGCCGCTTTGGGCGGCGCTGATCGGGGTTGTACGCCGGGATGCCCCGCCCACGATGCCAGTGGTCCTCGGGCTGACCGTCGGCTTCGTCGGTGTCGCCGTGCTGGTGTGGCCGACCGGCACGTCGCACATAGACAGCGGCGGCGCGCTGATGCTCGTCGTCGCCGCCCTGTCGTGGGCAGCCGGCTCGTACTACGCGCAGCACGCCACTCTGCCGCGCCGGCCGCTGGTCACAACCGGCATGGAGATGCTGATCGCCGCCGGGGTGTTCGCCGTGATCAGTGTGGTGAGTGGCGAGCTGACCGACTTCGCCCCGTCGGAGGTGTCAGCTGGAGCGTGGTGGGCGCTCGCCTACCTGACCGTCATCGGCGGCATGGTCGCCTACACGGCGTACGTCTGGCTGCTGGGCAACGCGCCGCTCTCGCTCGCGACGACGTACGCCTACGTCAATCCGATCGTGGCCGTCTTCCTCGGCTGGTTGCTCGCGTCGGAGCGGCTGGCCCCTCGCGACATCGGCGCCGCCGGGGTCGTGATCGCATCCGTGGCGTTGATCATGTCGACACACCGCACGCGAGCCCCAAACCGCGGTGCCGGAGGGCGCCATAGCGTCTGATCGCGCCCGGGTGGAGACCGATTCGGCATCACCTTGACCGGGGGACGTTTCGGCGAGGTTGCCGCCGGTTTCGCGCCCGTGAACGGCACATCGTCGCTACGTGCGACATGACCGGCACACAGAGGCAACTCGGGAGGTAGCTCCGGCGAAACGCGCGTACGTCACGGTGGTCTCCATCACCCCAGCGGATGGAGCCAACACATGCAGCAGGAGTTCAATCGACGTACTGCCCTCAAAGCGCTTGGCGCCGCAGCAATGGTGCCCGCGCTCGCTTCCTGCGCAGAGGACAAGAAAGAGCCGGCTGCCGCCACGGA
Organism: Mycobacteriales bacterium; assembly: GCA_046715235.1. GTDB lineage: Bacteria > Actinomycetota > Actinomycetes > BP-191 > BP-191 > JBKJZO01. Next base: position 27,632 of record JBKJZO010000090.1, read on the forward strand.
CACGGGTTCGGCCTCCGCAGCGCCGGCGGCTAAGGGCAAGCGTGTTGTGAAGCTCGGCTTCATCGCGCTCACCGACTGCGCTTCCCTGATCATGGCCAAGGAGCTCGGCTTCTTCGACAAGCGCGACCTCGACGTCCAGCTCATCAAGCAGGCCAGCTGGCCCGCCACCCGCGACAACCTGCAGACCGGCGAGATCGACGGTGCGCACGCCCTGTACTCACTGCCACTGTCGGTCGCCGCGGGAATCGGCGGCAAGGGCGCCAAGGACCTCAAGGTCGCGATGATCCTGAACCACAACGGCCAGGCGATCACGGTCAGCAGCTCGACGTTCAAGGGCGTCGCGTATGGCGACCTGGCGGCGGCCAAGGCTGCCCTCGAGGCCAAGCCGCCGACGTTGGCGATGACGTTCCCCGGCGGCACCCACGACCTGTGGCTGCGCTACTGGCTGAAGGCGACGAAGGCCGACCAGAGCAAGATCAAGATCATCCCGATCCCGCCGCCCCAGATGGTCGCGAACATGAAGGTCGGCGCGATGCAGGGTTACTGCGTCGGCGAGCCCTGGAACGCCGTGGCCGTCAAGGAAAAAGTCGGGTTCACGCACATCGCCACGCAGGACATCTGGCAGCACCACCCGGAAAAGGCCCTGGTGGTGAACGAGAAGTTCGCGACCGAGAAGGCCGACGTCCTCAAGGACGTGATGGCCGCGATCCTCGAAGCGGGCAAGTGGCTCGACGACCCGGCGAACACCCCGAAGATGGCGACGACGATCGGAGCTGACTCCTACATCAAGGCCGACGCGAAGGCGATCGAGGGCCGCATCCTCGGCACCTACGACATGGGCGACGGCACCTCGAAGACGTTCACCGAGGACCGGATGCGCTTCTTCCGCGACGGTGCGGTCAACGCGCCGCTCAAGTCCTACGCCTACTGGGCCCTCGCGCAGTACTCGCGGCTCGGCCTGATCAAGGAGGCGCCGCCGTACAAGGAGATCGTCGACTCCCTGATGCTGACCGACCTCTACGCCGAGGTCGCGGCGGCGGAAAAGATCACCGTTCCTGAGGACATGAAGCCGTTCGAGGTCAAGCTCGACGGTGCGACCTTCGACCCGGCCAAGCCCGAGGATGAGGTGAAGCGAGCATGACCACTGTGGCCGAAACGGCTACCACAAACCTCGGTTCAGACCTGAAGACCGAAGGAGCGCCCCCTGCATCGGGGGCGCTCGTTCGGCTTCGCGCGTTCGCCGAAGCGATAGCCCTCGGCTTGGGTGGCGCGCTGGCACTCGGTATCGCGTGGCAGCTCATCGCCATGGCCGCGTCCGACGTACCGACGCCGGTCGAAACGCTGACTACGCTGCGGGCCCTGCTCGCCGATCCGTTCTACGACAACGGCCCCAACGACAAAGGCGTCGGGCTGCAGCTGCGTTACTCGCTGCAGCGGGTGTTCTCCGGTTTCGGGATGGCCGCACTCGTCGGCGTACCAGCCGGTTTCGTGATCGGGTCGAGCAAGCGCGCATGGCAGGCTTTCAACCCGATCGTGCAGCTGCTGCGGCCCGTTTCACCGCTGGCGTGGTTCCCGATCTGGCTGGTCGCATTCCAAAACGGCTCGCGGGCAGCGATCTTTGTCATCTTCATCACGGCGCTGTGGCCGACACTGCTCAACACCGCGTCCGGTGCGCACTCGGTGCCGCGCGACCAGCGCAATGTCGCGCGGGTCTTCAAGTTCGGCCGGTTCGCCTACCTGCGGCACGTGCTCATGCCACATTCGATGGCCTCCATCGTCACTGGACTGCGGCTGTCCATGGGGCTCGCGTGGGTCGTCATCGTCGCCGTCGAGATGCTCTCTAGCACCCCCGGCATCGGTTCGTTCGTGTGGATCGCCTACAACGCCGGCGACTACCCCGAGATCGCTGCCGGCATCCTCGTCATTGGCGTCGTCGGTTTGATCATCGACTCCGCGTTCCTGCGGCTGCAGAAGGCCGTCACCATCCAGGAGGTCCACGCATGAGCCTGCAGATCCGCGGCGTCAACAAAGGCTTCACCGTCAAGAAGGGGGGTTGGCAGCCGGTCCTGCGCGACCTCGATCTCACCGTCGCAGAGGGCGAGTTCGTGTCACTCATCGGACACTCCGGCTGCGGCAAGTCGACCCTGCTCAACCTGGTCGGCGGGTTGAGCAAGCCCGACAGCGGCACGATCACGGTTGATGGAGTCCCCGTAACCGAGCCGGGACCCGATCGCGCAATGGTCTTCCAGAGCTACTCGCTGCTGCCTCGACTCAGCATCCTCGACAACGTCAGATATGCCGCCGGGGCAGCTCGCCCCGGGCGCTCGAAGGAACTCACCGACGAGATCTCGGAGCGCTACCTCACCGCGGTGGGCCTGTGGGAACACCGCGGCAAGAGGCCGGGGCAGGTGTCGGGCGGCATGGCACAGCGCTGTGCCGTCGCCCGCGCCTTCGCCGTCGAGCCACGCGTGCTGCTCCTCGACGAGCCGTTCGGTGCACTTGACGCACTGACGCGGGCGAAGCTGCAGGAACAGCTGGTGGCGTTGTGGGGCGGCGAGTCGGAGACCGAAATGGTCCTGATGGTGACGCACGGCATGGACGAGGCGATTCTTCTGGCAGATCGGGTCGCCGTACTCGCTCCGCCGCCCGGTCCGTCGCTGATGGAGATTCTTGAGGTACCGATTCCGCGGCCACGGGACCGCGGCGCGCTCGTCGACGACGCTGCGTTCCGGGCCGCGCAACACGCACTCGCCGATCTGCTACAAAGGGAGTCCGTCGACGCGGCGTAGCCGCACGGGTCGTTCACGGCGTCGAAACCGAAGGGAAGCCGTAGCGAAACGACCAAAACGCACCCTAGGGCTTGGCCGCGCATCGGAAGGAGGCCAAGCCCGTGCATGGTTTGTGCGTCGGACTCACGGCTGACCGTCGAGGCCAGGAGCTCGCTGACTCCCTGACGCAGCGCGGTGCCTCGGTCGTGTGGGGACGGACTCTGACCATCCTGCCGCCCGAGCAGGACGAAATGCTCGTCGTCGAGACTGACGCCATGCTGGCCGCGTCGCCGTCGTACGCGATCGTGTCGACGGCATCCGGGCTCAATGCGTGGCTGGCCGCGCTCGACTCCCGACGCCGTGAGAGCGTCACCAAGTTGCTGCAGTCGATCCCTGTGCTGGCTCGCGGTGCGAAGGCCGCGGGCGGGCTGCACTCGGTCGCCGTGCGAGCCGAGTTCGTCTCGCCGATCGAGACCACCGACGACGTCGTGCAGTGGCTGGCGCCTCGGTTACGCCGTGGCGTCGCCGTCGCGGCGCAAGTCCACGGCGGCGAGGTGCTCGGCGCTTTCGACGGCATCCGCCGGCTCGGCGCTTCGGTGCAGAGCGTGGCGCCCTACCGCTGGGCGCTGCCGCAGGACCTGCAGCCGGCACGCGCCCTGATCGCCGAGCTGATCGCGGGGCGGGTCGACGTGCTCGCGTGCACCAGCGCGCCCGCCGTACGCAACCTGTTCGTCTTCGCTGATGCCGAAGGAGCAGGCGACGAACTCCGCCAGGCCTTGCGCGATTCGGTGACGATCGCGGCCGTGGGGCCTGTGACGGCTGTGGCCTTCGAGGTCGAAGGCGTGGGTGTGTCGATCATGCCGACGAGAGCACGCACCGGAGACCTGGTACGCGCGATCGCGGCGTTCGCTGAGCGCGGCGATCACCTTGCTGGTCCGCTCGAACTCGTGCCCTCAGCGCGCGCGGTTCGCATCGGTGCCGGCATCGTGGTGCTGGGCGCGCAGGAGTTCGACGTGCTGGCGGCATTGGTACGACGGCCGGGCGTCGTCTGCAAACCGGGAACACTCTCACTCGCCGCATTCGGGCACGCTTTGCCAGAGGACGTGACGGCGATTCGCCATCACGTGTCGAGGATCCGCCGCAAGCTCGGCCAGCACGGGAGCCTGCTCGAGACCGTTCGTGGAGTCGGCTACCGCTACCGCCCCAGCGCGTAGCCGCAGCGCCCGCGCCGGCTCAGGTCATTGCCTAACTCTGTTGCTCCTCGGTTATGGCTATCTCGACGCGGCCGTCGGTGACGCGAACTGGATACACGGGTACGACGGCCGTCTCGTCGTCGAGGCAGTTGCCGGTCCGCAGGTCGAATCGTTGCTTGTACATAGGTGATGCGACGAACACGACGTCGCCCTTGGTGCCCACCAAGCCTCGGGACATCACCGACGCCCGGCTGAACGGATCGACGTTGCCGACCGCGACGACGTCGCCGTCGATCAAGCGGAAAATGGCGATCTGCCGGCCTCCGACGAGGACCGCTGCGCCGCGCTCAGGCTGCAGGTCGTCGTACGCGCAGACGTCGACCCAATGGTGCGTGTCGATCATTCGACAACGGCCGTGAGCAGCTCGTCGGGTTGCGCCGGACGGATCTGTCCACGCTCGACGACGAAGACCACGTTGGGGTCGGGCTCGTCGGGGGCGTTGACGAAGGTGACGAAGCGCTTGAGCCGGTCGGGGTCGTCGAGGGTCTCGGCCCACTCGTCGCGGTAGCCGGCGACGTGCCGTGCCATGTCGGCCTCGAGGTCGGCGGCCAGTCCGAGTGAGTCATCGACGACGACGCTCTTGATGTAGTCGATGCCACCCTCGTGTCGGACCACCCACGGCGCGGTGCGCTCGAGCCGGTCGGCCGTGCGTACGTAGAACATCAGGAAGCGGTCGATGTAGCGGACCAGGGTCTCGGTGTCGAGGTCGGTTGCGAGCAGCTTCGCGTGCGCCGGCGTCATGCCACCGTTGCCACCGACGTAGAGGTTCCAGCCCTTCTCGGTCGCGATGACGCCGACGTCCTTGCTCTGGGCCTCCGCGCACTCGCGGGCGCAGCCCGACACGGCCATCTTGATCTTGTGCGGCGCGCGCAGCCCGCGGTAGCGCAGCTCGAGGTCGATCGCGAGCGTCGTCGAGTCTTGTACGCCGAAGCGGCACCAGGTCTGCCCGACACACGACTTCACCGTGCGCAGCGCCTTGCCGTAGGCGTGGCCGGACTCGAAGCCGGCTTCGACGAGACGGCGCCAAATCGAAGGCAGCTGCTCGACCCGCGCGCCGAACAGGTCGATGCGCTGGCCACCGGTGATCTTCGTGTAGAGGCCGAAGTCGCGGGCGACCTCGCCGATGACGATGAGCTTCTCCGCGGTGATCTCGCCGCCCGGCACCCGAGGGACGACCGAGTAGGTGCCGTCGCGTTGCAGGTTGGCGAGGAAGTGGTCGTTGGTGTCCTGCAGGGCCGCTTGCTCGCCGGCGAGGATGTAGCCACTGCCGAGTGACGCCAGCATCGATGCCACCGCCGGCTTGCACACCTCACACCCGAGCCCCGTTCCGTGCTCGCGCAACAGCGCCGAGAACGAGCCGATGC
>JBKJZO010000091.1:0-9760 GCA_046715235.1 Mycobacteriales bacterium
GCCAGCTCCTCGAGGCGAGCGCCCGCGGCCGGCGACAGCAGCGCGGCGACGTCACGCGGCTGGAGATGCTCTGCGGTCAACGCCCTGTCGACGTCGGCATTGGATGCACCGACGGCGTACGACGACAGCCCGGCCGCGTCCAGGTTGGCCAGTTCGGCGGCGAAGCGACCGGGCGCGGCGCTCACGCGGGCTGCCCAAGAAATCCGGTGAGCGGCGACGACGCTTCGGCTTCGCGCCGCGGCGCGGCTCGCCCGGCGCGGTAGGCGATCCGGCCCGCCTCGGTGGCCATCGCGAAGGCACGCGCCATCGACACGGGGTCGGCCGCGATGGCGATCGCGGTGTTGACCAGTACGGCGTCAGCGCCGATCTCCATCGCTTCAGCGGCATCGCTCGGTACGCCGAGCCCCGCGTCGACAACGACCGGCACTCCCGCCTGCTCGATGATGATCTCGACGGCGTCGCGGGTGCGCAGTCCCTTGTTGGAACCGATCCACGAACCCAACGGCATCACCGTCGCGCAGCCGGCTTCCTCGAGCCGGCGGCACAACACCGGGTCGGCCGAACAGTAGGGCAGCACCGTGAATCCGTCGGCCACGAGCATCTCGGCCGCTCGCAGCGTTTCGATGGGGTCGGGCGCGAGATAGCGCGGGTCGGGGGTGACTTCGAGCTTCACGAAGTCGGGCATGCCGCCGGCCCTGGCCAACCGCGCGAGCCGCACCGCCTCGTCGGCAGTCGTCGCGCCGGAGGTGTTGGGCAGCAGCAGGAAGCGGGACGCGTCGACGTAATCGAGGATGTCGCCCTCGCCCGACCTGGTCAGGTCAACCCGGCGCAGCGCGACCGTGACTATCTGCGCGCCGGACGCGTCGAGCGCGTCGCGCATGGCGGCATGCGACGAGAACTTGCCGGTGCCGACCAGCAGCCGAGACGTGAAGGCGCGGCCGCCGATGACGAGCGGGTCGTCTGGCATGAGTCGAGCAGCTCCCCTCGCCGGCATTACCCGGATCGGGTCATGCGGGTCGCCGGCGGGCTCTGCCGGCCTCTCAGCCCGATTCCTCGAGCTCCCCGGTGGACGGGCGTCTACGCCGTCAAGTCTACGCGCGCCGCTCAGATCGACGGGTCGGCGAGCTTGAGGGAGTTGAGCATGTCCTCGGTGTGATTGATCTGTACGACGACCGCGTCGACCGACGGCGGTACGACGACGTCGTGCTCGGCGTACAGGAAGGAGTTGAGCACTTCGTTGGCCCCGACCCGCAGGCCGCGCGTCAGGCAGTACTCCCCCAGCGCGAACTCCCACGAGAACACCGCGCTCGACTCGTCCTCCTCGACGTGGCAGTAGTAGGTGAGGAAGCGGTTGCCGCGCAGCGCGAAGTGTTTGACGGCACCGCGGCCGGACGACTGGTGGGTGAAGCCGATCGAGCGCAGGTCGTCGCTGAAGGTCATCGCGCCATCCTGCCCGTATCGGGCTCGGATCGCGCGTCAGACTCGGGGTTGACCATATATCGGCGTCTGATACATCATGTGCACGTGACTATGACCACCATGCGCGAGCAGACGTATCTCGTGTTGCTCGCATTGGCCGACGGTCCCCTGCACGGATATGCCGTACTCAACGCCGTCAGCGAGTTGTCAGCCGGGAGCGTCACCATCGGCCCGGGCACCCTGTACGGCGCACTCGACCGGCTCGTTGCCGAGGAACTCATCGAGGTCAGTGGCGCCGAGGTCGTCAACGGCCGCCATCGCCGCTACTACCGCTTGACCGGCAAAGGGGCTGAAGCCGTAAGCACCGAAACGGCGCGTTTGTCGGCGTTGGCGGTCAAGGCCCGGCGCGTCGTGTCGCGGCTTACGTTGAACGGCGCCTGACCCGTGGCCCGTCTCACCTGGCCACGTGACGTGGAGGGCCGGCTGCGTCTGCTGATGCGCGCCTATCCCGTCGCTTGGCGCCAGCAGCGCGGTGAAGAGCTCGTGAGCACCGTCAGCGAACTTGTCGGTGAGAAGGGCCGGCTCGGTTGGTCGCTGGCGATCAACATCGTGCTCTCGGGATGGCGAACGAGACTCCGCGAGCACCCGCCATTGAGGCCGTGGCTGGCCTACCGGCTGCTCGATCGGAGGATGCCGACCCGATGGCAACCATGGGTGCGCCAGGACATCCTCGGGCGTCTCTTCCCGTTTCGGCGTTCCATCTTCGGCGTCCTCGTGTTCGCGTCCACGTTCGCCTCCCTCACGCTCGCGGGTCCACGCACCGGGGGAATTCCGTCGGAGGTCGTCGTCGGCTGGATCGCCGGGACGGCGGTTAGCTCTTTGGCTCTCGGTAGGTGGGCGAGACGCCGGTTCCTGCGTCGCCACGGGTTCGATCCGAACGGCGACTGGATCACGCCCCCGCCCTGGCCGACGTACGTCTTCGAGGTGCGACCACGCGAGGTACGGCAGGTGTGGCCATGGCTCGTCGCGGGCGGAGCCGCGGGTATTGCTCTCGCGGTGCCGTGGCAGCTGATCCTCGTCAGGCTCGCGCCGACTCTGGGCTACATCCCTCCCAACTACACGGGCAACCACGCATTGCCGGGATACGAGTGGAAGATGCGCGTGGCAACAGCCGCGTGCGCGGCCACTTCCGTGGTGATCGGTGCGGTCGCAATCCTGCGGCTACGCAGGCGGCTCTCTACGCGCACCCGCGTCAACCGGGCGGAGACGGTTCCGGTCAACCGGTGGCGGTTGGTCGCGGTCGTCGGCGGCTCCGCCGCTCTGTGGGGTGCGCTCGCAGTGCTGCGCGATCACAGCACCGCTCGTGAGCCGTACTCGCTCGCGGTGCACTGCGTGATCCTTCTCATCGCGCCGGCGTCCCTGGTGGCGGGCCTGATCGCGCGCCGCGTCGAGAAGGCCGGCGGCCTGACGGTCAGCTGGCGGGACGTCCTGTTCGGGACCTTAGGCATCGGCCCGATTCCCGATTACCCGCCTGAGCAGCGCATCGTCGGCGTGGTCGACCCGCAACCCACGTAGTCGCGCCGCCGCCGTATCCGTCAGCTGCCGGTTGGGGTTTGGGTCTCCTGCTACGCGGGCGGCTTTCCGGGGACCAGGAGACCCAAACCGGTCCCGCAAAAGCACTCCAGCCCCAGCAACCTCACTTGTCACAGACGTCACAGACGGCGTACGGTCGACGGTGCGGCAGGGGAAGGCCGCACCACTTCGCGTTCACGCACAGCGTTCTCGCCGTGCCGCGCCTTCCCCGAGGACATCGCCGCATGACCGGCTCTCCGGCTGGCTTCCCGCACGGCCGACTTCTGCCGCGACTCGCGCGCGCCCTCGCCGTACCGCTGCTGCTCGCCCTGTTGCTCTCCGCCGGCGCGGCCAACGTCATCAAGGTTCGCCGCGGCGACACGCTGACCTCGCTGGCCCGCAAGTACCACACGACGGTCGCGGCGCTGCGTGAGCTCAACGACATGCCGGGCAGCGCCAGCCTGATCTACGCCGGGCAGTCGCTGCGCGTGCCCCGACGGGCGGTCGCCAGCAAGCCGGCACCAATCAGGACCAAGACGGTCCCGCGGTTGCACAAGGTTGTTCGCGGCGACAGCCTCATCGACATCGCCAAGCGCTACCGCACCACCCCCGAGTGGATCGCGGCGAAGAACAAGCTGCCGCGCTCACGGATCGTCATCCTCGGCGACCGGCTCCTAGTCGGGTATTCGCGGGTCCGCATCCGCCCCGCGGCGCCGGCCAGGGCTCGCGTGCCCAAGGCGGTGTCAACAAAGAAGATCAAGCGGCTCATCCGGGCCGAGGCCAAGCGCGCCGGCGTCGATCCGAACCTGGCGCTGGCGCTGGCCTGGCAGGAATCGGGCTTCAAGATGAACGTCGTGTCGAGCGCGGGCGCGATCGGCGCGATGCAGGTGATGCCGGAGACCGGTGCGTGGGTGGGGCGCAACCTCGTCGGGCGCCGGCTCGACCTGGCCGACCCTGAGGACAACGTCATCGCGGGCGTGCGCTTCCTGAAGATGCTGCTCAGCATGACGAAGAAGACCCCCGCGGCGCTGGCGGGCTACTACCAGGGGCTCGCCTCCGTCAGGCGCAACGGCGAGTACGTCGACACGAAGGCGTATGTCCGCAATGTGCTGGCGCTGCAGCGGCGGTTCAAACGAGGGTGACGCGCGAGCCGCCTCTAGACTGGGCGCTCGTGGAGACCACTATGGCTGATCCGCTGATCGGCCAGATCTTCGATGGCCGCTACCGAGTCGACGCTCGCGTCGCCCGCGGTGGCATGGCCACGGTCTACACCGGTTTCGACACGCGGCTCGACCGCGTCGTGGCCATCAAGGTGATGCACCAGGCCCTGGCCGAGGACGACGCGTTCGTCGCACGCTTCCACCGCGAGGCCAAGTCGGCGGCCCGCCTCTCGCACGCGAACGTCGTCGCGATCTACGACCAGGGGGCCGACGCCGGCCGGGTCTTCCTCGTGATGGAGCACGTCGACGGCGGCACCCTGCGCGAACGGCTGCGCGAGGAGGGGCGCCTGTCCCCCTCAGCCGCGCTCGCGACGATCGAACCGGTGCTGCAAGCACTTGCCGCCGCTCACGACGCCGGCCTCGTCCACCGCGACGTGAAGCCGGAGAACATCCTCATCAGCTCCGACGGGCGCGTGAAGGTCGCCGACTTCGGCCTCGCCCGCGCCGTCGAGGCCACCAGCATGACGACCACCGGACTGCTGATCGGCACAGTTGCCTACCTGGCGCCGGAGTTGGTCTCGACCGGCCGCGCCGACGAGCGCAGCGACCTCTACGCCGCCGGAATCATGCTGTTCGAGATGCTGACCGGTGCGCCGCCGTACGACGGCGACACGCCGCTGTCGATCGCCTACCGGCACGTCAACGACTCGGTGCCGCGGCCCTCGAGCCTGCTGCACGGCGTCCCGCGAGAGGTCGACGACATCGTTGCCTCGGCGACGCGTCGTGAACCGGCGCAGCGGGCGTCGTCCGCCCGCGAGCTGCTCGTCGCCGTACGCCGGGCTCGGCATGCGGTCTCGAAGGCGGGCGCGACCACCGCGCTGCGCCCGCTCGAAGACGCGCCGACGACGATCACCCCACTGCCGACAGACGCCGGGCTTGACGGCCATCGCACCCGCGTCATCGGTTCGACTACGAGTGGGCGTCCACCAGCTCCCCCGGGCGGCAAGCGAGCCCGCCGGCGTCCGGGCAAACGCGTCGCCATCGGAACCCTGCTGGCGCTGTTGTTCGCGACGGCGGTGGCGGCGGGCGTCTATCTCGGCAACCAGGAAAGGGCGCCGAAAACCGCCATCACCGCGCGCGTCGAGGGTGGTCCTCGCGTGCAGGCCGAGCAGACGCTGAAGGATCAGCGCTTCGCGCCGGTCGCTGTCACCGAGGTGTTCGACGAGACCGTTCCCAAGGGCAAGGTCATCGACCAGGAGCCGGACGCCGGCGAGAAGGTGACGTTGCCGGCGGAAGCGAAACTGGTCGTGTCCAAGGGACCGGAACGCGTCGCCGTACCGGCCCTGACAGGAAGGACGAAGGCGGACGCTGAGGCAGCGCTGACTGCCGCGCGCCTGCGACCCAACCCCAGCGAGGCGTTTCACGAAACGGTGGCCAAGGGGCTGGTCATCTCGGTCCAGAAAACCCCCGCGGAAGGCATGAAGCCCGAGTCGCGGGTGAGTTTCGTCGTCAGCCAGGGGCCCAAGCCCATCCCCGTGCCGGTCGTTGTCGGCAAGACGAAGGCGGCCGCGGAGAAGCTGATCAAAGACGCGACTCTGAAGCCGGTGTCGTCCGAGGCGTTCTCCACCAGCGTCAAGCAGGGTCTCGTCGTCTCGCAGACGCCGCCGAACGGCGCGCTGGCCAAGGGCGGCGAGGTCAAGCTGGTCATCTCCAAGGGCCCGCCACTGGTCGTCGTGCCCAACGTGATCGGCATGAAGCGTCAGGCGGCGTTCAACACGTTGCGGAAGGCCGGCTTTGCCGTGCACTTCATCGACTACCCGGGCCAGAAGGGCAAGACCGTCCAGACGCAGTTCCCCGGCGCCGGGGCGAAGAAGCCGCTGGGCAGCACCATTTCGCTCTACATGCTCTGAGCGGGGTTGCGGATCCATCGGAGGGCTTGGTTGAACCGAGGTGCTCGGCCTCCTGCAAGCCAGCTTCACGAACGCGCGAACCGAGACCGCGAACCGAACCATCAAGACCGCTTGGGACAACGCGAAGCACCGCTGGGACTACACCGGCGAATGGAGCGACATCCCGCTGGACCTTCGACTCCGACTCGGCTGACCACCCACGACCCGCGAGCGCTAGATCTGCGGGCCGTCGTCCGGGCCCTCCTGGTAGGAGAAGCGCTGCTCGGTCCGGGGGTCGGCGCGGTTGTGATAGCCGCGTTCCTCCCAGAAGCCGCGCCGGTCGCCGATCAGGTATTCGACGCCGCGAGCCCACTTCGGGCCCTTCCATGCGTACAGGTGCGGCACGACCAAACGCACCGGATATCCGTGGTCGGGCGTGAGCGGCTCGCCGTTGTGGTGCGTCGCGAACAGCGAACTCGAGTCGGCGAAGTCGCGCAGCGGCATGTTCGCCGAGTAGCCGTACTCGCCCCACACCAGGACGTCGGTGACGGCCGGGTCGGGCGGCGCCGCCTCGAGCAGCGCGGACGTCGGTACGCCGGACCAGTGGTTGTCGAGCGTCGTGAACTTCGTGACGCAATGGAAGTCGGCGGAGACATCAACCTGCGGCAGCCTGGTGAACTGGTCCCAGGTGAACACGCGCTCCGAGTCGATCGCGCCGAACACTCGGAAGTCCCAGCGCTCAGGGCGGAACTTAGGGACTGAGCCGTAGTGCAGCACCGGCCATCCCCGTGGGACGTACTGTCCCGGTGGCAGCCGGTCCTCGAACTCAATCCGCTCCTGGTTCAGTTGCGGGCCACCCTTCCGATGCGCTGTGCGGATCATCGCATTCGCGACCCGCGGTCGGCGAAGTGCCGCGCGTGTCAGCCCGCGAGATCGTCCACCGCTCATGGCAGAGTGGGCGCTCGATAGCTCCCGGTCCTAGGTGGTGTTGGTGCGCACGACGTACAGGCTCGTTCTCGCGAGCGCTCTCATGCTGTTCCTCGAACTCGCTCTGATCCGGTGGCTCGGCTCAAACGTCCTGCACCTGTCCTACTTCACCAACTTCGTCCTGCTCGGGTCGTTCCTCGGAGTGGGGCTCGGGTTCCTGCTCGCCCGGACGAAGTACAGCCTGTTCCCGTGGGCGCCGGTGATTCTCGCCGCCCTTGTCGCTTTCGTCATCAAGGTGCCGGTGCGCATCAACCGGGGCAGCTCCGACATCATCTTCTTCACCAGCACCGACCCGACCGGGCCGCCCGTCTGGGTGACGCTCCCCCTCATCTTCCTCGCCGTCGCAGCGACTCTCGTCGGCATCGCCGAAGTGATCGGCCGCTGCTTCAAGGAGCTCAAACCGCTCGACGCCTACCGGCTCGACCTGTTCGGCAGCATCGTCGGCATCCTGGCCTTCACCGCCTTGTCGTTCCTGCGCGCACCGTCCGTCGCGTGGGGCGCGATCACCGCCGCCGCGTTCATCGCGCTGCTGTTCCCGACGCTGCGTCGCCTCCGCATCCCGTCCGTACTCGGCGCGGCGGCTGCCTGCGTCGTCGTGGTGATGCTCGGCTTCGAGAGCGTGACCGGCGGAGTGAGCTGGTCGCCGTACTACAAGGTGCAGACGTACGACGGCGGTGACGACGGCGACAACTCGCAACTGTTCATTTACGTCAACGGCATCCCGCACCAGAACATGCGCCTCGCCGACTTGCGGCTGCGCAACGAGCCGCAGTACGGCCTTCCGTACGAGCGGTTCAAGGGCGGCAAACTCGACAACGTGCTGATCGTCGGCGCCGGTTCGGGCAGCGACGTCGCGATCGCGTTGGCAAAGGGCGCCAAGCACGTCGACGCGGTCGAGATCGACCCGCGCATCCTGCAGATCGGCCAGGAACGCAACCTCAACAAGGCCTACCAGGACCCGCGCGTCACCGCGATCGTCAACGACGGCCGCGCGTTCCTCGAACAGACCGACACGAAGTACGACCTCATCTTGTTCGCGCTGCCCGACTCCCTGGTGCTGGTCAGCGGGCAGAGCGCGATCCGGCTCGAGTCGTACCTGTTCACCAAAGAGGCGATCGAGGCCGCCCGCGACCGTCTCGCCCCCGGCGGCGGATTCGCTATGTACAACTACTACCGCGAAGACCGGCTGATCGATCGCCTCGGCGGCACGCTGCACGACGTATTCGGGCACGAGCCGTGCATCGACCGCATCGGTGGCGCCAACGCGGTCATCGCTACCGGACTCACGGCCGCGGACCAGTCATGTGCATCGCCCGCGGCACTTCCCGCGGACCGGCCCAAGCCCTCGACCGACGACCGCCCGTTCGTCTACTTCTTCGGCAACATGCTGCCCGGCATCTACGTGTCGGCGATCGCAATGGTTCTGATCGTCTCGCTGCTGCTGGTGCGGCTGCTGGCAGGGCCGTTCAAAGGCATGCGCGCATACGGCGACCTGTTCTTCATGGGCGCGGCATTTCTGCTGCTGGAGACCAAGAACGTCACGTCGTTCGCCCTGTTGTTCGGCACCACCTGGGTCGTCAACGCGATCGTCTTCGCCGGCGTACTCCTTGCCGTGCTGCTTGCGGTGGAGACGACGCGGCGGTTCAAGACACCGCCATTGCGGGTCGTGTACGCCGGGATCGCCGTCGCGCTCGCGCTGTCCTACGCGGTGCCCAACTCGGCGCTGTTGCAGCTCGGCTTGGCGCCGAGGCTCGTCGCCGCCATCGCCCTGGCGTTCGCGCCGATCTACCTCGCCAACGTGGCCTTCTCGAAACGGTTCGCGGCGACCGACGATTCGCAGGCGGCGTTCGCGGTCAACATCCTCGGCGCGATGGTCGGCGGCTGCCTCGAGTACCTGGGGCTGCTGACCGGCTTCCGCAACCTGCTGATCCTGGCTGGACTGCTCTACCTCGCTGCCTTCTTGCTCACGCCGAAGAAGGGCCGCGTCGCGATCTGAGGCTCGCCCTCGCCCCGACAGCTGCGCTACAGTCCGCCCGTGATTTCGAGCAGCAGGTACTTTGGGTATGCGCCACGGCCGGGACGATCCGGTGCGGGTGCGTACGCCGCTGCGTAGGCAACCTTCACCACTTCGAGCCCCGGGCCAGCCGCCCGGGGCTTTTTGATGCACGGAGAGGAACACCGGTCATGGTCGTCGTCATGAGTGCCGACAGCGGTGCGGATGAGATCAACGGGGTGGTCTCGCTCGTCGAAGGCGCCGGTGGGTCGGCGTTCGTCAGCCGCGGCGTCTCGCGGACCATCATCGGGCTCGTCGGAGACATCGAGCAGTTCCAGGCACTCAACCTGGCCGGCCTGCCGGGCGTCACAGAGGTCCTGCGCATCTCCAAGCCGTACAAGCTCGTCTCGCGCGAGCACCACCCGCAGACCTCGACGATCCTCGTCGGCGGGGTGCCGATCGGGCCGTCGACATTCACGCTGATCGCCGGACCGTGCGCCGTCGAGACGCCGGAGCAGACCCTCGAAGCCGCCCTGATGGCGAAGCGGGCCGGCGCGGCGCTGCTGCGAGGCGGCGCCTACAAACCGCGCACGTCGCCGTACGCGTTCCAGGGGCTCGGCGAAGCCGGCCTGAAGATCCTCGCTGACGTGCGCACCGAGACCGGCATGCCCGTCGTCACCGAGGTGGTCGAGGCGGCCGACGTCGAACTCGTGGCGTCGTACGCCGACATGCTGCAGGTG
>JBKJZO010000092.1:0-25520 GCA_046715235.1 Mycobacteriales bacterium
GTCTCTTGCGGTATCTGCCCGCGGCCGCGTTCATCCCGCTGTTCATCCTCTGGCTGGGTCTGGGCGAAACCGCGAAGATCGGCCTGCTCATTCTCGGGGTCGTCTTCTTCAACACGCTGATGACCGCCGACGTCGTGCGAGTCGTCCCGCGTGAGCTTCTTGAGGTGTCCTACACCCTCGGCGCGCGGCGCGGCGAAGTGCTGCGCAAGGTGCTCATACCGCATGCGCTGCCCGGCATGATCGACGCGATGCGGGTCAACGCCGCGGCCGCCTGGAACATCGTCGTGGTGGCCGAGCTGATCGCCGCCACGTCAGGGCTCGGCTACCGGATCGTGCGCTCGCAGCGCTTCATGCAGACCGACCGCATCTTCGCCGTACTCGTGGTCATAGCACTGATCGGGCTGATCATGGACCAGTCGCTTCGGCTGCTTCGCCAACGAGTAGGGCGGTGGGTGCGGTGACGGCCGAGCTGAAGTTGCGGGGTGTGGTCAAGGACTTCGCGACGCGCAAGGGCGACGTGCGGGTGCTCGACGGCGTGGACTTCACTGTGTCCCCCGGTGAGTTCGTCTGCCTGGTCGGAGCCAGCGGCTCAGGCAAGTCGACCATCCTGTCGCTGGTGGCCGGGCTGAGTCGCCCGACTGCAGGGCAGATCCTGCTCGATAATCGCGAGGTGACCGGGCCGGGCTCAGACCGGGGTCTGGTCTTCCAAGCGAGCTCGCTCTATCCGTGGCGCTCCGTCGAGCGCAATGTCGGCTTCGCGCTGGAGCTGCTGCCGATCTCGAAAGCTGAACGGTCCCGCCGGGTCGACTGGTACCTGGCCGAAATGGGGCTGACGCACCTGCGCAAGAGCCTGCCCAAGCAGCTCTCAGGTGGGCAGCAGCAGCGCGTCGCCATCGCCCGTGCCCTAGCCTGCGAGCCCGAGGTGCTCTTGCTCGACGAGCCGTTCGGTGCGCTCGACGTACAAATCAAGGAGGACATGCAGGTCTTCATGCGCCGCGTCTGGCAGGACACCGGCACGACCATCGTCATGGTCACCCACGACGTGGAGGAGGCGGTGTTCCTCGGCCAGCGGGTCCTTGTGCTAGCCAGCGACCCCGGTCACATCACCGAGGAAGTCGTGGTTGATCTGCCGGCCGATCGCGACCTGACCGTCAAACGCACCGCGCGGTTCGGCGAGCTGCGCGCCAGGGTCGAGGACTTAGTGAGAGCCCAGCACCGCCGCCACCTAGCCGTAGCCGACACGCACTAGCACTCTGCTTCGGGGAGCCGGCCGAACGAGCAACGGATCTCAACAATCACGAAGAACGCAACTACCACCAGTCCAACAGCCACCAAGCTCAAGGTCACACGCTGCCGCAGGCTAGGCCGCGCTGGCAGGCGCATCAGCTTGCTCGTCACTTCGAGCAAGGCACCCCCCGACGATCCCTGCCAGAAGCGCGACAATCAGGCCTCAACAGACCGCTACCCCCAGTCCCCCGAGTCGTCGCCCAGCCCCTGTCGGACACGTGCCAGATGCGCAGAGGGTACTGCCGCGGATCACCACAACAGCGGACTCCGCCGGTCAGACTGTTGCGGCCTTCTCGGCTGCGGCTTCGATCGGGTCGACGGTGACGGAGGTGGGGAGGCCGGTGCTCGGCAACTGGAGACGGAGTGTCGTACCTGCGTCGACGATGCTCGAGACCTCGAGCGACCCGCCCGCTAGGCGTGCCCGCTCGCGCAACAACCCGAGCCCGACGTGCCGGCCTTTCTCTGACTTCACCTGCGACGGATCGAACCCTGGCCCCGAGTCGGACACCGTTGCCGTGACCCATTCGTCGTCGATATCGAGAGTGGCCTGGGCCCAGTCGACGTCCGCGTGCTTGACGACGTTGAGCAATGACTCCTGGAAGAAGCGATAGATGGTGATCGCACTCGCCAAAGGCAGCGGGTACGGACGGCTGGGCCAGCTGATCTCGACCCGCAACGCGTAGCGCTGGTCGAGGTCGGCACGCATCATGTCGATCGCGGTTGCAAGGTCGCCGTCGCGTAGCGCGGGCGGACGGGTGCGAGCCATGACGGCACGCACTTGGTCCTCGGCATCCGCGACGTAGTCGGTCGCACGCCGAATCGCCTCCGAGTCACCGACGGCGAGTTCGGCTCGGGCCAAAGCCAGCGACTGCGCGGCGGTGTCGTGCAGTTCAGCAGAAAGCTGGCCGCGGGCACCTTCTTCAGCGGCGACGAGCCCAGACAACAGCTCGAACATGCCCGCGCTGGCGTTCTGCGCTGTCCGCCGGTAGCGCTCGGCCGTGTCGTCGGCTACGCGGGTACGGGCGGCAAGCGCTTCGATAGTTGCTACGAGGTCGCTGAGCTCCGCGAACGAGGCCGCCGCCGGGCCGATGGGCGACGAGTCGCGGTGTTGCATCCGACGGAGGGCGCCGATCTGCACAGCTCGCACCTGTCGGCCGAGTCGTCGGGCAACAAGACCGCAGACCAGCCCAGCGAGTGCAGCTGTAACGACGCTGACCGCCGCAACGACGGGCAGGTCGCTCGGGTGCAACCGGCCCATCTGCGTCAGCAGACCACAGACCAGCGCGGCAACAGCAAGACATGACGCAGCGACCGACCCCCCTGCAAGCAGGAGAAGAGTCGGTCGCCAGCCGCGAACACGCGACAGCACTCGTTACCCCAGCTCCGCCAACACACCGGTAGTGGTCCATTCCGCCTCGGCTGGACGACGCGGCGCTGGCAAGTCGTCCATGGCGCCCGAAGCGCCGGCAAGATCCGGCTCCGCGGCAAGCGCGATCGCCCCCAGCAACGATGCAACCGCTCGCTCGACCGAGTGAAGTTCCTCGACGATCTCGTTGACCCCGCCAGAGTCGAGATCAATGCGATTCGGAGTGGCCAGCCGTGCCAGACGACTCGCTGATTCGCGAAGCATCACGAGGTTCGCCGCGGTTTCAGCGCCAATATCGCCAAGGTGGCGAGCCGCTTCGTCCGCCGCCTCGGCCCTGCCCAGCGCCGCGTCACGGGATGCAGTCAGATCGGCAACCGAAAGCCAAGCCTCGGCTTGACCGACCAACACCACCGCAAGGCCAACTTCACGCCGTCCGAACGCTCCCGCACCGAAGGGGCGGACCGCGTTGATGACTGCAAGGGGGCTGTCGTCGGGGCCGAGCACCATCGAGCAGTAGGGCCGTCCATCAGTCACGCCAATGACGACTTGACCTGCGGCAAGCACTCGGATGACCCATTCCTGGTCAAACGCCGTCGGACCTACCCGCTCGCGCCTCGGAACGCCGTACTCGTCTCCGATGTAGCGCATCGGCCCATCAGCGCCGTTGAGGATCAGTTCGACGTCGGCGCCCCCGAACAGACGGGCCGCGGCACTCAGAACAACCTGCGCGGAGATGTCGATGCTCTGGCCGGTGACACGCTCCTGACCACGCGCGAGCTCTGCAAACAGTTTGGCCTCAGCGGCACGTGCGGTCTCCTGGTCGTATGACCACCAGAGGAGGCCCATGGGCACGATGAGTCCCAGCAGGCCAAGTGGTGCCGTGATCGCGAGCCAGCCGGCCAGCAGTCCGATGGACGTGTTGCCCGACGAATGCAACGCGCTCAGCGGCGCACTTGCCCACAACATCGACCGGTACGACTTGCCTGTCATCGTTGCGACCGCGGCACCGACCAAGGTGTGGTTCAGAACCCAGAACACACCCATCCCGGCAATGGCGCCCATCAACCCGCCACCGAGGTACGTGGAGCAGGCGACCGCACCCGCCGTAGCCGCCCCGAACTGCGCGACGTTGAACCACAACTTCAGCCGCGGGGTGTGCAGGAATAGCTGTGCGGCGAGTACGCCGGTTGCCGCCGCGACGACGGCCCATCCTCCGTTCGACAACACCAGGGCCGCTCCCACCGCACCCTCGGTAAGGGAGAACGTCCACCGCTGGCGGCCGAAGGTCATCTTGACAACAGCAAGCTCGCTACCGGCGACCGCCGCAACCAGGACAGGCAAGGCCCACCAGGAAGAGTGGCCCCAGCCCGAGTAGAGCAGCCCGAGAATCGCGATGCCGGCGGCGCCGGTCGCGATCGCGCAAACTCTTCTGATTGGACTCATCGGACGGAGCTACTCGCCCCAGCCCGAACCGGCCCAGCGGCTGGCGGCCCAGCGGCTCGCGGCCCAGCGGCTCGCGGCCCAGCGGCTCGCGTCCCAGTCGCTCTCAGCCCAGCGGCTCGCGTCCCAGTCACTGTCAGCCCAGCGGCTCGCGTCCCAGGCACTCGAGTCCCAGGCAACTGGGGCGACAGCGGGCGCAGCTACGGGCCTGACGGCCCGCTCGTGCTTCTTCGGCTTCGGTGCCGCCGAGGCCGGGGACATACCGGCGACGGACAAACCGATCACGAGCACGGACGCGCTCGCCATCTGGATGATTCGTCTCTTCATACCGTTCAGTCCTCCTTGGACCAGGTGGCGGCAGACCAGGCTCGGGCTGTCCACGTGTTGGTGTCTGACCATGCGCGGGCGCCCCAACGACTTGCGCCCCAACGACTTGCACTCCAACGACTCGCATCCCAGGACTCGTCTGCCCAGCGGCTGGCATCGAAGACTGCCGCATTCCAGTCCTCGCGGGCCCAACGTCCGGCGGCCCAACGGCTTGCGGATTCCTCGAGCCAGTCGCCGCCCAGCCAGCTGTTTGCCAGCCAAGCCTCGACGTCAAGGTCGTCCTCTCCGGTTCCCGGGTTGTTGCGGCCGCGACCGTTGGGCTTCCAGAGGCGATGTGGTACGTCGACGAGGCCTTCGCCGGCGCCCTCGCCGCGCACCCTGGTGGCCGCTGCGCGAAGAGAGGTCTTGACCTCGCTCGGGTTCGCCCAGGGGAACTCCTGCAGGAACACCGCCGCGACGCCAGCCGTGACAGCGCTGGCTTGGCTGGTGCCTGACCCGCGGTAAAGACCGTTTGGCTGAAGCGACTGCGGGTTCTCTTGGGCGACGACGGAGTCGGCGGGCATCAGGGACAGGACGCCGACGCCCGACGCCACGACGTCCGGCTTCGTTACCCCGTACACGTTGCCGTATCCGCTGAAATCAGCAACCTTGACCTTGTGGGTGCGTGTGTCCGCCGCACCCACCGTGATGATGTAGGGATCGAAGCCCGGGTCGCCGAGGCGGGCCGTCTCGTTGCCCGAGGACACCACTACGGCCAGTCCCGCACCGCGCAGCCGCTCGACGGCATCCGTCAACGGGTCCGGTCCGTACGGCGTCCCCTCGACCAGCGGTGCGGAGAACGCGAATTCAACGACGTCGATTCGATCGGCGAAGAAGTGAACCCACGACATCCCGGCGAGCACCTCCGACAACGAGGTCTCGCCGGTCCTGTCGGCAACCTTCACGTTGACGACGTCCGCAGCGGGTGCGACACCGAGTGCGTTGCCGCGCGAGCCGGGGGCTGGGCCTCCGGCGACGATGTTGGCCATGAACGTTCCGTGGCCGTACCCGTCGACGAACGACGCCTCACCCGAGGTGTCGACACCGTCGTGAAGGCGACCGGACGCGCGGTTCAGAGCCGGAGTGTCCGAGATGCCCGTGTCGATGACCGCGACTGTGACGCCGCGCCCCGCCCGCGGCTTACCGGCGCGGCCGCTAAGCCCGTCGGCGGCGTAGACACTTTTGCCAGGCTTCTGCTTGTCGTTCTCGGTAGGACGCAGCGTGTAGTCCGGTACGACGGCGCGTACGCCGGCCCGGCCGCGCAGGCCATTGATGGCTTTGGTCGTGCCATTGACGACGACCGAGCCGAACTCGGGGAAGCTGGACACGACGTCGACGCCGCTCAGGGCGTCCTGCCCCGCGTTCGCGGTCAGGCTCACGACCATCTGCAGCCGGGTCTCGTCGGCGTGGGCACCTGTGCCAGGAGTGACCGCCAGACCGGCAAGCGCCAGCACGGACGAGAAGAACAGCGCCGTGTGTCGTCGCATCGTTGCGATCACGTAAGGGCCCTCCCAGACCTTCGCGCCGACCCCACGGGGGACCGACTACAGATGCTTCTTCGGCACCGGGAATGACCGACTTTCGCTCCGGACGCAGTTTGTTCCGGCTATCTGGCGGCGACTTTGAGCGTGCCTTCCGGCAATCGGGTCAACGATTCCCCCGTCTGGGCTAAAGGGGCGGGTCATGCGCTCCGATCTGTCCATCTAGCGGCTCGAGATTCGGGCGGCACGAGAACGCCTGTATCGAACGTTCAAATGGAGGCAGCTGTGACGACCGTGGTAGAGACCCTCGGTGAGCAGGGCTTGGAAGCGGGTTTCACGGCGATGGTCGTCGACGACCACCCGCTGGTCCGCGAGTCAATGGTCACGCGACTGCGAGCCATGGGTGCCCGCGACGTAATCGAGGCAGCCAGCATCGCCGAGGCCAGGGCCCGCGCGGCCGCCGGCTCCCGCGACGTGTGCGTCCTCGACCTCGGCCTGCCCGACGGCTCCGGCCTCGAGTTGCTCGCCGACCTGCGTGCCGCAGGCTGGACCAAACTCATCGTTCTCTCCGCTGCTGACGACCCGTACTCGGTTCGCTCGGCGTTCGTCGCCGGCGCGCAGGGCTACCTGCTGAAGTCGGCGTCCCCGCACGTGGTTGTCGACGGCGTACGCCGGGTGCTTGACGGTGGCGTGTACGCCGACCCGTCGGTGGCTTCGCTGCTCGCGGCCGGCCTGCGCGGCGGACCAGTCGGCGAAGGCATCAACGAGCTCTCCGGCCGCGAGGTCGAGGTTCTGAAGCTGGTCGCGGACGGACAGTCGAACAAGCAGATCGGCGAGCTCCTCGGTCTGTCAGCGCTCACCGTGAAGAGTCACCTGGCCCGGATCGCCCGCAAGCTGGGCACCGGCGACCGCGCCGAGATGGTCGCCCTGGCCATGCGCGCCGGCGTGATTCGCTAAGTCAGCAACCCCTCTCGGTGGGCAATCCGCGGCCACGCCTGGCACATGGCGTACGCCGCCCCCGGTACGGTCTTCGTCGTGTCCACGCCTGAGACGCTCGAGCCGGCTGACGACGTCGTCGTCGAACCGCCAAGTCTGCCGACCCTCGAGCTGTCCGCGCCCGTACCCTTGCCGCTCGAGAGTTCGAGCGAGCTGACCCCGCTGATCGACGCGATCCTGGCCGTCGAGGGGCCCGTCGCGATCGACGCCGAACGTGCCTCCGGCTACCGCTACGGCCAGCGCGCCTATCTCGTCCAGCTGCGTCGTGACGGCGCAGGCACGTGGCTGATCGACCCGATCGGCATCCCCGATATGACACCCCTCAATGCCGCCATCTGCGACCACGAGTGGGTGCTGCACGCCGCCGGCCAGGACCTACCGTGCCTGGCCGAGGTCGGGCTGCGCCCGTCGCGGCTGTTCGACACCGAGCTCGGGGCCAGGCTCGCCGGCTACGAGCGGGTCGGCCTCGCAGCGATGGTCGAAATGGTGCTCGGCTACAACCTCGAGAAGGGGCACTCGTCGGCCGACTGGTCGCAGCGGCCACTCCCCCAGGAGATGCTCCGGTACGCCGCACTCGACGTCGAAGTGCTCGTCGCCCTTCGCGACCACCTCGAAGGAGTGCTGCGCGAGCAGGGCAAGTGGGAGTGGGCACAGGAGGAGTTCGCCGCGATCGTCGCCGCTCCGCCGGCACCTCCCCGCACCGACCCGTGGCGTCGTACCTCCGGAATCCACCGGCTGAGGACACGCCGGCAATTGGCCAACCTGCGTTCCCTCTGGCAGCTGCGCGACGAGACCGCGCAGCGCAGGGACATCGCTCCCGGGCGCGTCCTGCCCGATGCCGCGCTGATCGAAGCCGCTCTGCGCTCCCCCACCAGCGTCGACGTTCTGCTGACCCTGCCCGTCTTCTCCGGTCGCGCCAACCGGCGCCGCGGCACGGTCTGGTTCGCCGCGTTGCAGGAGGCGGCGGCGCTGCCCGATGACCAGCTGCCCTCGCCCGCCGGGCCTGGCGACCTTCCGCCGCCGACGCACCGATGGTCCGAACGCGACCCGGTGGCCGCGCACCGGCTCGCCGCAGCCAGAGCCGCGGTGCTCGAGATCGCAGCCGAGCTCGATCTGCCGGTCGAGAACCTCGTCGAGCCCTCCGTCGTACGCCGGCTCGCGTGGTCACCACCCGAACCCGGCGACGCCGACGCCGTCAGAGCGTTCATGTCGGCCGCAGGTTCACGGCGTTGGCAGATCGAGCTGACCGCGGCCGCGCTGGCCGAAGCTTTGGCCACTTGACCGACGCCACCATCCGCACCGAGCGACTCGAGCTCGTGCCGCTCCACCCCGAAGCCGCGCGTCGCCTCGCGAACGGCGACCTGTCCGGCTTAGTCGCCGGCGCGGGCTGGCCGCACGCCGACACCTTCGACGCTCTTGCGTACGCCGTGCCCGATGCCTCGATGAACTCGTGGCTGATCGTGCTCGACGGGGCCGTGATCGGCGACCTGGGATGGAAGGGGGGGCCGGGACCCGACGGCACCGCCGAGATCGGCTACGGGCTCGCCGCTCCGTACCGGCAACGCGGCTACGGCACCGAAGCGGTCGCGGCGTTCGTCGAGTGGGCGTCGCGTCAGCCCAGCGTACGGCGACTCGTTGCGCAGACGCGCGCCGACAACCTGCCGTCGCGCCGGGTGCTCGAACACGCGGGTTTCACGGTCACGTCAAGCGCGGGTGGCGACGTCTACTGGGCGCGCGACTGCGCGTCCTGACGCAGGACGTCGAGCAGGTAGGCGCCGTAGCTGTTCTTGCTCATCGGCTCGGCCAGCGCCTCTAGCTGCGCGGCGTCGATCCAGCCGAGACGCCAGGCGATTTCCTCAGGCGCAGCGACCTTGAGGCCCTGCCGCTTCTCGATCGTCTCGATGAAGGACGCCGCTTCGTGCAACGACTCGTGCGTGCCCGTGTCGAGCCAGGCCATGCCGCGGCCGAGCTTTTCCATGCGCAGCGTGCCACCCTCGAGGTAGGCGATGTTGACGTCGGTGATCTCGTACTCGCCTCGCGCCGACGGCTTGAGGTCGGTGGCGATCTGCACCACGTCGTTGTCGTAGAAGTACAGCCCGGTTACGGCGTAATTGGACTTTGGCTGCGCGGGCTTCTCCTCCAGCGACACGACACGTCCATCGCGATCGATCTCAGCGACGCCGTACCGCTCCGGATCCTTTACGTGGTAGCCGAAAACGGTCGCCCCACTGCCGCGCTGCGCCGCCTCCTGCAGCGTCGCGCTCAGGCCCTGGCCGTAGAAGATGTTGTCGCCGAGCACCAGGGCGACGGAGTCGGCGCCGACGAAATCGGCACCGATCACGAACGCCTGCGCGAGCCCGTCAGGACTGGGCTGCACGGCGTACGACAGCGACAGACCCCACTGCGAGCCGTCGCCGAGAAGCTGCTCGAAACGCGGCAGATCCTGCGGCGTCGAGATGAGCAGGATGTCGCGGATGCCGGCCAGCATCAGCGTCGTCAGCGGGTAGTAGATGAGCGGCTTGTCGTAGACCGGCAACAGCTGCTTGCTGACGACGCGGGTGATCGGGTAGAGCCGAGTCCCTGAACCGCCGGCGAGGACGATGCCTTTCATCGGTGCAACGTCACGCGTCAGCCACACGTCCGGCGCAGGAACCGGTAGGGGTTGACCGGCCGACCGCCGCCGGCCCAGAGCTCGAAGTGGATGTGCGACGCGCCGCCCGCCGCGTTGCCGGTGTTGCCGACCCGGCCGATCTGCTCGCCGGCCTGCACGCGCTCACCGGCGTGTACGTCGATCGACGCTTCATGCGCGTAGTAGTAAGTGTCGCCGTTGTCGCCGCGCAGCAAGACGGACAGGCCGCCGAGGCCGCCGGACTTGACGCCGGAAATGACGCCGCTGGTGACCGCGTAGACGGGCGAACCGTGCGGCGCGAAAACGTCTGTGCCCTTGTGCCGGCGGCCACCGGAGCGTCGGTCGCCCCACGTGTCACGGAAGGCGTTGGCCGGTCCCGCGGCGCAGGCAAGACCGCCACTGGTGACAGCGCCGCTGTCGTCGCCGTTGCCTCCCGGATCTTCGCTGTCACTGTCGTCGACGGGATCGGGCGACCGCCCATCGCGCGAAGCGCGTTGAGCGAGCCGCACTCGCTCGGCGGCGAGACGCACCCGCCGCAGCCGTGCTGCTTCCTCGGCCCGCAGTTTGGCGGTCGCCGCCTCTCGCGTGCTCACGACCCGGAACAGGCGGTCGAGCTGTGACACGTCAGCGGCCAGGTCACGTTTGACCTTCGCCAGCCTCTTGCTCCTGGTGGTCACTTCCACAGTCGCCACCCGCAGCTGCCGGTCCAGGGCGCTTGCTTGCGCAATGACCGACCGGGCGCGTCGGCTCGCGCGGTCGAGCACCTGCGCCTTCGCGAGGGTCGAATCGACGTCGGAGCCTGTCATCAGCACGAGCACGGGATCGCCGCCGCTGTTGGACATGTAGGCGCCACGCGCGTACGCCGACAGCTGTCTCTGCACGACGCGCCGCCGCCGCGAGACGTCCGCTATCTGACGCTGGATCGCGGCAAGGTCGTCGGAGATGCTGGCTTCCTGCTTCTCAGCCTCGTGCACCCGGTCGGCAGTCTCCTCGAGCTGCTTGTGGATTTCTGCCGCGGTCGGATCGGCGTGCGCGGGCAGAGCGTGCAACGGCACGCAGACGGCAGCCGCCAGGCCTACGGCGAGCAGCCGGACACGACCGGTGCGTGCCGCAAGACGTGGCAAGAAGCTCTCCAGGGAGGCGCGCAGAAAGACGCGAAAGTCACGAGGGCGTTCCGGACATGCTACGGGATCGCGCCCGCAGGTCTAGACCCGAACCGCCAGAATGACTAGAACGCGATTCGGTTCGCCGACTAGCATGGCGCGCCTGCGCGAAAGGGCCATCGTGACCGAACCCACCCCCGAAATCGTCACCCACGCATCTCTGCGAATCGTCGAGTTGCCCGCCGGAGCGTTCGGTTTGATCACCCTCGACAACGGCCTCGAGCAGCGCAAGCCCAATACTTTTGGAGAGCAGGGCCTGCGCTCGATCGGGCAGTTGATCGACGCCGCGTCGGCCCATCCCGGCGTCGTGGGGTTGGGCATCACCGGCAAGGAGGGCAGCTTCGCAGCGGGCGCCGACCTGACGGCGATGGTCCGAATTCAGTCGTACGACGACGCCCTCGCGGTCGGCGTACAGGGACACAGCGTGTTCCGCCGACTCGCCGAGTCCGGCGTACCGACGTTCGCGTTCATCAACGCCGCGGCGGTCGGCGGCGGGCTCGAGATCGCGTTGCACGCGCACCACCGAACGGTCTCGTCGGCGGCGCCGGCGATCGCGCTGCCCGAGTGCTACCTCGGCCTGGTGCCCGGTTGGGGCGGCACGCAGTTGCTGCCTCGATTGATCGGCATCGAGCAGGCGCTCCAGGTGATCATCGAGAACCCGCTGAGCGGCAACCGCATGCTGACCGGATCGCAGGCCGCGTCCTTGGGCATCGCCGATGTGCTTTTCGAGCCCGCCGATTTCCTCGAGGAGTCGTTGCAGTGGGCCAGCGAGATCATCGCGGGGACGCGCGAAGTGACGCGCCGGCCGCTCGACCAGAAGCCGCTGTGGCAGGGCTCCGTCGCCGCGGCGCGGAGCCGGCTCGACGACCGGCTGCACGGTGCCGTACCGGCGCCGTACCGGGCGCTGCAGCTCATCGAGCTCGCGGCCACAGCGGACCTCGACACGGGATTCGCGGCGGAGGACCACGCGCTGGCCGAGCTGATGATGACCGACGAGATGCGCGCCAGCCTCTACGCCTTCCGGCTCATGCGCACGCGGTCGAGCGTGGCCGTCGAGGACGCGCCGGCGTCCGTCCTCGACCGGCTGCTGTGCCGGTTCGTCGGTGAGATCACGCGCGCGGTCGACCAGGGCACGCCGGTCGAGCTCGCCGAAACGGCGTTGTGGCCGCTCGGCCTGCCCATGTCACTTCGCGAGCTGATCGATCTCACCGGCCCAGCCGGGGCGCTACACGGCGTCCCCGACGACACGACGGCGCCCGGGCCGGCCGCGTTGACCGCCGAGGAGGTACGCCGGCGCGCGCTCACCGCCCTGTGCGAGGAGGCTTTCCTGATCCTCGACGAGAACGCGGTCGCCGATCCGCGGGAGATCGACCTGTGTCTGCTCACCGGCGCCGGCTTCCCCCTCCATCTGGGCGGCATCACGCCGTACCTGGACCGGGAGGGCGTCAGCGCGTCTGTCGCGGGGCGGCGCTTCCTGCCACCGGGCATCGCTTCCCGCGCATGACGGCCGCCGTCGGCGAGCGCAACAACAGGCGGGTGGGCCGGATCGGGCCGGGTCGGGCGGGGCCAACGGAGCTTTCTCGCGGATGCCTGACGCAGACACGCCGTAGCCGCGGAGTGTCTCCGTCACCGACGCAGGCTGGGTGGGCGCACAGGTCCGACTGGCGGCCGGACGTCGGACGGTGGCCGTTGCAGAGTGCGACCAAAGCTGCACGGGTCGTCATTCACTCGAATGCCACAACTGGTTCGGCTGAGTTCGAGCGGCTGCTTGGGTACTTTCCGTGACATGGGCGGGGAATGGAGCGAGACCGCGCTGCGGCGTTGCGTGCTCGCCGTCAGCGTGCTGAACGACGTCGACATCGTTCCTGAGGATGCCGGCATCACGCTGGACGGTGCGCCCCCCATCACGGTTGGCTGGGATGAGGTTCGCTTCGCCATCGGCGATACCGATCCCGAGACTCGAGCGGGCAGCGAACTGCTCGCCCGATGGCTGCGGCAGCGCCGCTGGGTGGCCGACCGACCGCATGCGGAGCTGCGCGAACTCGCGCGGCCGATCGGTTTCGCGGTCGGGGACGAATGTCATCCCGGAAGCGAGTGGGTCCGTGAGGCCGTCCTCGGCAACGCGCTCGACCTCGGCATCGGCCTGCTGGGGCTCGACCCCGAGCGACCGGACGCCGTCACGGTCGTCCCGCCGGCCCTGCTCGACGCCGCGGGCGCGCACCCCGCGCTCTGGTGGCACGACGCTCGCCGCTACCTCGATCGCATGGGGGAGCTCGCCGTACAGCGCTGGCGCACTCGCCCTGAGGACGTCGTCCGTCCGATGGGCGACTGCGACGTCGTGACTCTGCTCGGATCGGCGGCCTTCAGGACCGCCCTGGTCGAGGAAGCGAGCGGGATGCGCCAGGTCGTCGTACCGATGCGCACCCGTGGCTGGCTCGACCTGTCGCGCATCGATCCGGCGTTCGCGATCGCAGCCGCGGCGGCGTCCGACCTGGCCGATCGCGGGTTCCCGCGGAGCCTGCTGGTCACGCGGGAAGAAGTCGTCATGGTCCGCCCCGGGGGCCGGCCGCACGAGATCGTGCTGCGCGATCCCGCGACGCCGCAGCAGCAACATATGCGCCCGGTCCTATACCGCTAGCGAGCCAACGCCCTGGGACGGCACAATCACGCTCCCCTGGGACGAGGAGTCGGCGTGCCGCTCGACCCGCTGCTGCGTGCGATGTTCGACGCGGATGCCGACGCGCCACCGTTGCGGTCCCTCGGTGCTACGCAGGCTCGGGCCAACTCCCGCGCGTACTCGCTCTCGCGGCCGGTCGCGCACTATGGCCCGGAGGACGGCCTGGACGTTCGCACGGAGTCGATCCGCGGGCCTGCTGGGCAGATCGCACTGCGCATCTACGCACCGAGGGCCGAAGGAGTCCGGCCGGTCGTGGTGTTCTTCCACGGCGGCGGATGGGTGGTCGGCGACCTGGATACGCACGACTGGCATGCCCGCGCGATCGCGTTCGGCGCGGACGCGATTGTCGTGAGTGTCGACTACCGGCTCGCGCCCGAGCATCCCTATCCCGCTCCGCTCATGGACGCCGCCGCCGCGACCTGGTGGGCGCAGGAGAACGCCGCGGAACTCGGCGGCAGCGGCGCCACCGCGGTCGCCGGCGACAGTGCAGGCGCGGGCCTGGCCGCTGCCGTGACGCTCCTGCAGCGCGAGACGGCGCGGCCCCCGCTCGCCGCCCAACTGCTGATGTATCCGGCGGTCGACCTCACCCTGGCGCAGCCGTCCGTCGAGGAGAACGCGACGGGCTACGGCCTGACCGCCGACAACATGCGCTGGTACGCCGAGCAGTACGTCGCCGACGCCGACGCGCGACGCGACCCGCTCGCCTCTCCCCTGCTCGCCGACGATGTCTCGCACACACCGCCGGCCGTCGTCGTCACCGCCTGGTTCGACGTACTGCGGGACGAGGGCGACCGGTACGCCGACCGGTTGCGGGTCGCCGGCGTACCGGTGCAGCACCGCAGCTATCCGACCCTGGCGCACAGCTTCCTGGCAGCCGCCGCGACGGTGCCCGCGGCGCGCGCGGCGACGGAGGAAACGCTCGCGCTGTTTCGCGCCGTGCTGCACCCCGACCGCCTTCTGTCGAGTTGATCAAGCTGTCGAAATCCCCAGGCGCGAGCGAGCGTGCAAGGGCCCTCGGACTTCGACAACATGATCATCCCCGGCCGGGAAGACCGCGAGAACGGCTAGCTGTCTGAGCGGACCTGCGTCGACGGCGCCGACGAACCGGGCATGGCCGGCTCGCGTACGGCGACCGCCTCGACTATCGCCCGCGCGATCTCCTGCGCGCCCAGGCCCAACTCGACCAGCATGGCGTCGCGCTTGCCGTGCTCGAGGAAGCGTTGCGCGATCCCGAACGTGAGCGTCGGCCGGTCGACGCCGGCATCACGCAGTGCCAGGTCGATCGCGACCCCCACGCCGCCGACCCGGCCGTTGTCCTCGATCGTCGCGACCACCCGGTGCCGCGCGGCCATCTCGACGAGAACCGGATTGATGGGCTTGACCCAGCGCGGGTCGACGACGCTCACCGAAATGCCCTGGTGCGCGACGCGTTCCGCAACATCGAGTGCGGTGGTCGCCATCGGCCCGACCGAGACCAGCAGTACGTCGGCGCCGTCCCTGAGCAGGTCGAGGCCGCCCTCGCTGCGGATCGCAGGAATGTCGTCGCCGAGCGTGCCCTTCGGGAAACGGATCGCCGACGGCGCATCGGCGATCGCCAGAGATTCGCGCAACGCCTGCCGCAAGGTCGATCCGTCCCGCGGCGCCGCGATGTGCAGCCCCGGGACGACCTGCATGATCGACATGTCCCACATGCCGTTGTGGCTGGGGCCGTCGTCACCCGTGACACCTGCGCGGTCTAGGACCAAGGTCACCGGCAACTTGTGCAAGGCAACGTCGAGGAGCAGCTGGTCGAACGCGCGGTTGAGGAACGTCGAGTAGATGCACACGAACGGACGCATGCCGCCAAGCGCGAGACCGGCGGCCGAGGTCATCGCGTGCTGCTCGGCAATCCCCACGTCGAAGGTGCGCTCGGGGAAGGCCCGCTGGAAGGCGCCGAGCCCGACCGGTTCGAGCATCGCGGCGGTGATCGCCACGACCTCCGGGCGCTCGTGACCGATCGCCACGATCTCGTCGGCGAAGACCTTGGTCCAGCCGGCCTTGGGCGGGCCGCTCGACGTACCGGCGCTGGGGTCGAAAACGCCGACGGCGTGCAGGCGGTCGCTCTCGTCGTTCTCGGCCGAGTGGTAACCGAAGCCCTTGGTCGTGACGCAGTGCACGATGACCGGGCCGCCGAAGTCCTTGGCCCGGCGCAGCGCGCTCTCGACCGCGGCTTCGTCGTGACCGTCGATCGGGCCGACGTACTTCAGCCCTAGGTCGTCGAACATGACCTGCGGGCTGAGCAGGTCCTTGAGGCTGTCCTTCATGCGATGCATGACGTCGTAGACCTGCTGCCCGACGACCGGCGTCGAGGTCAGCGCGCGCTTGATCTTGGCCAGCGCGTCCTCGTAGCCCTGCTGCATCCGCAGGCTGGCGAGGTGGTCGGCGAAGCCGCCGATGGTCGGCGCGTACGAGCGGCCGTTGTCGTTGATGACGATGACCACAGGACGGTCTTTGCGCTCCGCGATGTTGTTGAGCGCCTCCCACGCCATGCCGCCGGTCAGCGCGCCGTCGCCGACGACCGCGACCACGTGGCGGCGCTCCTTGCGCAGCTCGTAGGCCTTGGCCAGGCCGTCGGCGTACGACAGCGCGGTCGAGGCGTGGCAGTTTTCGATGATGTCGTGCTCGGACTCGGCCTGACTCGGGTAGCCCGACAGGCCGCCCGGCTGCTTGAGCTTGGCGAAGCCGCTCTGCCGGCCGGTCAGGATCTTGTGCACGTACGCCTGATGGCCGGTGTCCCACAGGATGCGGTCGCGGGGGGAGTCGAACACGCGGTGCAGCGCGATGGTCAGCTCGACGACGCCGAGGTTGGGGCCGAGGTGACCGCCGGTGCGCGCGACGGATTCGACCAGGAAGTCGCGGATCTCGGTAGCCAGCGCCGGCAGGTCCTGTTCGTCGAGTCGCCGCAAGTCTTCGGGCGAGTTCACCGACTCAAGCAGACCCACTACTCACCACTCCCATTTCGCGGGTCGGACGGCGTCGTCCGGCAGCCTTGTGAGTCTAAACGAGCCGATCGCCGTCGGCTTCAGAGCTTGGCCTTAAACCTCCGGCCGCGCAGCGCCTCGTCGACCAGGCTCACAGCGCGGCCGACGGTCGCCAGGCGAGCCAGCTCGCGCTCGTACGCCGCCACCGCCGCCTCCAGCGCCTCCGGCGGAACGATCCCGAGCAGGTCGCCGCGGACCCCGGCCAGCCCGCCGCGCGCCGCGTCCGCGGACGAGCGCACGTGCTCGGCCGCGAAGCGAGCAAGGATCACCGGATAGCGCCTGAGCACGTCGTACTGCCGGTACTCCGGCGGGCACAGGTCGAGCAGCCAGTTGACCGCGTGCTTCTCGAACTCGGGCGACTCGGGCGGGTGTACGCCGGCCGGCCAGCCGGGCGGGACGGTCGGCCTCACCGCGCCGGCTCCAGCAGCGCAACGCACTCGACATGCTGCGTCATGGGAAACAGGTCGTACGCGCGGAGGGCCGTTAGCGCGTACCCGGCGGTCGCAAAGGTCGCGAGGTCGCGCGCGAGCGACGCGGGATCGCAGGCCACATAGGCGATCGCGCGCGGCGACAGTGCGGCGATCCGTCGTACGACCTCGGTGCCCGCGCCCTTGCGTGGCGGGTCGAGCACCACGAGATCACAGCGGGTGAGACCGAGCCGGGTCAGCACCCGCTCGACCTTCCCCGGCTCGACGCGCACCGAGGTGAGGTCACGCAGGTTGTACGCCGCGTCGGCAGTCGCGGTCTCGTCGCTCTCGATGGCGACCACGCGTCCACCCGGACCGAGAGGCACGGCGAGCGCCGCAGCGAACAGCCCGACGCCGGCGTACAGGTCGAGGGCGAACTCGCCCGTCTTCGGCTGGAGCAGGTCACACACCGCCGAACTCAGCTTCTCGGCCGCGGCCGGATGGACCTGCCAGAAGCCGCTGCCGCTGACCCGCCAGGTGCGATCGAGCGCGAGCTCCCGCACCCCCGGCCGGCCGCGCACGGCGGTCGCGCCACCCTTCTCGGCGCCGCGCAGCACTGACGCCTTCGCGTCGAGGGGCGGCACGGTGACTTCCGCTCGCGGCGACAAGGGCGTGACCACGATCGCGGCGTCGCCGGTGCCGGTCGCGATCAGCGCCTCCACGGAGGCCGTTCCGGGCCAGCGCCGGCGCTCGATGCCGATGTCCTCCACGAGCGCATGCGCGATGAGGCATCGGTCGACCTGCTGTACGTCGCGCGACCGGTGCTTACGAAACCCGGGCGCACCATCGGCGTCGATGGCGAACGTCACGCGGGTGCGCCAGCCGAGCCCTTCCGGCGTCCCGGCGTCCTCCACGGTCACTTCTGTCGTGATGCCGGCAAGACGGTCGAGCTGCTCCGCGACGACGGCGGCCTTCAACCGCAGCTGCGCCGGCCGCGAGGCGTGCTGCCAGTCGCACCCGCCGCAGCGGCCGGGGCGCGCGTACTCGCACGGCTCGACCACTCGGTCGGGCGATGGGGTCAGCACTTCGACGGCGTCGGCTCGCAGGTAGCGGCCGCGGTCCTCCGTGACCAGCGCGACAACCCGCTCACCGGGTAACGCGTGCCGCACGAACACCGCACGCCCCTCGTGCCGCGCCACGCAGAAGCCTCCGTGCGCGACGCCTTCGACCTGTACGTCGAGCCGCTGGCCAAGCATCGGGTCGGTCATCGCCGACACGCTATTGGCTGGCATTCGCGAGTGCGCGGCGGGAGTAGCCCCGGGTTCGATATACCGTGACGGCGACATCGGGTCTGCGGAGGTATGCCAGGGTGCACGTCGTCATCATGGGTTGCGGTCGGGGCGGCTCGACACTTGCAGGGACCCTGGAACGGATGGACCACACGGTGTCCGTCATCGACCGGGACAAGAACTCCTTCGAACGGCTTTCGCCGGAATTCCGCGGCAAGGCGATCCTCGGCTTCGGCTTCGACCGCGACACGCTGCGTGAGGCGGGGATCGAGAACGCCGGCGCGTTCGCCGCGGTCAGCAACGGTGACAACTCCAACATCATCAGCGCCCGGGTCGCGCGCGAGACATTCAGTGTCGAGCACGTCGTCGCGCGCATCTACGACCCGCGTCGTGCGGAGGTCTACGAACGCCTCGTCATCCCGACCGTCGCGACGGTGCGCTGGACGGCCGACCAGATGTTGCGCTCCATCCTGCCCGTCGGATTGCGCACGCAATGGACCGACCCGACCGGCAAGATCGCCGTGGCCGAGGTCGCCGTCAACCGGAGCTGGGCAGGACAGAAGATCAGCGAGCTCGAGGAAGCGGTCGGCGCGCGCGTCGCCGTACTCACCAGGCTCGGGCAAGGGCAGCTGCCGCAGCCAAATGCGGTTGTCCAGGAGGGTGACCTCTTCCACTTCGTGCTCGACAAAGCCCACCTAGACAGCGTCGAACGAACGGTCGCCGCAGGACCAGAGGGAGAGGCGCACTCCTGATGGAGATCGTCATTGCCGGAGCCGGCAACGTGGGCCGCTCCATCGCGCGGGAACTCATCGAGAATGGCCGCCGCGTCCTGCTCATCGAGAAGGACCCGCGCGGTCTCAAGGAAGAAACCGTGCCGGGGGCGTCGTGGCTGCACGCCGACGCCTGTGAGCTCTCGCAGCTCGAAGGCGCGGGCCTCGAGGACTGCCAGGTCATCGTCGCCGCTACCGGTGACGACAAGGTCAACCTCGTCGTGTCACTGCTGGCCAAGACCGAGTTCGCAGTCCCCCGGGTCGTCGCGCGCGTCAACCACCCCAAGAACGAGTGGCTGTTCAACGAGGCTTGGGGCGTCGACGTGGCCGTGTCGACGCCGCGGATGCT
The DNA here is from genome assembly GCA_046715235.1 of Mycobacteriales bacterium. Lineage (GTDB taxonomy): Bacteria > Actinomycetota > Actinomycetes > BP-191 > BP-191 > JBKJZO01. The sequence continues at coordinate 19,241 of JBKJZO010000092.1, forward strand.
TACCGCCCTCGTCGAGGAAGCGGTGACGGTCGGCGACCTCGTGCGGCTGATGACCCTCGAGCAGGGCAAGGCGAGCCTGTCGGAACTCACGATGGCCACCAATTCGCCCGTGTGCGGCAAGACCGTCGGCGAAGTGGTCTGGCCCCCGGACACCGCGCTGGTCGCCGTACTGCGAGAAGGTCACGTGCTGCTGCCGAGCCCGCAGCTTCCGCTCGAGGCGGGCGACGAGCTACTGGTCGTCGCGACGTCCGACCGCGACGACGCGCTCGACGCGCTCCTCAGTAACCCCGGGCCCGGCTAGGAGACGGTTTCGTCAGGCGTGCGCGCGAGGAAGCAGCGTGTACGTCGGGTTGAACATCGTCAGTCGCCCGCGCTGATCGCCGATCCTGCCTTCGACGATCATCTGCGTGCCGGGGTCGATCCCGGCGATCCGCCGGCGGCCGAGCCAGATCACGTCGAGACCGCCGGTGCCGTCGTACAGATCCGCCTCAAGGGCCGGAACACCACCCACCGGTCGTAGGGTGACGCCGCGCACGACGCCGGCGACCCTGACCCGCTGCCGTCGAGGCGCGTCGGCGAGCAGCGTCGCACCCACGGACGTGCAGACGGACTGCAGGTCGTCGGCCTCGAGTTCGCTCACATCCGCGGTGAACTTGCGGAGCGTCCGCGAGAGCCAGCCGTCACCCATCGAACCTCCAGCGTTGCCAGCCCCGTACTGAGCCGTGCCCAACCGGGCACGACCCTACGCGCGGGCCGCTGGCGAAGCGACTGCTAGGCGAACTTCACCGAGGCGAGGAACCGGTCGAACGTTTTGAGTGACTTCGTGAACTCAGACGATTCGGCGCCCCAAAGCACTGCGTATCCCGTGCCGTCGCGAGCGAACATCACGGCACGCAAGCTGGCGTTCTCGCCGGAGTTGGTCACCTGCGAGTAGTCGAAGCCAATTGCGGCTATGCCTGCGACTTTGGTGTTGACCGAGCCAGGCAGCGCCTTTCCGTCCTTGACGGAGGCGAGGATCGATTGCTTGACGACTTCGAGATCAGCAGCGCTGGGCTGTCCGTCTGGCTCGCCCTTTGCGTCCATCGACCTGATCGCGATTGTCTGCCCCGACGGGTGAGAGATCTGCACGTCGGTGCTTTGGCCACCGACCTTGAGCTTCTGCTTGGCCGTCCAGCCGTTCGGGACAGTCATGGTGTAGGCGCCGCCCAGGGTGCCGCTGCTCTTCTTGTCGATCGTGATGGTCCTGCCGACTAGCGGCTCGACGGGGGCCTTTGCGGTCTTCTTCACGGGTGGGGGTGCCGGCTTGTCCTCGGACTTGAACAGGCCAGTGCCGAAGAACACGCCGGCGCCGGCCAGCAGGAGCACCAGCACAAGAGCGATCAGCGGGGTGCGGCCACCACCGCCGACGAAGATGCCGCGGGCGATGCCGCCCGAGGGCAGGACGTCCATGACCAGCTGAGGTCCAGCGGGAGGCGGCGGCGCGACCTCGGCGGGCGCCGGCGGTGCCTCAACCGGCAGCGGCGCGAACGACAGTTCGGTCAGCGTCATGCCAGGGCTGTCGTAGTTGGACGGCTGCGCCGGCGCCGGCGGCGCGGGCTGGGCCTGGGCCGGGGGCGGCGGTGCGTAACCCGGGGGTGGCGGCGGCGGCATGAAACCGGTTGGGGGGTTCATCTGGACGCCAGGCGGCGGATACACACCCGGGGTCGGGACCGGCGCGGCGTACGGGCTCTGCTCCGACATTCGCTTCTCCTCAGGCGGTGACTCGCGTGACGGTGAGCCGCACCGTCGCCGGAATGTCGGCAGGTCTGGCGCGCACCTTTATTTCGAGGACGGCCGAGGACTGGCGCGTTCGGGCTAGGTGCTGTGCGTCCGGTCCGGCTCGCGGCTGCTGGTTCCGGTGAAGGTGATCGAGGCAGCGATCCGGTCCATGGTCACCGCCTGCCGGGCAAAGGCAGCTTCGGGGGCGCAGAACCTCAGCGTGTAGAGCGTGCCGCCACGACCGAAGAAGACCAGCCGGCAGCGGTATTTCGCATTCTCCGGAGTGAGGACCTGGGTGTAGTCAACGCCGACCGCGCGAACACCGGCCACGAGGACCGGCTTGTGCCCCTTGATCACGGCGCGGTCGTTGATCGACAGCCAGCCGTCCCGCAGTTCCTGGAGAGCGTCGGGCGGCAGCACGCCGTTCGGCAGCTCCGGCCACTTGTAGGACAGCACCGAGAAACTCATCGTGCCGGCCGGACTGGTCATCGTTACGTCAACGTTGTCGGCGTCCGGATCGCTGTGCGTGGTGCCCATCGACGAAACGAAATCGACGGGAAGGCCAATGTCGTACGTCGCACCGCGGGTGCCGCTGGTGTTCCTACGGACCGCGATGACCGATTCGCCCAGCACGCCAGGTGACTCAGCCACGGGCTCGTCCGCTTGTCCCGGTGCGGTTGTCGCGGGAGTGAGCGGACGCGCAGTCGCGGCGCGCCGGGAGGCTGGAGTGGCGGTCTCCTCGGACGACGCCGCAGCAACCAGGACCCCCACGACGAGAAGGACGCCCAGGCCGATCACGACCTTGCGGGCCGGCGAAGCGCCCGCGGCGGGCGGGGCGGTCGGTGGCATCGGGTAGGCGCCCGGTGGCCACGGTTGATACCACTGCTGCGCGTACGGAGCAGGCGAGTGGCGCTGGTAGGGCGCAGGCTCGGATTGGCCGAATGGCTGCTGCTGCGCGTACGGCTGAGCGGGCGGCAAGGCCGCGTACGGGTTCTGTTCCGACACCCAATCCCCCTGCCGCGCCGGCGCGCGGCACAGTGCCGCCCCCACCAGGGATGTCTCGGCGTGCGTTTGACCGATCTTGACGCCCATCGAGACGAGCGCGCCCGCGCCGCGAGCTGGGCGTCCCCTTCCACAGGTTCGGCCATCGCAAGCCCGGAGATGTCGGACGTCGCTGGCATAGTCAGATGCGTAGCCCGCGTGGCCCGGATGCAACCCGCTCATATCCGCACGCGACTGCGATTCGCAAAGACGAGCTGTGCACAACGCGTTTCCGCCGCAATGCCGAAGGAGGCGATGCCCGGAGCCTGTGGATGAGTTGTTTCCGCGGAAACGCGCCGCCCGCAACTGAGTGGAGACCTCCGCGGGTGCTCGATGTATCAGCTGGAGGCAAACGGCAAGATCCGGTCGAGCCAGTCGGTGACGGCGTCGTAGCGGCCGACGAGAAGGACGACCGCAAAAACCGCCAGCGTCACGGCTCCGCTGAGGGATAGCGGCGCAGCGCGCGCTGCTACCCGGCGCACTGCCGAGTCGGATGCGGCGACCGCGAGCGTGCAGACAGCCAAGGGCAAGAAAAGCCCGAAGGCGTACGCGAGCAGTAGTACGGCGCCCCAAAAGCCGCTCGACGTGTTCGCCGCGAGGACCAAGACGCGAGCGAGGAATGGCCCCACCGAAGCGGTGAACGCGGCTCCGAACATCGATCCGAGCGCGAGCGGGCCCAGCCGGTGTGCCCGTAACACGCGCAGCCGAGCTTCTACGACGAGTACGCCCGCAACGAGGATCACCGCTGCCACCGCCGATCGCTCGAAGGCGGCGCCGGTCGTGCGTAGCGTCATGCCCGCGCCGGCCAGGAATCCGAGCGCGACGAACACGGAGCTGAAGCCGGCGGCGAATACGAGCGATCCGAGGACCAGGCGCGCGGCCAGACTCCCGTCGCGCACCCCGCGAGTCGAGTCCGTCACCAGGCCCAGGTACGCCGGCAGCAGCGCGATCGCGCAGGGCACGCAGAACGAGAGCACACCGTTGCCGAACGCGACCCCGATCGCGAGCGAGGGTGCGCTAATGGATCTCGGTGATCTCGGGACCGCGCTCGAACGGGTCGAGGTCGTCATACCCTGGCTCGGTGTCCTCGGCCGCGGTATCGCGGACATCCTTGGGCAGGCGCAATGGCAACTGGTCGCGCGGTGCCATCGCCTCGCCGCCGCGGACCACGATGACGCTGCGAAAGACGCTTTCGAGAGGTTCGGCCTGCACCGGGTCGGTCGCGGCGGGGCCCGAGATGAGGCCGCGAAGGAACCACCGGGGACCGTCGTAGCCGATGAAGCGCGCCGAGGTGCCCTTTCCGTCGCCGCTCGGCAGGCGGGCGCGCAGCTCGCGGCCGAGCGGACCGTCGGTTTCGTCCGCGACAACCCCCTGCTCGTCGAGCGACTCACGGATCTCGTTGCGTACCTCGTCCCACAGGCCGCTACGGCGCGGCGCCGCGAACGCATTGAGCTGCATCGTGCTGTGGCCGTCGCCGACGACCGCCGCCGCGACGGAACCGTCGGGGTTGGCCTCCACCTGAAGCTCGAGCTTCTTCGGGATCGGGACGCGCAGGCCGCCGAGGTCGAGCCTGGGCAGCTCCGGGTCGGGGACGTCGGAGGGATCCCAGGGACCTGTCGTGACCGCCGGCTCCGGTTGCCCGAGAACCGCAACTTCGCGACTGGCGGCGTCGTCGTCGCTCGCCTGCACCTCGTCGGCGTCGCTGTTCTTCTTACGCCTGAACACCTTCAGCCACTCCCATCGCCATGCACCGCGTCCATCATCGCCACGCCGCCGGTCGAACCGAAACCTCCGGCAGCACGGATGCTGTCAGGAAGTTCGCTGACCTCGATGAACGTCGCCCGCTCGACCCGCTGGACGACGAGCTGCGCGATGCGGTCGCCGCGCGCGAAGGTCACCGGCTCCTTCGGATCGAGATTGATCAGTGTTGCCTTGATCTCACCCCGGTATCCGCTGTCGACGGTGCCAGGGGCGTTGACAAGGCTGACGCCGTACCGCGCGGCAAGGCCAGAACGCGGGTGGACGAACGCGGCATACCCGTCGGGCAACGCGATCGCGATGCCGGTCGGAACGACGGCCCGCTCCCCCGGCGCAAGCTCGACATCGACCGTCGTCACGAGATCGGCGCCGGCGTCTCCCGGATGCGCGTAGGCCGGCAGCGGCAGCTCGGGATCGAGCCGCTGCACCATGATCTCCAGTGGTGTCACGGGTTGTAGTGCTCCGCGTCGGGGGGGAGTTCGGGGTCGGGCCACCCGTACGTCGTGAAGTGCTCCTCCGGTACGGCGACGAAGACGCCCTGCGCGCGTACAACGTCACGCTCGTCGATGCGCCCGATCGCACGGGTGTAGATCTTGCGACCCACGACGCCGACACATTCGGCGTGGATGTTCAGTGTCGAGCCCACCGGAACCGGCCGCAGGTAGTCGACCTCGAGCCGGCCCGTGACGGCTGGTCGGTGCAGCACTGCGAGCAGGTAGCCGAGGGCCTCGTCGAACGCCGAGGCGAGGACCCCGCCGTGGGCCAGGCCCGGCGCCCCCTGGTGGTCAGCGGTGACCGTGAATTCCGCGTCTACGGCGACGCCCGCCGCGACCGTGACGGCCAGGTGCAGCCCGGTCGGGTGGTCGCCGCCGCAGCCGAAACAGTCGCGGTAGTGCGGCGGCAGTACGGTGCCCGGCGTCGGAGCGTTGGGATGCGGATCCGGCGGCGGCGTGTCCTGAGGGGGCGCGGTCGCAATCGGGGGGGTCACGGCCTGACCCTACCGATCCGTGGCACTGCTTACGGAACCACGGGCCGCGCGCGTGACGGCCGCGCCGACGTACTGTGCGCAGCCATGAGCCGAAGCGTCGTCGTCACCGGAGCCAACAGCGGCATTGGGCTGTCGACCGTGCTCGAGCTCGCCACGCACGGGTACGACGTGATCGGCACAGCGCGCTCGTCCGACAAGGCCGAGGTCGTCGAGGCCGCGGCGGGTGAACGAGGCGTCGGCGTGCGCACGGTGGTGTGCGACGTCGCGGACGCCGCACAGACGGCAGCGGCTTTCGATGAGATCGCCACCATGACCGGCGGTGGGCCCTGGGCGGTCGTCAACAACGCCGGCTTCGCGCAGCCCGGGTCGGTCGAGGACGTCGACGACGAGGCAGCGCGGTATCAGCTCGAGGTCAACGTCCTCGCGCCGGTGCGCATCGCGCGACTGGTGCTGCCGTCGATGCGCGAACGCGGCGAGGGACGCATCGTCATGATGTCGTCCGTGTCGGGGCGGGTGACGGTGCCGCTGCTCGGCTGGTACTCCGCGTCGAAGCACGCGCTGGAGGCGATCTCGGAAGCGTTGCACCTGGAAGCCGGGCATTTCGGCGTGCGCGTCGCGATCGTCGAGCCCGGGTTCTTCGCCACCGAGTTCCAGGGCAAGGAACCGCGGTTCGGGCTGGACGCTCCGCCCTACGACGAGCTCGACCGCCAGTGGGCGACGTCGATGGAGAAGCTG
>JBKJZO010000093.1:0-13772 GCA_046715235.1 Mycobacteriales bacterium
CGCAGGCCAGGCCGATGCTGACGCCCGTGGCAATGCGCCACCACCGGATGCCGGTCCGCGGGCCGGGATATCGCGGGGCGAGAGAATGCGGAATGTCGTCGAGGCGATCGGCGAGCCGGCGTCTGAGGTCGTCGCGGTCAGCCAGCATGCACGCCGCCGCAACCACGGTCCAGAACAGGATCGCGATGTCGAGCATGACGGACCGACTCTGAACGAAGTGCAGGCCGTCGAGTGCCATGAGGAGCCCGGCGAAGCAGCCAAGCAGGGTTGACCGAAAGAGGCGCCGGCCGAGGCGGCAGACCACGAGCACCGTCAGGATGCCGAGCACAGCCGCACCGAGCCGCCAGCTGAATGCGGCGTGCTGACCCTTCAAGGCCTTCACGTACTCGCGCTGGTTGTCCCAGTCGAGGGCGCGCTGGCTCCACCCGATCATCCACTTGCCGAGCGGCGGATGGACGATGTACCCAGGCCCGTTGCCCTCCGCGTTGCGCTCGACGCCCCAGCGCCAGAGGTCGTGCGAGTCCTTTCGGTAGTACACCTCGTCGAACACCTGCGACGACGGCAGGCTGAGCCGGTTGAGGCGCATTCCCGCAGCGATGAGGGTGACCAGCAGGCTCATGACCCAGCCCTGGACCCGGTCGTCGGGCATCGGCGAGACGAGCCGTTCGCGGACGGACGCTCGTGCGCGGCGTCCCGCGGCGCCGGAGGCGGTGACCTCGGCGTACGTCGTCGCCACTTCCCTGCCCTTCGTCCGAGGTCGGCCTCGCCGGGATCAGCCGTCACGGCGATCACTGCGGATCGTACGCAGCATGCTGCGAGGATGACGCCATGGTTGCCGACGGCACGGGACTACTCGTGCTGTGCGCCGCCCCGATCGGCAACGTCGGCGATGCGTCGCCGCGGCTCGCCGACGCGCTTGCCGGGGCCGACATCGTGGCGGCCGAGGACACCCGGCGGCTGATCAGACTGGCGCGCCACCTCGAGATCCGCCCCGAGCGCATCGTGTCGTTCTTCGAGGCGAACGAGGCGGCCCGCACGGTCGAGCTGCTGTCGTTGCTGACTGGCGGCGGCCGCGTCGCGCTGGTGACGGATGCCGGGATGCCGTCGGTCTCGGACCCCGGCTACCGCCTCGTTGCCGCAGCGATTGACGCGGGCATCCGCGTCACCGTGATTCCCGGACCATCGGCAGTCACCGCGGCCGTCGCGGTGTCTGGACTGCCGGTCGACCGGTGGTGCATGGAGGGCTTCCTGCCCCGGCGGGCCGGGGAGCGGCGCACCCGTCTCGGCGAACTCGCCGCCGAACGCCGCACCATGGTGTTCTTCGAGGCGCCGCACCGGCTGGCGGCGTCGCTCACGGACATGGCTGCTGCGTTCGGGCCGGATCGCCCTGCCGCGGTCTGCCGCGAGCTGACCAAGACCTACGAGGAGGTACGCCGCGGAAGCCTCGAATCGTTGGCCGACTGGGCCCGGGCCGGAGTGCGCGGCGAGATCACGCTGGTCGTAGCCGGTGCGGCCGCTGCGTCCGGTGCGTGGTCGGCCGCCGCGCTCGCGTCGGCTGTCGCCGGCCGGGAGGCTGCCGGACAGGAGCGCAAAGAGGCGATAGCCGACGTTGCCGCGCAGTCCGGCGTACCGAAGCGAGCCGTCTTCGACGCCGTGGTAGCCGCCAAACAAGGCGCACCGTAACTCGGGTGCGGGCCCAACTAAGATCGCGCCTATGACTGGGCCCAAGGCTTTCTACGTCACGACGCCGATCTACTACGTCAACGACGTGCCGCACATCGGCCACGCCTACACGACTGTCGCCGGCGACGTACTGACCCGCTGGCACCGGCAGCGCGGCGAAGACGTGTTCTACCTCACCGGCACCGACGAACACGGCGAGAAGATCCTGACCGCGGCGCAGGAGCACGGCATGACCCCGCAGGCGTGGACCGACCACATGGTCGAGACCGCGTGGAAGCCCGTCTGGCAGGCGCTCGACATCGCCAACGACGACTTCATCCGTACGACGGAGCCGCGGCACGAGGAGCGCGTCGCCGACTTCTGGGTCGAGCTGCACGACAAGGGCGAGGTCTACAAGGGCAGCTACACCGGCCCCTACTGCGTCGCGTGTGAGGAGTTCAAGAATCCCAGCGACCTCCTCGACGGCAACTGCCCGATCCACGGCCGTCCGGTCAAGGAGATCAGCGAGGACAACTACTTCTTTCCGCTGTCCAAGTACGCCGACCGCCTCCTCGAGCATTACGAGGCCAACCCCGGCTTCATCGCACCCGAGAGCGCCCGCAACGAGGTCATCTCGTTCGTGAAGGGCGGCCTGCAGGACATCTCGATGAGCCGGTCGACGTTCGACTGGGGCGTCAAGGTGCCCTGGGACGACGGCCACGTCATCTACGTCTGGATCGACGCGCTGCAGAACTACCTCAACGCCGCGGGCTGGCGCACCGACGAGGAGCGCTACGCGCGCACGTGGCCGGCCGACGTACACCTGGTCGGCAAAGACATCATCAGGTTCCACGCGGTCATCTGGCCGGCGATGCTGATGGCGGCCGAGCTTCCCTTGCCGCGCAAGGTGTTCGCCAACGGCTGGCTGCTCGTCGGCGGCGAGAAGATGAGCAAGACCAAGCTCACCGGCATCTCGCCGCACCAGATCATCGAGGTCTTCGGCAGCGACGCCTACCGCTACTACTTCCTGCGCGAGCTGGTCTACGGCACCGACGGGTCGTTCTCGTGGGAGTCGATGCAGCAGCGCTACACCAGCGAGCTGGCCAACGACTTCGGCAACCTCGCGTCGCGCGTCACGTCGATGGTCGAGCGCTATCGCGAGGGCGAGCTGCCCGACGGCTCTGCGGCGGCCGGTGCCGACGAAACCGCACTGGCGGCCGGGCTGGCGGGCGCGGTCGCGGCTGCCGACGAGCGCTTCTGCGAGCTCGACTTTCAGGCCGGCATCGAGTCGGTGTGGCAGTTCGTCCGGCAGGTCAACGGCTACGTCTCCGACCAGGCGCCATGGGCCATGGCGAAGTCTGGCGACGATGCGCGGCTCGACGCCGTGCTGTACGCCGCCGCGGAGTCGCTGCGCGCCATCGCCGTCTTGCTCAACGCCGTGATGCCGCGCTCGTGCGCGAAGTTGTGGGTCTCGCTGGGAGCAGAGGAGAAGCTCGGATCCCTTGCGCAGCAGCGCATTGGCGACGTCGCGCGATGGGGTCAGCTGTCGCCGGGTGCCAAGGTGACCAAAGGCGAGGTGCTCTTTCCGCGGATCGAGGAGCAGGCCTAGTGGCCGACGCTCCGGTCCGTTCGCGTCGCGACGGTGGCGCGCGCGTGCCAGCTCTGCCACCCGCGCCTGAGCCGCTCACCGTCGAAGTCGTCGACGCGCACTGTCATCTCGACCTGATGGAGGGCGGCATCGAGGAGGCGGTCGCCGCGGCCCAAGCTGTCGGCGTACGCCGGGTGGTCACCATCGGGATCGACGTGCCGAGTTCGCGGTGGTGCGCCGACGCGGCGGCTGCACACCACGATGTCTTCGCCGCGGTGGCGATCCATCCCAACGAGGCGTTCGGCGCCGATGATGCTGCGCTGCAAGAGATTGCCAGGCTCGCGGCGCTGCCCGGCGTCGTCGCGATCGGCGAAACCGGTCTCGATTTCTATCGAGACACCGCGACGCCTGAGCAGCAGCAGGCGAGTTTTCGCGCCCACATCCAGATCGCAAAGGAAACCGGCAAGGCACTGGTCATCCATGACCGCGACGCGCACGACGCCGTACTCGACGCGCTACTCGAAGAAGGGGCGCCCGAGCACGTCGTCTTCCACTGCTTCTCCGGCGACGCCGACATGGCCCGCATCTGCGCCGACCGCGGCTACGTCATGAGCTTCGCGGGCAACGTGACGTTCAAGAATGCGCAGGCGTTGCGGGATGCGCTCACGGTCGCGCCCCTCGACTTGCTTCTGGTCGAGACCGATGCGCCGTTTCTGACACCGTCGCCGTACCGCGGGCAGCCCAATGCCCCGTATCTGATCCCGATAACCGTGCGCGCGATGGCCGAGATCAAGGCCGTGGACGCCGACGAGATGTCCGCTGCGATCGCGGCCAACGCCTCCCGAGTTTTCGCCCTCGCTCGCTGAACCCCTGTGGCCTCTGGGGCTGGTGGGACAGGAGTGGCACCGATGAGCGCGTAATCACACTGTGACGCAGAGCGAACCGCTAGACATGCGGGTGCCGTTCTCGTTACTTTCTCGTGACGTTTGCCGGGTTGGGGAAGCCTCGCGCAAGGGCCGATTCGGCCTTGCTTTCCTCATGCCCGGACCCTCCGACAATCGGAGCTCTGTGCGCGCACGCTTGGTTCACGGCGCCGTACTTGCTGCTGTGACGACCACGGCCATTGCCTGGGTCAGTCTCGACAAGTCGGTGACCGTGGATGTCGACGGCGAGTCACGCATCGTGATGACGCACGCCGCGACCGTGGGCGAGGTGCTGCAACGAGCCGGTGTCGATGTCGGTGAGCACGACACCGTCGCGCCCGCTCCGAGTGTCGAAGTGAAGGACGGCTCGCAGATCGTCATCCGCCGCCGCCGACTCGTGACGGTGCAGATCAACAGTGTGCAGCGGGGTGTGTGGGTCAACGCCGCCGATGTCGACGAGGTGCTGCATCAGATCGGTGTCGAGGCTGACGAGCGCGCCTTCGTGTCGGCGTCGCGATCGTCGCGCGTGCCCAGTGACGGCTTCACCTTGCACGTGCGCTTGCCGGCCACGGTGCACCTCACCGTTGACGGCAAAGACCGCGCTGTTACGACGACGGCGCCCACCGTCGCAGACCTTCTCGACGAGCAGAAGATCAGGCTGGAGCCGGGCGACAAGGTCAGCCTGCCGTTGGGTCATTACCCGGCCGAGGGCAGCAAGGTCTCGGTGACGAGCCTGCGCGGCATGCGCATATCGCGCACCCGGCCAATCGCCTTCCGCAACGTGGAGGTGGAGGACCCGACGATGCTTGTCGGTACGTCGATCCTCAAGCAGCGGGGGATCCCCGGCGTGCGCGTCGTCTACTTCCGGCAGCACATCGTCGGCGGCAAAGTCGTCGAGCAGACTCCTGATGGTCAGCGTGTCGCGCGCGAGCCGCAGGACCGCATCGTCCTGGTCGGTGTGAAAGCGAAAGCAGCGACCGCCGCGAAGCCTTCCGTGAAGTCCTCACCAACCCCCGAGAAGAAGAAGACAAGCAGCACTCCCGCGAAGCCGCGGGCAAAGACCGCGGTCGAAAACCTCAACTGGCGCGCACTCGCGGCATGTGAGTCGGGCAACAACCCGCGCGCGGTCTCCAGAGGCGGTCGTTACCGCGGTCTCTACCAATTCATGATGTCGACCTGGCACGGCGTCGGCGGCAAGGGCGACCCGATCGACGCGTCGCGCGACGAGCAGACCTACCGTGCGCAGCTGCTCTACAAGCGTAGGGGTGCCGGCGCCTGGGGTGCCTGCGGCTCGCGCCTTTACCGATAGGTGAGCGCAGGCTCCGACGGACTGCTCGGGCCGGCTGACATACGACGACTGGCCGCCGAGTCCGGCATCCGGCCGACCAAGTCGCTCGGCCAGAACTTCCTCATCGACGCCAACACCGTCCGCCGCATCGTGCGCCTCTCGGGTGTCGCGGCCGATGACGTCGTGGTCGAGATCGGTCCCGGGCTGGGGTCGCTGACCCTTGGACTGTTGCCGGCCGCCGCCCGCGTCGTCGCTGTCGAGATCGACCCCGTGCTCTCCACTGCATTGCCGGCGACCGCGCAAAACCAGCTGCCGTCGTACGCCGACCGCCTGGTTGTCATCAACGCCGACGCGCTGGCCATCACCGAGGTGCCAGGGCCGGCGCCGACGGCACTTGTCGCCAATCTCCCTTACAACGTCGCGGTGCCCGTGCTGCTCTCGATGCTCGAACGGTTCCCGTCACTGCAGCACGGACTCGTGATGGTGCAGCACGAGGTGGCCGAGAGACTCGCGGCGCCGCCGGGCAGCCGCACCTACGGCGTGCCGAGCGCAAAGCTCGCGTGGTACGCCGGCGCGCGGCTCGCGGGGGCGATCCCCCGCACGGTCTTCTGGCCGGCCCCGAACGTCGACTCCGCTCTGGTCTCGTTCACGCGACGCGACCCGCCGGCGGCCGACCGTCGTACGACGTTTGCCGTCATCGACGCGGCATTTGCCCAGCGGCGCAAGACGTTGCGCGCCGCCCTCGCGCCCCTGTGCGGGTCGCCCGCCGAAGCCGAGGATCTGCTCCGTGCAGCGGAGATCGATCATGGTCTTCGCGGCGAGGCTTTGTCGGTGGAGGAGTTTTCCAGGATCGCCGCCGCCGCAGCCTCGTTACCATGGGCCACCCATCGCCCTGACTAAGGAGTGTCCACGGTCGATCGCCGAGGCTTGGCCGGCGTACCCGATCCAGTGACGGTGCGGGCGCCCGCGAAGGTCAACCTGCACCTGTCTGTCGGGCCGCCGCGCGACGACGGGTATCACGACGTCACGTCGATTATGCAGGCCGTGTCATTGATGGACGAAGTGACCGCTGTGCCAGCCGAGTCGGTCAGCTGCGAGGTCACCGGCGAGAGCGCCAACGAGGTGCCGGCCGACATCAACAACCTTGCGATGGCCGCCGCCGTACGGCTCGCGAAGCAGGCAGGCGTCAGCGGTGGCGTCCTGTTGCGCATCGCGAAGGCGATCCCGGTTGCCGGCGGGATGGCCGGCGGTTCGGCCGATGCCGCGGCGACGCTCATCGCCTGCGATGCCCTGTGGCGCACCGGTTTCGAGCGCTCCGAGCTACTCGAGATCGCAGCGAGCTTGGGCAGCGACGTGCCGTTCGCCCTGACCGGTGGCACCGCGCTCGCGACTGGCCGTGGCGAGCAGGTCGCACAGGTGCTAGCCCGCGGCCAGTTCCACTGGGTCTTCGCGCTGGCCGAGCGCGGCCTGTCGACGCCGACGGTCTACGCCGAGTACGACCGCGGCGACCCGGTGCCCGAGCGATCGACCGACGCGGTGCTCGCGGCGCTGCGGGCCGGCGACCCAGCCGCCCTGGGACGCGCGCTGCACAACGACCTGCAGGCACCTGCGCTGCGGCTGCGCCCCGCCCTTCGCCGCGTCCTCGAGGCCGGGGTCGACTGCGGAGCGCTCGGCTCTGTCGTCTCGGGATCCGGTCCGACAGTCGCCTTTCTCACCCGGTCGCAGAACGACTCGATCTCGGTGGCAGCCGCCATGGCGGGCAGTGGCACCTGCAAGTCGGTACGCCGTGCGTACGGTCCGGTGCCGGGCGCGCGCATCGTCGAGCAGCGCGAGCCGCGGTGAACCTCGTCAATCTCGAGGGCGTCACGAAGTCCTACGGCACGACCCTGCTGCTCGACGGCGTCTCGATCGGCGTTGACGACACCGATCGCATCGGCGTCGTTGGTCGCAACGGCGGCGGCAAGAGCACGTTGATCCGGATGCTGACCGCGACCGAGCCGCCCGACGGCGGCAGGGTCACGCACCGCGGCGGGCTGCGCGTCGGCGTACTCCCGCAGGAAGTCACCCTGCCCGCCGGCGCGACCGTCGGCGAAGTGGTGCTCGGGGCACGCGCGGAGCATGTGTGGGCGGGCGACCGGCGTATCCGCGAGATCCTCGACGAGCTCCTGCTCACGGGCATGGACACAGTCGTCGACGGACTCTCCGGCGGGGAGCGTCGGCGGGTCGCGCTCGCCGCGCTGCTGATCAACGAGCACGACCTGATCGTGCTCGACGAGCCGACCAACCACCTCGACCTCGAGGCGGTCAACTGGCTTGCGGAGCACCTCGCGAGCTGGCGCGGCGCGTTGCTTGTCGTGACTCACGACCGGTGGTTCCTCGACGCCGTGTGCAACACCACGTGGGAGGTCGCCGACGGCGGGGTGAACCGGTACGACGGCGGTTACTCGGTCTACGTGCTCGCCAAAGCCGAGCGCGAGCGGGTGGCCGCGGCAATCGAGTCGCGGCGGCAGAACCTACTGCGCAAGGAGTTGGCGTGGCTGCGGCGCGGGCCACCCGCGCGCACCAGCAAGCCGCGATTCCGCATCGACGCCGCTAACGCGCTCATCGCCGACGAGCCGCCGGCACGCGACCGGCTGCAGCTGGTTGAGTTCGCGACGACCCGGCTCGGCAAAGTCGTGGTCGAGCTGAGCGACGTCGGGGTGCGGTACGGCGACCGCGACGTCCTGCGCGACGTCACCTGGCAGCTGGGGCCTGGTGATCGGATCGGGGTGCTCGGCGCCAACGGCGTCGGCAAGTCAACCCTGCTGCGGCTGCTGTCGGGCGATCTGGACCCGACGGCCGGAAACATCAAGCGCGGCAAGACGATCAGGGTGGCCACGCTCGAGCAGGAGCTCTCGCCGGTCGATCCCCAGGCGCGCGTACTCGAAGCCGTGGAGGAGGTGGCGGGCGAGGTCTCGGCGTCTGGCAAGAGCATGACCGCCAGCCAGCTGCTGGAGCGGTTCCTGTTCCCCGCGAGCCGGCAGTGGGCCCGCGTCGGCGACCTTTCCGGCGGTGAGAAGCGCCGGCTGCAGGTGCTGCGGCTGCTGATGACCGAGCCCAACGTCCTGCTCTTCGACGAGCCCACCAACGACCTCGACATCGAGACGCTGACCGCGCTCGAGGACTATCTCGACGGCTGGCCGGGATCGCTCGTCGTCGTCAGTCACGACAGGTACTTCCTCGAGCGCACCTGCGACCGGATGCTGACCGTCGTCGACGCCGGGCTGCGGGACCTCCCCGGCGGCGTCGACCAGTACGTCGCCGTACGCCGGTCTGCGGTGGCGGCGGCGCCGGCCGCCGAGCGCCCGCAAAGTCAGGGCGACACCCGGGCCGCGCGAAAGGAGCTGACCCGGCTCGAGCGGCTCATAGCAAAGCTTGACAAGCAGGAGAGCGAGCTGCACGCGAAGCTGGCGGCGCGCGCGGCCGACTACGCCGCCGTACAGGAGCTCGACGAGCAACTCCGTGCGGTGCACGCGCAGCGCGTCGCGGCCGAAGACGCGTGGCTGGATCTGGCCGATACTGCTGACTAGTCGCACGATTGAGTGCATGGGCGATCTACCGGACTCGATCCAGGTCACCGCGCCTTTTGCGGACGGCGCCGCGATCCCTGTCCGCTACACCTGCGACGGCGACAACCTCTCGCCCGAGCTGACCTGGTCCGGCATACCCGCGGGTACGGCGTCGCTCGCCGTCGTCGTCGACGACCCGGACGCGCCAGGCGGCACCTACGTGCACTGGGTGCTCTTCGACGTACCGCCGACCGTGAACTCCGCTGCCGAGGGCCAGGTGCCGGCGGGCGCGCGCGAGGCGCCCAACAGCGCCGGGCACAGCCGCTACGACGGCCCGTGCCCGCCGAGGGGTAAGCCGCACCACTACCGCTTCAAGGTCTACGCCCTGAGCGAGCAGCTCTCCGCCGAGAACGGCGCCGACAGCGACGACGTCCTGCGCGTGATCGAGAAAGCCGCCATCGCCCGCGGACAGGTCACCGGCACCTTCGCCCACTAGCGCTTCATGATCGCGTCTGGGGGAAGTTCTCCCAATCAGGCGAGAACTTCCCTCAAACGGGAGAACTTTGCCCACTGGTCTACGGGCCCTCGCCGATTTCCGTGTCAGGAATCGACCAGGGTGGGCTCGAGCGGCTGGTCGATGCCCTCGTCGGTGTTCTCGTGGCCTTCGACGTGGATGTTCGGCAGCAACCGGTCGAGCCAGCCGGGCAGCCACCAGTTGCGGTCGCCGAGCAGTTCCATCGTCGCTGGCACCAACACCATCCGGACGATGGTGGCATCGACGAAGATCGCCGACGCCAAGCCGATTCCGAACAGCTTGATGAGTACGTCGTTGCTCGGCACGAAGGCGAGGAACACCGTGATCATGATCGCGGCGGCCGCCGTGATAACCCTGGCGGTCTTGGCCAGACCGTCGGCGACGGCGAGCCCGTTGTTGCCGGTCCGGTCGTACTCCTCCTTGATCCGCGAGAGCAGGAAGACCTCGTAGTCCATCGAGAGCCCGAACAACATCGCGAACATCATCATCGGCATGAAGATCGGCACCGGCGTCGCGTCCGGGATACCGAGGAGCGTGCCGAGTGGGCTGCCGTTGACCGCGAGTGCCATCACGCCGAGCGCGGCCGAGATCGACAACAGGTTCATGATCGCGGCTTTGAGCGGTACGAGAACCGAGCGGAACACCATCATCAGCAGCAGGAACGACAGCAGCACCACGCCGCCGATGAAGAGGGGGAGCCGCGCGGCGACACCGCGAGTCGAGTCGAGGCTGACCGGCACCACGCCGCCGACCTTGATGTCCAGGCCGGTGCCCGACGTCGCTGCCGGGATGCTCTCCCGGCGGAGCGTGTCGACCAGGTCCTCCGACGCCTTGTCCTGCGGCGACGTGGTCGCGACCAACTGCAGCAGAGCGGTGTCGCCCGCCTCGTTCGGGATGGCGGGGGAGACGAACGCCACGCCACTGACGCCGCGCAGCGTCTCGCCGACCGTGTCGGCAGAGCTGAGCAGTGCGGGCCCCGACTTGCCCTCGACGGTGAGCACCATCGGCGCCGAGAAGCCGGGGCCGAATCCGTTGGCGAGCAGGTCGTAGGCCTTGCGGGTCGTGTACGACGGCGGGTTGTTCTTCGCGTCGGGGAAGCCGAAACGGATGCCCAGGAACGGCGCCGACAGCGCGAGGAGCACGCCGAGGCCGGCGATCGCAGCGAGCCAGGGGCGGCGCTGGATGAAGCGGCTCCAGCGGTACCAGAACGATGTCTCATACGTATGCGCGTTCTTGCCGACGAACGGCACGTGCAGCCGCTCGATGTGGCGGCCGGCGAAGCCGAGCAGGGCGGGGAGCAGTGTCACCGAAGCGGCCATGACGACGAGCACGACCAGTACCGTGGAGAACGCGAGACCTGGCGTGAACGGCTGGTTCATCAGCAGCATGCCGAGCAGCGAGATGACCACCGTGATGCCGGCGAACATCACTGCCCGGCCGGCCGTCGCGATCGAGGTCAGCACGGCGCGCCGCGGCTCCTGACCTTCGGCGAGGCTGCTGCGGTACCGGGTGACGATGAACAGCGCGTAGTCGATGCCGACACCGATACCGATCATCGACGCGATCTGCGGCGCCCACTCCGGGACCGGCACCAAACGGTTCAGGATCGCCCCCACTGACACCGCGATGCCCAGGCCGAACAACGCGACCATCAGCGGCAGGCCCATCGCGACCACGGAACCGAAGGTGACCAGCAAGATGATGACCGCGGCGATCAGGCCAACGGCTTCAGACCCGAACTCCGGAGCCTGCGACAGAGCTGCGACGGCGCCGCCCACCTCGACTTGCATAGCGTCGTCGCCGGTTTCGAGGATTGGCTCGACGAGGTGTTTGGCCTCTGCGGCCGTGAACTCGTTGTCGCGCTTGTCGAGGTCGACGTCGGCGTACGCCGTCCTGCCGTCCGTTGAGATCTGGCGCGCGCCCTCCTCGGAGAACGGGCTGCTGACGCCAACGACGTGCTCGGCACCCGCGACGTCAGCCAGGAGCTTCTCGGCACGGGCCTTCACCGCCGGTGAGGAGACCCCAGCGTCCGAGTGGATGACGATCTGGACGGTGTCACCCGACTTGGCCGGGAACTTCGCTTTCAGGGTGTCGAGGGCCGCCTTCGACTCGGACCCCGGCGGCATGTAGTCCTGCCGGAACTCACCACCGAAGACGCTGGCAAGGGCGAAGGAGCCGGCGAGCGCGGCGATCCACATGACAACGACAAGGCGCCGCTTTCGGTAGCACCAGTCAGCCAGACGTACCAACATTTCCGGACTCCTTAGGCATAGCTGTAGCTGGGTAGGGGTGGTGCGAGTTGATGAGGCTGACCGCGAGTCAGCCGGTGATGACGACCTTGCCTCGTGCGTGTCCGTCTTCCAGGTAGCGGATGGCGTCGGCCGCCTGACTCAGCGGGAACGTCCTGTCGATGACCGGCGTGACGCGCCCGGCCTCGATGAGCTCCGTCAGAACCTGCAGGTCCGCAGCCCTGGGCCGGGCCGCGACGGGGGCCAGACGCTGGCCGACGAAGGGCGACAGCAGCAGGGCTCGCAGCATGTACGTCGCCGGCCCCAACCACCGCCCCCCGCCGGCTCCGACTGGGACGAACGCCCCCTTCCGCACCAGCACTCGCCTGATCTCAGTCAGCGAATGGTTCGAGACGGTGTCGAGAATCAGGTCGTAGCGCTGCTGGCGCCGGGTGAAGTCTTCGTGGGTGTAGTCGACGACGTGATCCGCGCCGAGCGACTGCGCGAGTTCGAGCTTCCGTGAGCTGCACACGGCAGTGACCTCGACGCCGTACGACTTGGCAATCTGTATGGCGAAGGTGCCGACCCCGCCCGACGCACCGTTGATCAAGACATGCTGACCCGCCTGAATTCGCCCTCGATCGCGAAGTCCCTGAAGTGCGGTGTTCGCCGCAAGCGGGACGGCTGCTGCTTGCTCGAAGGTCAGGTTGGCCGGCTTGGGCGCAAGCAGTTTCTCGGAGACAGCGACGTACTCGGCGAAGCTTCCCGACGGGACTTCGGCGAAGACCTCATCGCCGGGGCGGAACCGCGTCACGTGCTTGCCGACCGCCTCGACCACTCCGGACATGTCTCGTCCGAGAACCATCGTGTGTCGCGGTTTCCGCACGCCCGTGGCGAGGTGCACCAGGAACGGATCCCCACGCATCATGTGCCAGTCGGCGGGGTTGGCAGCGGCTGCGCGGATCCGCACGAGAACCTCGTCGTCCTTCGCCACCGGCTTGTCGATGTCGACGAGCGACAGAACGTCCGGCGAGCCGTAGCTGCTGTAGACGACCGCCTTCATCGTCTTCTCCTGATCCGTGGCCGCCGTCGACACGGTGTCAGCCGGCGTGCTCATTCGACTGTCCGCAGGATCTGCTCGATCGACGCCGTCCGCGACCGCAGCTCGGACACGTCAGCCGCGACCCGCTGCTGGGCATCGAGCGTGTTCTCGGCGAGCTGCTCGAACCGGCTGACGAGCTGCCGCAGGGCGTCCTCCTGGGCGGCCGTGATCTTCATCTTGCGCCACTCGTAGATGCCCGACACGATGCCGGCGATCGAGGTCACGGCTATGAGTAAGAGACCGAGGGTGAGGATCGCACCGGGCCACGTCGTCGTATCGATGTCCATCAGGACTTCTCCTTGGGTGCGGGACGGTTTTCCGGGTCCGATTTGGTCAGGGTGACGGCCGCCTCGACGAGCGTTGACACTGCAGCCAGCTGTGCGGCGGACGTGGCTTGGTTGCCGCTCACTCGACAGTCCGAAGGATCTGTTCGATCGATGCGGTCCTCGAGCGCAGCTCGGCCACGTCGGCGGCCCCCCGCTGCTGGGCGTCAAGGATGTTCTCGGCGAGCTGCTCGTACCGGCTCACGAGCTGTCGCAGATCGTTCTCCTGACCCGCCTTGATCTGCGCCTTGCGGAGTCCGTAGGCGAAGTACATCCCGGCCACGAGCATGATCCCGGCCACCATCACCAGGAAGCCGACCAGTTCGTCCCGGGTCGTACTTTCCGCACTGAGGTACACATGTTCGGCGCTGAGGTACATCAGGACTTCTCCTTGGCTGCGGGACCCTTTTCCGGGTCCGACTTGGTGAGGGTCTTGGCCGCCTTCGCCAACGCAGATGCGTTGAGCTGAAGATTGAAATCCGCGACCTCGTAGAACTTCATCGCTTTGCCGTCGTCGGAGAGCTCGAGGGAGCCGACAATCAGACCGACGGCCTCAAGTCTTTGCAGGTGCATGT
>JBKJZO010000094.1:0-2548 GCA_046715235.1 Mycobacteriales bacterium
CAGCCAACCACGCAGAGGTGCCGCTTGCCCGCGAAATCCACCACTCAGGGCCGAACGATGTGCGCACATCGACCGGATGGCGCAGCCGTCGCGACGCACCTCAAGCAGGGAAGCCGGTTGAACTCACGTTTCCGGCGATTCTGCGGGATGATGGGGAGTCGCTCGCTCCCGGGAACCGTTTAGGAGGCGTGTGACACAACTCATGCGGGGAACACGCCCATCGGGCGGCGTGTTGACACTTCGGCTGCTGACGCGGCCGCCGCGCGATCGAATGAAGGTGGAATGACAGCGACTGCGATGCCGCAAGAGGCCCAGCTCGACGAGATCAAGGAACTGGTCGCTAAAGGCAAGGAGGCGGGGTTCCTCACCGCCGAGGAAGTCGGCGTGGCGATGGTCGCCGCCGAGATTCCCCCGGAGTCGATGGACGCGGTGCTCAGCGTCCTCAACAACGCCGGAATCGAGATCCTCGAGCCGGAGGACGTCGACGACGACGAAGCGATCCGGCGGCAGGACAAGGAAGCCGAGCTCGCCCTGAAGGCCTCGCCGACCAGCGACCCGGTCCGCATGTACCTCAAGGACATCGGCAAGGTTCCGCTGCTGACGGCTGAGGAAGAGGTCGACCTCGCCAAGCGCGTCGAGGCGGGCGTCTTCGCGTCGGAGAAGCTCGCGACCTCCCCGAAGCTCAGTGCCGCGATGCGTCGCGACCTGCAGGCGATCGAGCGGGACGGACAGCTGGCGAAGAAGAAGCTGGTCGAGGCGAACCTGCGACTGGTTGTCTCGATCGCCAAGCGGTACGTCGGGCGCGGCATGCTCTTCCTCGACCTGATCCAGGAAGGCAACCTGGGTCTGATCCGCGCGGTCGAGAAGTTCGACTACACCAAGGGCTACAAGTTCTCGACCTACGCGACGTGGTGGATCCGCCAGGCGATCAGCCGGGCGCTAGCCGACCAGGCACGCACCATCCGCATCCCGGTGCACATGGTCGAGATGATCAACAAGTGCGTGCGGATCCAGCGGCAGCTGCTCTCCGAGCTCGGCCGCGAGCCGACGCCCGAGGAGATCGCCAAGGAGATGGAGCTCACGCCCGAGAAGGTGCGCGAGATCCAGAAGTACGGCCAGGAGCCGATCAGCCTCGAGACCACGATCGGTGACGAAGGCGACTCGCAACTCGGTGACTTCATCGAGGACTCCGACGCCGTCGTACCGGCCGACGCCGCTGCGTTCATCCTGTTGCAGGAACAGCTCGACGCCGTGCTCTACACGCTTTCGGAGCGGGAGAAGAAGGTCATCCAGCTCCGGTTCGGCTTGACCGACGGGCGTTCGCGCACGCTAGAAGAGGTCGGGCACGAGTTCGGCGTCACCCGGGAGCGGATCCGGCAGATCGAGTCCAAGACCCTGTCGAAACTGCGCCACCCGTCCCGGTCGCAGAAGCTGCGCGACTACCTCGACTGATCTGCGCCGGCCGGGTCGCGGGAGCGTCGTCGCGATGACGACCGGCATCCTCGATCCGGCTGATCGCCGTCAGATCCGCCGCGACTCGCTCGCCGTCGCGGCGGCTGTCGCACCGTACGGCGTGTCGTTCGGCGCGCTTGCGTCGGCGTCCGGTTTCTCGGTGGCGCAGGTGGTCGTTCTGTCGGCGATCGGTTTCACCGGCGCGTCGCAGTTCGCTTTCGTGAGCGTGCTGGGCTCGGGCGGCACGCCGGTTGGAGCGATCTCGACTGCGTTGCTGCTGGGGGCCCGCAACACGCTGTACGCCGTGCGGATGACGGCGCTGCTGAAGTGGCGCGGTGCGCACCGCCTCCTCGGCGGGCATTTCACGATCGATGAGACCGTCGCGATGGCAACGGCGCGCGACGACCCGGCGCAGTCGCGACAGGCGTTCTGGGCGACAGCGACGATGTTGTGGGTGACGTGGAACCTGTCGTCGCTGATCGGTGCGTGGGCGGGCAGCAGCATCGCGGACCCGAAGGACTGGGGACTGGACGCGGTCTTCCCGGCCGCCTTTCTCGCGTTGTTGGTGCCGCAGCTGCGCACCCGGACGACGATCGCGGCGGCTCTCGCAGGTGCGGCGGTGACGCTCGTGTTGGTGCCGTTCGTGCCCGCTGGAGTGGCTCTGCTCGCCGCGGCGCTCGTGGTGGTGCCAATCGCGTTGCGGAGCGCCCGATGAGCTGGTGGCCCGTCGTCGCGACCGCTGTTGGGCTCCTGGCGCTGAAGCTGATAGGGACGGTTCTGCCGCGTCGGATCACTGAGCATCGTCGGGTGGCCGGTCTTACGCTCCTCGTGCCGATCGCCCTCATCGCGTCGGTCACCGCCTCGCAAGCGTTTACTACCGGACCCGAACTGACCCTCGACGCGCGTGTGATCGGGCTCGCCGCGGCAGTGCTGGCGCTGATCGCCCGCGCGCCCTTCATCGTGGTCGTCCTGACGGCCGGGGCCACCGCCGCACTCGTGCGGGCCTTCGCTTAGAGACGAGCGGGCGCCCAGGGGAGGGCCCGCGAGCTGGAATTGACGGAGGGGTCAGCCGGCGGAGCGGCTCGCGCTGGCGTTG
>JBKJZO010000095.1:0-36171 GCA_046715235.1 Mycobacteriales bacterium
GGGGTCCCCGCGGTGCGCCCCCGGGGGGGGGGGGGTTTTTAGAACTGTGGGGCGGTCCCCCCGCGCTGGCGAGCGGGGCCGCGGCCCGGCGGTGCGCGTGCAGCCGCCCGCCCGCCGCGCCAGCGTCGTACGACGGGCGCCGTCGTCGGCCGCACCGATCGCCCGGCCGGGCGCAAGGGGCCGGTCACGACTCGCGCCGCGGTGCTCGCCGTCATCGTCTGCGCGCTCGCGCTCGCGCTGACGTATCCGATCCGCGCCTACGTCGCGCAGCGGGCCAACATCGCCGCGCTCGAGGCTAAGCGCGTAGCGGCGCAGAAGCAGGTCGACGAGATGGAGCAGCAGCGCAAGCGCTGGGACGACCCGGCCTACGTCGAAGCGCAGGCCCGCGAGCGACTCCGCTACGTGCGACCCGGTGAGTTCTCGTACGTCGTCGCGGACCCGCCGCCCAAACCGGCGGCCGTTCCCGTCGTCGGCACCGGCGTGCACGCGCCCGACGCGCCCTGGTACGACCGCTTGTGGTCGAGCGTCGAAGTCGCCGGCACGCCGCCGAAGGCCGTCCCGAAGACCGCGCCGAAACCCGCGCCGAAACCCGCGCCGCAGCCGGCCCGCAAGCCGGCGGTCGTAAAGAAGACGACACCTGCCGAGACCACGCGGCCGGTTGTCACGCCCTTCCAGCCCAGATGAGCGAAGAAGTCAGCGCGCGCGACGCGGCTGCCGTTGCGGCGCAGCTCGGTCGCCCGCCCCGAGGGCTGCGCGCCGTCGCTCATCGCTGCGGCTGCGGACTGCCCGACGTCGTGGAGACGGCGCCGCGGCTCGACGACGGCACGCCGTTCCCGACGCTCTATTACCTGACCTGCCCGCGGGCGTCGTCCGCGATCGGCCGGCTCGAAGCCGGCGGTGTCATGCGTGAGATGACCGAACGGCTCGCGACCGACGCCGAGCTGGCGTCGGCGTACGCATCGGCTCACGACGACTACCTGGCGCGGCGCGACGCCATCGATGTCCTGCCGGGCCGGGTCTCAGCCGGCGGTATGCCGACGCGCGTCAAATGCCTGCACGTCCTCGTCGCACACGAGCTCGCCCAGCCTGGCACCAACCCGCTCGGCCGCGAGGCGCTCGACCGGCTCGACGACTGGGGCGTCGCCGGCCCGTGCGTCGATGTCGACGACGCTGTTGACGCGGCCCGATGACGCGCGTCGCCGCGATCGACTGCGGCACCAACTCGCTGCGCCTGCTGGTCGCCGACGTGACCGACGGCAAGCTGGTCGACGTCATCCGCGAGATGCGCATCGTGCGGCTAGGCCAGGACGTCGACCGCACCGGCCGGCTCGCCGACGAGGCGCTGGAGCGGACGTTCGACGCGCTGGCCGAGTTCGCGGCGCTGGCTCGCGACCTGCGCGCCAAGCGCATCCGCATGTGCGCCACCTCGGCGGTCCGCGACGCCGAGAACAGCGACGACTTCGTCGTCGGCAGCATCGACGTGCTCGGCGTCGCGCCGGAAATCATCAGCGGCGAGGAGGAGGCGGCGCTGTCGTTTCGCGGCGCGACCGCGACGTTGCCCCGAGAGGTGTTCGCGCCGCCGTACCTCGTCTTCGACATCGGCGGCGGGTCGACCGAGTTCGTGCTCGGCGACGACCACGTCAAGGAGTCGGTCAGCGTCGACCTCGGCTGTGTCCGCCTGACCGAGCGCGCATTGACCTCGCACCCGCCGACCGCGACCGAGATCGACGCGGCGGTCGCGGTCATCGACGCGCAGCTCGACGTCGCGCTGGCGGCTGTCGACGCAAGCGCCGCGCGTACCCTCGTCGGCCTGGCCGGTTCGGTCACCACGGTCGCGGCCCTCGCCCTGGGACTGTCCAGCTACGACCCGCAGGCCATTCACCACCACCGCATGTCGTACGCCGACGTCAGCCGGGTGAGCGCCGATCTGCTCGCGCGCACTCCGGCCCAGCGACGCAAGCACCCCGTCATGCATCCGGGACGCGCCGACGTGATTGGCGCTGGCGCTCTGATACTGCGCCGCATCATGGAGCGCACCGCTGCCGCCGAGGTCGTCGCCAGCGAAACCGACATCCTCGACGGGATCGCGTTGTCAATGGCCTGACATGGCCTGACGGGCTAGTCCGGGGCGCCCAAAGTGACGGGTGCTAAAGGGCGGAAGGTTTTTGACCCGGAAGGTGTAATCAGCGACTTCGATCAGCGCAACAGCGGTTGTCGTCCCCTGGTCGATGAAGAGTGTGGGAGCACAACAGATTCACTCTTCAGGGGGATACAGATGGATGGGGAAACGCGTAGGGGACGCCGTCGCGTGCTCGTGCCGCTGGTACTGCTGGCGGCCGCAGCGCTCACGGTCCAGGGGACTTTTTCGGCCTTTTCCAGCACGACCGCGAACACCAACAACCGGTACGCCGCGGGCACCGTCTACGTGTCGGACAACGACGCGAACGCCTTCATGTACCAGGAGACCGAGCGCAAGCCCGGTGACGTGACGACCAAGTGCCATACCGTCACCTACACGGGCAGCCTCAACGCCTCGATGATGATCTACAGCACGGACAACCTGGCGAGCATCGGCGCACTTGCCGACTACGTCGACCTGACGATCACGCCGGGTTCGTTTGCCGCCGCGCCGCCTGCGTTCCCGGACTGTGGTGCGCCAGGCGACTTCGTTCCGGCGCCCGGCGGTTCGATCTACACAGGCACGCTCCGGAACTTCCTGTCGACGTACCGCGGCTGGGGCACCGGCCTGTCGACGCTGCCGAGCGGCCAGGCCGCGTGGGCGACGAATGCCACCGTCGTCTACCGGGTCACCGCCACGCTGCAGGACAACAACGCTGCCAACGGTGGCAACACCGGCGCACTGTCGGTGGGCGACCACTCGTTCACGTGGGAAGCGCAGAACCAGTAACAGCAGGGCCCTGAAGAGACTGGAAGGAGGACCCCGCAATGCCGGCCCTGTTCGCGCTGTCTTCGACGACGGCTCGCATTGCGGGCGTCCTCACCGGTCTCGTGCTCTTCTCGGCGTTGGTGGAGGAGGTGCGCATGCCAGCTGGTCCTGAGGTGCTGGGCACCGACGTCACCATCGCCATCGCTCCCACCGGAGAGATCGGCGTACAACCTGCCGGTCCGGTCTTCATCGAGGCCGGCCTGCGCCCCGGCCAGCCGGCTCGCGAGCACGCCACTGAGGTCGTCAACCGGACCGGCAAGCGGATGCACGTCACCGTGCGGTCGCGGCCTTCGGGTGACGACCTCGACGGCGAGCTCGCACTCGAGCTGCGCCGCGACGGCCGCTCCCTTTGGCACGGGCGGGAAAGCGATCTGCGCGTCACCGGCACGCAGGTGGCGATGGAGCCGGGCGAGAAGTTCTCGCTCGGTGTCTTGGCCGCGGTGCCTGCCGACTCGCAGCGCTGGTCCGGCCGCCTGGTCAACGTCGACCTGCTGATCACGTCGGCGGTGGCGGCATGAGAAAGCTTGCCGCGCGCATCGGTGGCGCTGCCGTGGTCGTGGCGATGCTGCTGTGCGGCGCCGGCTACGCGACGACGTACGCCGCCTTCACCACGACGGCTGACGGCCGCGGGCAGTACGCCGCCGGCACCGTCTACCTGACCGACGACAGCGGCGGCGTTGCGCTGCCCGGCCTCAACGCGGCGATGCCCGGCGCGGTCGCGTCGGGGTGCCTGCAGGTGACGTACGGCGGCAGCTTGCCCGCGCACGTGCGTGTCTACGCGACGCCGGCCGGCTCGATCACTCCGTACCTGACCGCGCGCATCACCCGCGGCACCGGGTCGGGCGCGTTCCCTTCGTGCGCCGGCTTCACCCCTGACGCGACCGACCATGCGGGCCTTGGCGCCGGCGTGATGTACGACGGACCGCTCGCCGGCCTGCCGACGTCCGGCCCGACCGGCCTGCTCGACCCGAGCGCAACTCCCGCGGTCTGGAACACCAGCGACGCGCACGTCTACCGGATCGACATCACGCTGTCGGCCGACCCGGGCGGCGCGGGCAGGTCAGGCACCGTCAGCATCGGCTTCGCTGCGAGCAACGTGTGAGCGCCGCCAACGGCAAGCGGTTTGCCGTCGCCGCCGTCGCCACGCTGAGTCTCGGTGTCAGCGGCGCGCTCGTCGCGGGCCGAGTCAACGACTACAAGTACCTGACCGTGCTGTCGGGCAGCATGGTGCCGCAGATGCAGGTCGGCGACCTCGTCATCGACGAGAGCGTCAAGGCGACGGAAGTGCGCGCCGGCCAGGTCATCACCTTCCGCGACCCTGAGGGCGGCCGGCGCCTCATCACCCACCGGGTGCGCAGCGTCACGCCGGCGGGCGAGTTCATCGACATCGTCACCAAGGGCGACAACAACAACGCGGTCGAGTCGTGGCAGATGCCCGCTGACGGCGAGGTCGGTCGCGTCGTCGCCCGGGTGCCGAAGCTCGGTCGCGTCCTCGGTATGGCGAACGGCAAGACCGGACGCCTGCTGCTGATGTTGGCGATCCTCGGCTGGGCGGCGTACGAGGCGATGGACTGGCGCGGGCCGCGTCGTCGTAGACCTGCACCCGTGCCGGTGACGGCATGAAGCGCTTTTTGCGCAGTCGCCGCGCGAAGGCCGCGGTTGTCGCGCTCGGCGTCGCCGGGCTGTTGGCTCCGGCCGCCGCCGCTGTCGCCGCCTTCAGCGCTTCTACGGCGACGGCTCCGGCGACGTTCACCAGCGCCGGGTCCTACGGCACCACCGGGACGTGGCCGTCGTACGACATCCGCGACGCGTCGGACGGCAGCGAGTCGACCCCGCCCGACTCGCTGAGCGCGGCCGACGGCGATTGGTACCAGACCGGATCGGGCTTCCCCGCGGCGTTCGACGACGCCCGGCACGTCGACTTCGTGTTCAACGCGCCGCTGCAGCCGGGTCTCGCGGTGACCAGCGCCGCGTTCGAGATGCACTTCGCGAGCGAGGGGCCCTTCAACAGCTGGCTGTACGTCGAGGTGTATCGCCGGTCGACCATGACGCTGCTGACGTCGACGCCCGTGGGCTCGCCGTACTTCGCCGACCCGGACGACATCACGGTCGTGACGCTCCCGCTCGACGCCTTCGTGCCGACCGCGGAAGTCGCCAAC
Source organism: Mycobacteriales bacterium (assembly GCA_046715235.1). Taxonomy (GTDB): domain Bacteria; phylum Actinomycetota; class Actinomycetes; order BP-191; family BP-191; genus JBKJZO01. The sequence goes on from JBKJZO010000095.1 coordinate 5,107, forward strand.
GACCTGCTGGTGCGCGCCGTCGTACAGAACGACAACTCAGGCCCCAACGACGGGCTGCGCATCGACCAGGCCACGCTGACCGGCACGACGCCGCTGGGCGCTTTTTCTCTGGGCCGCGAGTCGGTCGTCGACACGGCGGGCCCGCCGCTGGTGCGGCCGTGGCCGCTCGTCGCGGTCGACGGCACCGAATACTCGCCGGCAACCCCGTGGACTCCGGCGTTCTCCGGCTCGAGGTATGTCCGCTACGTCTTCCCGAGCCCGGTGCCGACCGGTACGCCGGTTACTGCCGTGAAGCTGCACCACGCGTTCCGGCCGGCCGCCGGTGGCGAGGTCTGCTACTACTTCGACGTCCTGAGTGACGTCGGCACGGTGCTCGGCACGCATGGCAGCACCGCGAGCCCGTACTCGTGCAACGCGACCGGCGCCGTTCAGCAGGACGAGATCGTGCTGCCCGAGCTCGTCGGCAGCGACGCGATCAACGGCTTCCAGGTGCGTATGTACTGGCGGACCGGGGGCGGCAGCTACGAGTCCCGCAGCGACCGCCTAGCAGTAGAGGCCACCTACTAGCACTCCGCCGCGTCTTCCTGACGAGTTGGGTGTCGGACGCTCCGCGTCCGCGGAGCGTCTCGCACCCCTTTGGGAACGGGAACGGGCGGTGACGTGCGCGTCGGACCCTCGCACCCCTCAGGACCTAAGTTATGTACTACACTATGTCGGTGGCGATCACGTGGGCACCGAGCGCCGACAAGCACGGAGTTCCGCACGAGGACGCTATCCACGCGATCGCGAATGCTGTCTACGCCGAAGTGGAGTTCGACGAGCCGCGACCGCCGGGGCGCATTCGGCCGATCCTGTACATCGGCCCGCCGAGCCGCTCGGCGGGGAGTTGCTCGAGGTTATGGTCGAACTCGCCCCGCCGCGTGGGATGCATATCTTCCATGTCATGCCAGCCCGCCAGAAGCACCTCGACCGGATCGGAGACCGCAATGAGTGAGCGCAAGGACTACCAGGCGGCTGCGGATTGGGCCGAGAAGGACATGACGCTCAAGCCCGCATCGACAACCGCTCTGCGTGGCAAGGCGGCGGCCGCGCACGGACGCCGCGAACTTGAGCGCGCGATGGGCGGGCGACCGTCGATCGACCCTGACGCCGGACCTGGCGAGCACGCGCGGGTTCGGCAGGTGCGGATTCCGGCCGATGTGGACCGCCGTCTCGAGCGGGTCGCAGGCGCGCAACACCGCCGGGCGAGCGACGTCATGCGTGACGCGCTCGCGGAGTACCTCGCGCGCGCTGAAGGCTAGACCCGCGCCCGATGCGTGGCGCGCCGCGAATGCGCAGCGTCCGGCACCCGATTGCCGCTCGGGTGTGGTGCTGGCGGGGCTGGGCGGGTGGGAAGGCGGGTCAGACGGCCTTGAGCTCGGGGTACGTCGACAGTGCGACTGAGACACGGTCGCGGCCGTTGCGCTTCGACACGTACAGCGCGTCGTCGGCTTCCTTGAGCAGCGATGTCGCGTCGGCGGCATGAGTCGGGTACGTCGCGGCGCCGACGCTCGCCGTCACCACGGGCGGCCCGGTGATCGAGGCTACGGCGGCGCGGCAGCGTTCGGCGACGACGCCCACTTCACGATGATCGGTGTCGGGCAGCAGCACGACGAACTCCTCGCCGCCGTACCGCGCGACGACGTCGCCAGGCCGGCAGGCGAGCGTCAGGGCGTGGGCCACCCGCTGCAGCGTCACGTCGCCCGCCTGGTGGCCGTGGGCGTCGTTGAGTGCTTTGAAGTGGTCGAGGTCGACCATCACGATGCTGAGCGGGAGGCCGGAGCGGGTCGCTCGGGTGAAGGACCGCTCGTACAGGTCGTCGAAGGTACGGCGGTTGGCGATCTCGGTGAGGCCGTCCGTCGCGGCGAGCGCAAGCACCCGCTCGAGCAACCACGCGCTGGTCAGGGCGAGACCGGCCTGCGAGACGAACCGTTCGAGCATCGCGACCACGCGCCGCTCGGCCCGGCCGGTGCGGCCACGCCGGTACTCGGTGATGAACACGCCCAGCGGCGCGCCATCGGCGAACATCGGAGCGACGAAGGCGTTGCGCGCCCCGGGCATCACCGACGCCAGCCACGGGTTGGTCTTCGGGTCGACCGACGCGACTCGCAGGGTGCGGTGCTCGCGCATCGCCGCGCGTACCAGCTGGTCGCCGTCAGGGCCGACGTCTGTGGTCGCCTCGACCGTGCCACGCGACGCGATGGCGGACAGCTCGCCGGTCGCGGCCGCGACGACGACCGACCGGGCGAGTCCGAACGCCTCCGTGACCGCCTCGATCAACGAGTCGGCGACGCCGTCAGGGGAGGTCGTCGTCTCCAGCCGCCAGGAGAAGGTCGCGAGCACCTCGAGGTCGTAGTTGCGGCGACGGAGTTCGCGCTCGTTGACCGACGCGAGGCTTGCGGTCGCGAGGGTTAGCACCCAGCACAGTCCGACGAACCACGCGATCTCCGACACGTCCTGCAACGCCGCCCGCGCGTGGATGACACCGGCCTTCTGAAGTTCGTAGGCGACGGTCAGCAGCAGTGTGTGCCAAACCGCGACTTTGACGCCGGTGCGGAATGACGCGACCAAAGCAATGGCCACCAGGTGCAGAACGACGAGCAGCCGCAGTGGTGACGCGAAACCCGCGCTTCCGTAGCTGACCGCGGCGAGGAAGGCACCGTCGACGAGGAGGCCGAGGCCGAACAGCACCACGGCCTTCCCGCGGCCGATCCGCGGCAGGTAGAGGGACGCGAAGGCCAGGACGAGGTAGAGGCTCGTAAGGATCGCGAGCGGCGCCGGGTCGAGACCGGGCGGGGCATTCAGCACCGGGGCGACGCCCGCGACGGTGGCGATGATCAGGCGCAGCACGAACATGTAGCGCAGGCGGTCGGCGAACGGCACCAACTGCGCCGTCCCGCCGGGGCTGCTCGGAGATTGCATCGTCAGGCCTCGATCTCGGTCGGGATGTAGTCGAAAGGCAAGTCGTCGGCGTACGCCGGAGCTAGCGCGAGTTTGGGATCGCGCCGGTCGATCTCGTGCTGGACGATCAGGAACAGCAGAGCCACACCCAGCAGACCCAGCGGGAGACGGGCGCCCTTGATGACGGCGGGCGCGGCGCGCTCGACGAACTGGGCGACGTCGTCCAGTCCCTTGGAGATTGCCGCACCCAGGCTGATGCTCTTGGCGGGCTCGGCCGGTTTCGCGCCGGGACGGGCCGGTGCCGGGCTTACCCCGTCTTGTGACGGCCTGAGACCTGGCAGCGCCGGCCGCGACCCCTCAGCGGGGCCTGGCAGGGTCAGTTCGGCATCGGGCTTGCGAGGCTTCGAGCCGGTGCCAGCGGCGGCGGGCGCGGGCGCGGGCGCGGGTGTGGGGGTTGCGACTTCGGCAGAGGGTTCGACGCTGGGTGCCGCAACGTCGGTCGGCGCGGAGCCCGAACCGATGACCGGCACCGTCGCGCTGGGCGGGGCGACGCGGACGATCGGTTTCCTCAGCACCGTCTCGCCGTCCAGGGCGTACCAGCCGAACGCCAACTCGGTCTCTTTGCCCTGCGCCCCGTTCTCGTCGCGCAACGTGATGGTGACGCGCACGGTGACGGTGCCGGACGTGCTCGAACTGCTGTTGAGCGGCAAGCCGCTCGCCGGGTCGGGGTATTCGCTGGCAAAGCCGGCAAGCGTGCCGAAGTAGACGTCGTCGCCAGAGAATGCCGCGCAGTCGCCGTAGCCACCACCGACGCCGGCACTGACCTGCAGATCGAGGTACTCGCCGAGGTCGCCGGTGGCCGCCGGCGCAGCCATGCGCAATGACGTCGCGCCGGGCGCGGAGTAACTGACGGCCACGCAGGTCGTGAGTGTGGTGCCGGGGGTGAGGTTCGTGGCGTTGAACAACGCGCCGGTCGCGTCAGTCCAAACGCTCACCGGATTGGGTTCTTGCGCGTACGCCGGGCCCGCGGCGGGAAGCGCCAACGCGCACAGCACAGCTACGCCCACGGCCGCAGCCGCGCGCGCCACCCGCGAAATTCGTCGCCCCGGCACGTGACCCTTCCCCAGTTCCCCGTATTTGTCTCGGCACCTGAAGTCGCGGTCTGGATCATTCGGGTGTGGTCAGAAAGGATCATTTGAGCGTGATCCGAGCCGGGTTTGCGCTCCTCAGCCTTCAGTGAAAGCATCGGCCGATGCCGATGATATCGGAAACGACCGACCTGACTGCCGCCGTCTGTCTGTTCCGTAGCCTCGCGGACCCCGCGCGGCTAGCGATTGTCCGTCACCTCGCCCTCGGCGAGCACCGAGTCGTGGACCTGACAGCGCACGTCGGCTTGGCGCAGTCCACCGTCTCCGGGCACCTGTCGTGCCTGCGCGACTGCGGCTTGGTGACCGCACGAGCTGAAGGCCGAGCATCTCTGTACTCGCTGGCCCATCCAGAACTACTGGACTTGCTCGCCGCCGCCGAACGGCTGCTCGACGCGAGCGGCAATGCGGTAGCGCTGTGCCCGACGTACGGAATCGAGGTGGGATGAGCGTCGCCCACGACCACGCCTCGCTCGCGGGCGCCGTCAGCTCCGCGGACCGCGCCCGGCTCGGCCGCCGAGCTCAGCTCCTCGCGAGCGCCTCCGTGACGTACAACGAGGTCGAAGCCGTCATCGCCCTAGCGGCCGGACTCGTTGCCGGCTCGGTCGCTCTGGTCGGGTTCGGATTGGACTCGTTCATTGAGGTGTCCAGTGGCCTGATCATCCTGTGGCAGTTCCGGCACCGGCTACCGGAAAGCAGAGAGCAGCGAGCGCTCCGTTTCATCGCCGTGTCGTTCTTCGCCCTCGCTGCCTACGTCGCTGTCGAATCAGTCCGAGCGCTCCTGGCGGGCAACGAACCGGACACATCGCCCGTCGGCATCGCGCTGGCCGTCGCGTCGCTGCTGGTAATGCCGTTCTTGTCCTGGGCACAGCGGCGAACCGGCAAAGCGCTGCACTCCAACTCGGTCGTCGCCGACAGCACCCAGACATTGCTGTGCACTTACATGAGCGGGGTCCTGCTCAGCGGACTCGCCCTCAACACGACACTCGGCTGGTGGTGGGCAGACCCCCTTGCGGGCCTGGTCATCGCCGCGATCGCTGCTAGAGAAGGCCTCGAGGCGTGGCGCGGCGAAGGATGCTGCGCGCCGGACGCGATGTGAGCTTGCCGCTCGTTCTTGCTCAATGGGAGCAGAATGCGTCGGCATGGGCCTGCGCCACTCTCACGACAGCCCGCGCGCGCCTGCCGCGATCCGCCGGGCGCTGTTCCTCGCACTCCTGCCTTTCGCGATCGCGACAGTGGTGGGACTGGTGGCGTTGTGGCCCGGGGACGCGCCGCGACCGACCAACGCAGACCTCGGATTCGCGCGGCACCTGGTGCGCGGCACGGTGACCGACGTGGTCGAAAAGCCCTGCAACACCGGGCAACTCGACGACTTGGCCGTCGACTCCTCCGAGGCGCCGAGTGCGGCCACCGACCGCTGTGCGACCGCGACAATCAGGCTGACGAGCGGGGAGCCGAAGGGTCAGCTCATCCACCTGGACATCTCGATCGGCCCGAGCAGTCTTGAGGTCCAGCGTGGCTCGAAGCTGGTGCTCAACTACGAGCCGAGCATCCCGGGCGACGCCGCCTACCAGATCGCCGACCACCAACGGGGCGCCCCCTTGGTCGCTCTGGGTGCGTTGTTCGCAGTCGCTGTCGTGCTGCTCGGACGCAAGCGCGGCGTCGCGGCGCTCGTCGGCCTGGCCGTCACGTTCCTCGTCCTCGTGCGGTTCGTCCTGCCGGCGTTGTTGGCGGGCGAGAGTCCGGTGCAGGTCGCCCTGGTCGGCGCCGCGTTCATCATGTTCGTCTCGCTCTACATCACCCACGGCTTCAACGTCCGCACGAGCGTCGCCGTACTGGGAACGCTGACGAGCCTGCTGCTGACCGGCTTGCTGGCTGCCGCTTTCACGGAGGCGTCGTCGTTCTCCGGCCTGGTGTCCGAGGAAGCGAGCTTCCTAAGCGCCACGCAGACCCAGCTGGATCTGCGCGGGCTCTTCCTCGCCGGCGTCGTGATCGGCTCGCTCGGCGTACTCGACGACGTGACCGTCACCCAGGCGGCGGCGGTCTGGGAACTGCGCGCGGCCAACCTCGAGTACGGCTTGCGCGAGCTCTATCGCGCCGGCGTCCGCATCGGGCGCGACCACATCGCGTCGACCGTCAACACACTCGTGCTCGCGTATGCCGGCGCCTCGTTGCCGCTGCTGATCCTGTTCACCATCTCCGGCAGGGGTGTCGGCGACACCCTTGTCAGCGAGGTCGTCGCGACGGAAGTCGTCCGGTCGCTCGTCGGTGGCATCGGGCTGGTCGCGGCCGTGCCGGTGACCACCGCGGCCGCCGCGTTCGTCGCGGTCCGAGCCGGCGCGGCCGGTCGTCACACCGGTCGCGGCGTCCTCAAGACGCGCGAGGACGACGAGCATGCCGAGACGGTCGAGTGGTGGTCCCGGCTGCGGTCAGACGACACCGACGAGTGACACCTGCGCTGGCTTAGGCCTCTGGCGCGGTCGCTCCAGTACAGTCGGGCGGTCGGCGTACGGGCGCCGGCGACGCCGCGAGCCGGGGGGTCCGATGTCGGTCATCGAAGTGACCGGATTGCGCAAGACGTACAAACGGTTTCGCCGGCCACCGCAGAAGGCGGTCAACGGGCTAGACCTGACGGTCGACGAGGGCGGGGTCTACGGGTTCCTCGGACCCAACGGATCGGGCAAGACGACGACGATCCGCCTGCTGCTCGGATTGGTGTCCTCGGACGGCGGCGACATGCGGCTGCTCGGCGAGCCCGTGCCGCAAGGCCTGCCCCGGACGATCGAGCAGGTCGGTGCTCTGGTCGAGTCGCCCGTGTTCTTCCCCGCATTCTCCGGACGGCGCAACCTGCAACTGCTCGCCGGCGTCGCGGGCCTGCCCAAGAGCCGGGTCGAGGAAGTGCTCGACATCGTCGACCTGCGCGAGCGCGGCCGTGACCGCGTCAAGGGCTACTCGCTCGGCATGCGCCAGCGCCTCGGCATCGCGGCCGCGCTGCTCAAGGAGCCCAAGTTGCTGATCCTCGACGAGCCGAGCAACGGCCTCGACCCGGCCGGCATCCGCGAGGTCCGCGAGCTCTTGCGCCGGCTCGGCACCAGCGGCACCACCGTCTTCGTCTCGTCGCATCTGCTGGCCGAAGTCGAGCAGGTCTGCGACCGAGTGGCGATCGTGAATCGCGGGGAGCTGGTCACGGCCGGGACGGTCAAGGAGATCGTCAACAACACCAAGAGTGCAACCGCTGATGTGCGGGTGCGTGTTGCCGACCTGCCCGCAGCGGACGCCGTACTGCGTGCGGCGGGTTGGAACGTGACTCCGGCCGGTGACCATTTCGTCGTCGCCGGCGTCGACGACCCGGCGCGCATCAGTTATGCGCTCGCCGGCGCGGGCCACTACGTCAGCGAGCTGACGACGCTGGCCGCTGACCTCGAGTCGGTCTTCCTCACGCTGACCGAAGGAGCAAAGCCGTGATCCGCCTCGTCCGAGTCGAGGTGCTGCGGTTGTTCTCGCGACGGCTGTTGAAGCTGGCGGTGGCCGGCGTGCTGGCGCTGGTCGCGGTGATCGTCGTCATCGATGCGATCAATCACACCAAGGACTCGTCGGCCGAGTTCGCGCAGTTCAAGGCCGAACGGCTGGCGCAGTACGACAAGTTCCGGGCCGAAAACCCGCCGCCACCGGGCCAGGAGTTTCACCCTTCCCGCGAAGAGGTCGCCCAGAGTCCTGCGAGCTTCTGCTTCGGCGGATCGACGCCACAGTCCGAGGATCCGTGCTCTCGGCGGCCACCGAAGGAGCCGTACGTCGTCCGCGAGAAGCTTGTCGACTTCGGCAAGGCGGTCGCCGTCATCTGCGCGTTCGCGGCGTTCCTGATCGGTGCCAGCGCTGCGGGAGCCGAATGGTCGGCCGGCACGATGCAGTCGTTGCTCTATTGGGAACCGCGTCGGGTCCGCGTCGTGCTGGCGAAGGTCATCGGTCTGCTGGCGGTCGTCGCGATGCTGGTCGTGCTGGCCGAAAGCCTGTTCACCCTGCTCGCATTCGCCGCCGGCCAGACCCGGGGTACGACCGCCGGCGTCACCGGCGGCGTCTGGTCAGGTCACCTTTTGCTCGTCGGCCGAGCGGTGCTGTTCGCCGGATTCGCCGCCGTGCTCGGGTTCTCGGTGGCGTTCGCGACGCGGGTCACGGCCGCGGCGGTCGGCATCGCGTTCATCTACTTCGCGATCCTCGAGCAACTCCTCGTCGTCTGGAAAATCTGGTTGGGCAAGTACACGATCGGTCCGCTCCTCGGCAGCTGGCTCAACAATGGGTTGCAGACCGAGATGGACGGCAAGGTGCTGACCCTCACCGGGCAACGCGCGGGGATCACCTTGGCGATCTATGCGCTCGTCATGCTCACGGCGGCGACGGTGTGGTTCAGGCAGCGGGACGTGACCTGAGCGTCGGCGTACCGCCTGGCAGCGATCATCCGGCGGAGGTCGCGACCGCTCAGACGCCGGTCGCGTACGACGCCAGCCAGGTCCGCGCGCTGGCGACTGCGAGCGCCGATGCAGCCGGGCTCGACGCTTGCGTCTCGGTGTGTCGCGCGTGTCCGAGGCTGGTTGCGTGGCGCGAGACTGTCGCGGCGGAGCGCCGCGCCGCGTACCGCCACGAGACGTATTGGGGTCGGCCGGTCCCCTCCTGGGGCCCGCCCGACGCGCGCGTCCTGCTCGTCGGTCTCGCCCCAGCGGCGCACGGCGGCAACCGGACCGGCCGGATCTTCACGGGCGACCGGTCGGGCGAATGGCTCTTCGCGTCGCTGCATCGAGCCGGCCTCGCGTCGCAACCCACCTCGACTCACGCCGGCGACGGACTGCACCTCATCAGCACCCGAGTGGTCGCCGCCGTCCACTGTGCGCCGCCGGCCAACAAGCCCACCCCGCAGGAGCGCGACACCTGCCGGCCGTGGCTGCAACGCGACCTCGAGCTCCTCGCCCCGACGCTGCGCGCGATCGTCGTACTCGGAGCGTTCGCATGGCAGGCGTTGTGGCCGGCGCTCGCCGCTGCGGGATTCGACGTGCCGGGGCGGCGGCCGGTGTTCGGTCACGGCGTCGAGGTGGCCATCGGCCAGACGACGATCATCGGGTGCTACCACCCCAGCCAGCAGAACACCTTCACCGGCAAACTCACCACCGTGATGACCGACACGGTCATGGGCCGCGCCGCACAGCTCGCGAAGATCAGTCGATAGGGTCTCGTTCGTGGCCAAACGGATTCTCATCGCGGGCGGCGGATATGTCGGTCTGTACACGGCGCTCGTGCTGCAGCGCAAGACATCGCGCCGCGACGTCAGCATCACGCTGATCAGCCCCGAGAGCTACATGACCTACCAGCCGTTCCTGCCTGAGGCAGCGGCCGGATCCCTCGAACCGCGGCACGTCGTCGTCCCGCTGCGCCGGGTCCTGCCGAAGGTCAACATCGTCAACGGCACGATCGCCTCGGTCGACCACGGAGCTCGTCGTGCGACCGTCACGCCGCTCGAGGGCACGGCGTACGACGTCGAGTACGACGAGATCGTCGTCGCGGTCGGCTCCGTCGCGCGCACCTTCCCGATCCCGGGGCTCGCCGAAAACGCTGTCGGCTTCAAGACGATCGAAGAGGCGATCTTCCTTCGCAACCAGGTGCTCGAATGCCTTGACATCGCGGCATCCACCGCTGACCCGCAGCTGCGCCGCAGTCACCTCACCTTCGTGTTCGTCGGCGCGGGATACGCCGGGATCGAGGCACTCGGTGAGCTCGAGGATCTGGCCCGGTTTGCCTGCCGCTACTACCCTTCGCTCGACCCGGCCGACATGCGCTGGATCATGGTCGACGCGGCCGACCGGATCCTGACCGAGCTGTCCCCGAAGCTGGCGAAATACACGCAGCGTCAGCTCGAGTCGCGCGGCATCCAGGTGCTGACCTCGACCCGGCTCGAGTCGTGTGTCGACAACGTGATCGTTCTTTCCGACGGGCAGACCTTCGACGCGATGACGCTGGTGTGGACGGCCGGCGTCAAAGCCAATCCCGTCGTCGCCGCGATGGGTCTCCCGCTGGAGCAGCTGGGGCGCATCGACGCCGACGAGTTCCTACGCGTGCGCGCCGTCACGGGCGCGTGGACGGCCGGTGACTGCGCTGCCGTTCCCTACATGGCAGGTGATGGCTACTGCCCACCGACCGCCCAGCACGCGGTCCGGCAGGCGCGACGTCTGGGCCTCAACCTGGCGGCACACCTGGGCGGCGGCGAGCTGTCGGCGTACCACCACAAAAACGCCGGCTCGGTCGCGTCGCTCGGGCTGTACAAGGGCGTCGCCGAGATCTACGGCATCAAGATCCGCGGTGTGCTGGCGTGGCTCCTGCACCGCACCTACCACTTGAGCCGGGTGCCTACCTTCAACCGCAAGGTGCGGGTGCTGCTCGACTGGACGACGTCGTTGTTCTTCCGCCGCGAGGTCGTCTCGCTTGGCGCTCTCCATCACCCGCGCGCCCACTTCGAGCGTTCGCACCCGACGTTACCCTGAGCCGGTCGGACACCGACGCACTCCGTCGCCCCCGTAGCCCAACTGGTCAGAGGCACCCGACTTAAGATCGGGACAGTGAGAGTTCGAATCTCTCCGGGGGTACGCCGTCGCCTCACCTCGGGACTTTCGGCCCTTGGCCGAATCCGAACGGGCGTGCACGCTCTGGATATGACGCACGACCTTCCGGGTGCTGTTGAGTTGGACGCGAGCGAGTGCTTGGCACTGCTTCGCTCTGCCCCGGTCGGCCGGCTCGCCTTCGTCAACGACGACCGACCTGATGTCCTCCCGGTGAATTTCATCGTCGACCACGGCACCGTGGTGTTCCGGACCGCTGAGGGGTCGAAGCTCGCAGCAGCAGTTGCCGGCCAGGCGGTCGCGTTCGAAGCCGATGGTTACGACGCTGACGGTGGCACCGCGTGGAGCGTCGTCGTCAAGGGCCACGCCGAGGAGATTCGCCGCATGCTCGAGCAGTTCGATGCCGCGATGTTGCCGCTCTTTCCCTGGCACGCCGGGCTGAAGCACCACTTCGTTCGCATCGTGCCCGACCAGATGACGGGCCGCCGCTTCTCGGTCGTCAGCGTCGACGTATCGGCCGGTCAGCCGGCGCTCAGACGAACCTCTCCCGAATGACGTCGGAGCTCCATCGCTTCGCCGGAACCTAAGAAGGCGCAACCGCCATGCCGTGGGTCGAGATCCGCCGGCCGGTGATCTCGTCGGTGCTGATCACTAAATAGGTCGACGCGTGTGCGACGCCGATCCACGGAATCAACACCAGCTTTTCCAACTGAGCCAGCTCCTGGAGATCGGTCACCTCGCGCGCGAGCCCAGTGACAGCGACGCTCCATCCGGAGCGCGTGCTCTCGTCGACCACGTCTGCCTCGAACGCGACTAGTTCGTTGCTCACGACCGCAGAGAGCTTGGTGCCCTCGCCCGTGCGCACGACGATGCCGCTCGGTGTGAGCGCGAACGCCACGGGCAGGATGACCGGTCGCGCACTCATCGAGAGGGCGATGCGCCCAATGCGGGTCGTCGAGAGCAGCTTGAGGCACTCCTGCTTGTCGAGGATTTCGAGGCCGTTCTTGTCCAGTTCGATGCTCATGGTCTGTCCTAACATCGCGGTCGACTACTTGACGATCAGGGCGGTGACCATGCCGAACATGCCGTCGGCGCGCTCCGCATGTGGCAGGACGTGGCAGTGCCAGGCCCAGACGCCGGGCATGTCGGGCTTGACGAGCACGCTGTAGCGCTCGCCGGGCGCGACGTTGACGGTGTCTGCGTTGTACGGCATCGGCACGGGATAGCCGTCCTTGGCGATGACGAGTTGCGCGAATCCGTGCAGGTGCATCGGGTGGATCTGCGTGCCCTCGTTCATGTAGTGGAACAGCATCGACTCGCCGGTCTTCGCGCTGTACGGCGCGGTGGCCGGGAACGACTTCCCGTTCAGCGAGAAGCCGATTTGGCCGCCGTCGTTCAGCATCATCGTGTGCTCCTGCGAGACCGTGACGTCCTTCGGCAGGGGCAGGTCGCCGATGAGGAACGCTCCGGCTAGCCCGCCCGGAACCTGGATCTGCGCGTCATGGTGCGAGTGGTACATGCCCACTGCGCGTTCCGTCGTCGTGAACTCGTACGTGTAGGTCGCTCCCGGCTTGACCGGCGGCTGGGTGATGTCGGGTACGCCGTCCTGCGAGTTCGGCGCTCTGACGCCGTGGAAGTGGATCGTCGTCGACATCGGCAGGTTGTTGGTCAGGACGACGCGGACCTTGTCGCCGACGTTCACCTTGATCGTCGGGCCGGGAGCCGTGTCGTTGTACGTCATCGCCTCGACGAACTTGCCGGCTTCGACCTCCCATTGGGTCAGCGACGTCGCGAGACTGAATTGCTTCGTTCCGTCAGGAAGCACCTTCGGCTCGAGCACCTGCCCTCCGATGCCCTTGGTCTTCGCGGGGAAGGCTTTGGTACGCACGGCCATCTCGGCATCGTGCATGTCGACTTCAGCGGCGGTCATCGCCGTGCCGCTGTGCTCCGCCGCCTGACTGGCAGCTGGCGCCGGTGCGGCAGGCGTCGTGGCCTGCGCCGGTGCCGCGGTTGCGCTCTGCCGCGCACTTGCCTCGGACCATGCGTTCCAACCGAGCCCGACCATGACGAGCGACATGAATATCGCCACGGCGCTGAAGAAGGCGATCGGGCGGGCATGCGACATGGAGTCTCCTGAGCGCAGTCGGTTGCTGCACCCATGCTGAGCGACTGGCGCGACTGGTGGCAGGGCCGAACGTTGATCGCTTGTGGGACTTAGGTCCCCCGGCGATGGAACGCTTCGAGGGCCGTCGGAAGGGTCGGATAGATGCGCTCACTGCCGATACGCTGCGTCAGGCCGGCCCGGTCGAGGTAGACGGCGAGGTCCTGCTTTACGCGGGCCAGGGCGAGGGCCACTCCCTCTGAGGCCAGTTCGGCCCGCACTTCTTCCAGCATGTCGCACGCTGTCAGGTCGATCTCGACGTTGGCCTCCATGTTGAGCACTACCCATTCGACCGGCGCGTCGGCGTCGTCGACCGCGTCGAGCAGGCGTGTTCTGAAGTCTTCGGAATTGGCGAAGCACAACGGCGCGTCGTACCGGTAGACGACCAAGCCCGCGATCGTGGTCGCCTCGGGATAGTCGTTGATGTCGTGCAGGCCCGCGAGGCCTGGAACCTGACCCAGGACGGCATCGTGTGCCCGCGCGATTCGCGTGAACAGCTCCGCGACGCTGAGCGCGACCGCGATCGCGATGCCAACGAGGAGATCGAACGCTACGACCCCAGCGAAGCAGGCGACGGTGATGAAGGCTTCGCTGCGGCGGAACGCAGCGATCCGCCGCATCTCGGCGAGGTTCACGAGCCGGGACGCGGCGTACACAACGAGCCCGCCAAGTGCTGCCAGCGGGAACGACCGCAGCAGCGAGCCACCGAAAAGCAGTACGAGAGCGACCGCCGCGGCTGCGACGAGGCTGGTCAGCTGGCTGCGACCGCCCGCAGAGTCGGCGAGCGCGGTCCGGCTCCCCGATGAGGAGACCGGAAACCCTCCGGCTATCCCTGCCGCCGCGTTTGCGCCGGCAAGGGCCAGGAGCTCCTGGTTGGCATCGATACGGTCGCCGTGACGCGCCGCGAATGCCCGAGCGGTCAGGATGTTGTCAGTGAAGGCCACCAGGGAGATGCCGGTTGCGGCAGCCACCACGCCGGGCCACAGGTCTGCCGGGATTCCGGGCAGTGCCAGCGCTGGAAGGCCACTCGGCACGTGGCCGATCGTTGGGACGCCGCGGTCGTCGAGGTTGAACGCCGCAGTGACCGCGGTTGCGGCGAGGACGACGAGTAGCGGTCCGGGCGCTCGCCGGAACCGCTGGAGGAACGCCAAGCTGCCGACGACGGCGCAGCCAACGGTCAGAGGGGTCAGTTGCGCATCGCCGAGGTGGCGGACGATGTCGACCGCCCGCGCCAGCGTGTTGCGATGCGCCGACGAGATCCCGGTGAGGTTCGGAAGCTGGCTGACGATCATCGTGACGGCGACGCCGGTCATGTAGCCCACCAGCACAGGTCGCGACAACATGTCGGCAAGAAAGCCGAGGCGGACAGCCCAGGCCAGCAGAGCCACAACGGTGACGGCCAAGGCGAGAGCGGCAGCGATCTGGGCCCGTCGCTCCGGCCCGGCATCGGCGCCGAGCGTCGCCACGGCCGACCCGACCAGGAGTGCCGATGCGCTCTCAGGACCTACCGACAGGCGCGAACTGGTCCCGAGAAGGGCGTAGAGCACGAGCGCACCAAGCGCGGCCCACAGACCCGCAACCGGCGCGACGCCGGCCAGTCTGGCGTACGCCATGCACTGAGGCACCAGGTACGCAGCGACGGCCAAGCCGGCCACTGAGTCGCCGCGGAGGTCTCGTCTCCAGGTCGACAGCAGGACAAGACCGGGGACTCTGGGCCGGGGAGGGCGCAGACGTCGCCATGGTAGCCAGCGGTCGGCTGGCGCGCGGCTAGGGCGCGGTGACAACGGTGGAACGCTCAAGCGTGCCGTCCTCGAACCGCGTGATGTTGTCGAGCGTTGTCTCGACTATGTGCGCGAGCGCCTCCTGTGTGAAGAAGGCTTGATGGCCGGTGATGAGGACATTGGGGAACGTGAGCAGACGAGCGAATACGTCGTCGCGGATCACCGTGTCGGAAAGATCCTGGAAGAAGAGGTCACCCTCCTCCTCGTAGACGTCAAGGCCGAGTGCGCCTATTCGGCCTGTCTTCAGTCCGTCGATGACAGCTTGCGTGTTGACGAGCGCGCCGCGGCTCGTGTTGACCAGTACAACACCCGGCTTCATCAGCTCCACCGTCTTCGCGTTGACGATGTGGTAGGTCTCGAGTGACAGCGGCGCGTGGAGCGCGATCACGTCCGATTCGCGGAAAAGCCGCTCGCGGTCGACGTACTCCACACCCATGGTGCGGCACTCGTCATTCGGATATGGGTCGGTGGCGAGCAGCCGGCACTCGAAGCCGGACATGATGCGAGCGAACACCGTGCCGATCTTTCCGGTACCAATGATGCCGACGGTCTTTCCGCACAGGTCGAACCCGAGCAGTCCGGTCAGTGCGAAGTTACCCTCACGGACTCGGTTGTAGGCCCGATGGATCTTGCGGTTCAGCGCGAGCACCAAACCGACGGCATACTCCGCCACGGAGTACGGCGAGTACGCGGGGACGCGGACTACGGTCATCCCGAGCCGGGCCGCAGTCTCGAGGTCGACATGGTTGAAACCTGCCGACCGCAAGGCCAAGAGTTTCGTTCCGCCGGCCGCGAGCCGCTCGAGTGTTGGGGCCGAGAGGTCGTCGTTGACGAAGGCACAGACGCCCGGGAACCCCTCGGCAAGCGCGGCTGTCTCGGGCAACAGCCGAGGCTCCAGGAGGACGAGCTCGTGCCGGCCGTCGGCGCTCGCTTCATGGAACGCCTGTTCGTCGTAGGGCTTGGTGGAGAAGACGGCGACTCTCATGACCCGCACAGTAACTGG
This sequence comes from Mycobacteriales bacterium, assembly GCA_046715235.1. Classification (GTDB taxonomy): domain Bacteria; phylum Actinomycetota; class Actinomycetes; order BP-191; family BP-191; genus JBKJZO01. The sequence goes on from JBKJZO010000095.1 coordinate 20,736, forward strand.
GCAGGCCGGCAATGCTCGGCGTGGCGCGGCAGGTTGACGGTGCCCGGTAACCTTTCCGGGTCGATCATGAGAAAGCGGCCGCTGGGGTCGCGTCTGATCGGTACCGTCGAGTCCGGTGCGGAACCTCCGCACGGGAGCCGGGGACCCAGGTCCCAGGGGTGAATCGGCGAGACCGCCGCGTAGCCAGGCGGTACGCCGTAGGGCAGCTTCCAGCCCGAACCCGTCAGCTAACTCGGTAGACGGGCCCCGGAAGAAAGGGAGAGCCGCCCCCGTGGCGACCCGCCGCCTGGCCAGGAGAGCCGCACTGTTCGTCGCGGTGCTGCTTACTCTCGGAGCGCCCGCGGAGGCGATCGCCCAGACCGACCCGGGCTCAGGCGAGCGGAAGATCGCGGATGCGCGCACGCGTCTCGACGCGCTCAACGTGAAGGTCGATCTCGCCGTCGAGGACTACGCCGAAGGCAAGATCGCACTCGACAAGGCCACCAAACGCACCCAACTCGCGCGCGCTCGCGTGGTGCGTTCCCAGCAGCATCTGTCGAAGCAGCAAGCGACGTTCAGCACGCTCGCCGGTGCCGCCTATCGCTCCGGCGGCGCCAACGCCTTCATCTCGCTGATGACCACGTCGAGCCCACAAACTTTCCTCGACAAGGCGCAGGCCCTCGACAACATCTCGCGCAACCAGGCGCTGCAGGTGCAGAGTCTGCGCGCCGCCAACCGCGCGCTGCGTGTCCAGCACGCCGCCAACGACAAGGCGCTGGCCGACCAGCGGCGGATCGCCGCGAAGCTCGACGAGACCAAGGCCGCGATCGAGAAGGACGTCGCCGAGCAGGAACAGCTGCTACGCCGGCTCGAGGACGACGAGGCCAAGCGCATCAGGGCCGAGCGCGAGGCCGAACGCAAGCGCCAGATCGCGCTGGCGGCCGCTCGGGCCGAACGGGCACGTAAGGCGCGCATCGAAGCGCTGCGGAGGGCGCGGGTCGCGGCTGAGGCACAGGCCAGGCTCGAGAGCGCCGGGCGTGAACGGGCGGCGGCCGCAGCTGCGGCAGAGGCAGCGGCTCAACAGGCTGAGGCCGAAGCCGCCGGGCGCGAGAGCGATCAGGCCGCGGCCGAGGCCACTACGGCCGCCAACGAACCCGACCCCCCGGCGAGCCCCTCGCCCCCGCCCCCGCCTTCCCCGTCGCCTGATCCCTCAGATTCGGGCGGCAGTCGGGCCGACATCGTGGTGAAGGCCGCATATTCACAGCTGGGCAAGCCCTACAAGTGGGGTGCCGACGGGCCCGACAGCTACGACTGCTCAGGCCTGACGATGTGGGCGTGGGCGAAGGCGGGTGTGTCTCTGCCGCACTCGAGCCGCGCGCAGATCAATTCGGGTCGTCGCGTTGCCCGCAGTGAGGCGCGCCCTGGCGACCTCATGTTCTTCGGTAGCCCGATTCACCACGTCGGCATCTACATCGGCGGCGGCAGCATGATCGCCGCACCGCAGACAGGCTCGTTCGTCAGCGTGCGCAACGCCAATCGAGGCGACTACGTCGGAGCGGTCCGGCTCTGACGTCGCCTGGTCGTAGGCTTGCTTGTCGACCAGGATGGAGCTCGAGTGACGCTGCGATACGGCTCAAGGGCTCGCCGAAAGTGGCGGCGGCTCCTGCTGGGCGCGGTGGCCATAGGCGCGCTGGGCGTCATAGGACTCGCGATCGCCCAAACGACCGGGGGCTCGCAACAAGCGGATTCCACCGACGTGACCGATCCCGGACCGATCCACGTGCACGGTCTGGACATAGACCCGCTGGACGACGCGCTGCTGGCAGCTACCCATACAGGGTTGTTCCGCATCGACTCGCGCGGTGACGCCGTGCGCATCGCGGATCGGTACCAGGACACGATGGGCTTCACCGTGGTTGGGCCCGGCCGGTACCTCGCGAGTGGTTCGCGAGTCCAGACCCAGTCGATTGGGGTTGATTGAAAGCCTCGACGCCGGCAAGACGTGGAACGAGCGTTCCCTCGGCGGCACTGCGGACTTTCACGGCATCGAGACCTCGGCCGGCGTGATTTACGGCTGGGACATCACCGAGGGCCGGCTCATGGCGTCTCCGGACGGGCAGCAATGGGAGATGCGTTCGCGCGATGGCATCATCGACTTCGCCGTCTCCCCATCGGACCCCACCGCGCTTCTTGCCGTGTCTGCGACCGGCATGCTTCGGAGCGCTGATGGCGGGCGCCATTTCACGCCCGTAGAGAACGAACCCGCGGTTCATTTGCTCGACTGGGGTTCATCAGGCTTGTTCGGCACGACAGCCGAAGGAGCCGTGTTCGAAAGCGGCAACTCCGGGGCCAGCTGGGAGCACCGCGGTATCGCGGGCGGTGAACCGACCGCCTTCTCCGTCGTAGCCGAACGGCTCCTGGTCGCCGTCTCCGACGGCCGCATTCTCAGCTCTGGCAACGCGGGCGCGACGTGGGATGTTCGATATAAACCCGCGCAGTGACCCGACGCCCTTCCGCGGCGGGCCAAACCAAGAAGGCGAGTCGAATGCGGCGCAACGCAGCACTCCTGATCGTTCTGGCCTCCGTACTGACCGCGTGCGGCGGAGGTACCAAAGCCGATGCGCCGGCATCGACCGCTAAAGCGGCCCGACAGGTAGCGATCTCAACCACGGATGCGTTGCGTTTCGAGCCGGCCACTCTCACTGCCAAGGCCGGGGAGACCGTCGAGTTCGTTGTCACCAACTCCGGCAAGTTGGCGCACGAGTTCGCCATCGGCAGTCAGAAGTACATGGACGATGCGGCGATGGCGCATGGCGGCGGTCACGGCGCAGACTCCGCCGAAGGCGCCGTTGTGTCAGTCCCCGCGGGTAAATCGGCGAAGCTCACCTACACGATGCCGCAGGCAGCTCCGACGTACGCCTGCCACACCGACCGACACGACAAGGCAGGCATGGTCGGAACGGTGACCTACTGATTGGTGACCATGCCGACCGCCCTATTGCGGGTATCCGTGTGCGAGTCAGCTTGAGCAGGCGAGTCGGGCTGGTCGGTCGGTGATGAGGCCGGCTGCGCTGTCACGGGGAGCCGCAGCCGCTTGAGCATCAGCGCGTTGACGGCAACGATGACGCTCGAGCCCGACATCGACAGCGCGGCTATTTCCGGTCGCAGCACGAATCCGAAGGATGGCTCGAAGACACCCGCAGCGATCGGCAGCGCGATGGCGTTGTAGCCAACCGCCCAGCCGAGGTTCTGTCGCATCTTGCGCAGAGTTCCCCGGCCGATCCGCAGCGCAGCTGCAACATCGAGTGGGTCCGACCGCATCAGGACCACGTCGGCTGTCTCGATCGCGACGTCGGTCCCGGCGCCGATAGCGATGCCTAGATCGGCCTGCACAAGAGCGGGCGCGTCGTTCACCCCGTCACCGACCATGGCGACCTTGCGGCCTCCGAGCTGCAGCTCGGCTACCTTCGCGGCCTTGTCGCCGGGGAGGACCTCCGCGATGACCGTGTCGATTCCGAGTATCTCGGCGATCCGTTTCGCGGTCGCTTCGTTGTCGCCGGTGAGCATGACGACCTCGACACCTGCGTCGTGGAGTGCGACCACCGCTGCGGACGACGTATCACGGATGGCATCGGCTACCCCGAAGAGGCCGGCTCCTTTGCCGTCTATGGCCACGAGCACCGCAGTGCGCCCTCCGGCAGCCAACGTCTCTCGCCGCGCCGCCAGGGAACCCAGATCGACGCGTTCGCGTTGCATCAGCCGCAGGTTGCCGACAACCACGCGGCGTCCGTCCACGTGAGCAATGGCGCCATGACCGGGAACGTTTTCAAACTGTTCGGCGCGCAGCGCAGCTGCTCCCGTCTGGTCGAAGCGGCGAACGATCGCCTCCGCCACGGGATGCTCGGACTCGCGCTCGACCGCCGCGACCAGGCGCAGCATCTCGGCCTCGCCGATGCCTTCGGTGACGACATCGGTCACCTCGGGCTCACCCTTGGTCAGTGTGCCGGTCTTGTCCATGACGACGACCTGGATCCGGGCTGAGGACTCCAGCGCGATCGCGGTCTTGAACAGGATTCCCCGCTTCGCACCGAGCCCGGTGCCCACCATGATCGCGGTCGGTGTCGCCAGGCCCAGCGCGTCGGGACAGGTGACGACCACGACAGTGATCGCAAACAGCATGGCGGTCGCGAAAGCCGCGCCGGCCAGCAGCCACACTCCGAGAGTGAGAGCCCCGCCGACGAGGGCGACGAGCACCAGCCAGAACGCAGCCCGATCGGCGAGCCGTTGGCCAGGAGCCTTCGAGTTCTGTGCCTCCTGCACAAGCTTCACGATCTGCGCGAGTGCGGTGTCGGAGCCGACCTTGGTGGCGCGCACCCGCAGCGTTCCGTTGATGTTGATCGTGGCGCCGATGACGCTGAAACCAGGTGCCTTGTGCACCGGCATGCTCTCGCCGGTGACCATCGACTCGTCGACCTCGCTGTCGCCGTCCTCGACCTCGCCGTCGACCGCGATCTTCGACCCGGGTCGGACCAGCATCAGATCGCCGACAGCAATCTCCGAGGTGGCGACCTCGATCTCCTGGCCGTCCCTGAGCACCACGGCTTTCGGCGGTGCCAGATCCAGCAGCGCGCGGATCGCCTCGTTGGCGCCGCCACGGGCCCGCATCTCGAACCAATGCCCAAGCAGCACGAACGCCGACAACACAGTCACGGCCTCGTAGAAGACCTCCCCACCACCCGTCAACGTGACTACCAGGGAGTAGACCCACCCGGCGCCCACCGCGACCGCGACCAAAACCATCATGTCCAGCGTGCGTGCGCGCAGGGCGCGCACCGCACCGTCGAAGAAGATCGTGTCCGCGTAGAAAATGACAGGCAAGCTCAGCAGCAGCGCCCACACGTCCTCGCGCAGACCGAACGGCACCGCCACGTCCAAACCAAGGACGTCGTGTCCGATCGGCGACCAGACCAGGATCGGGATCGCGAATATCGCCGCGACCAGGAACCGGTTGCGCATGTCCCGCACCATGCCCGCCATCGACATGCCGCCGTGACCGCCGTGCCCCATCACCTCGTGCGGCGATCGAGCCGTCTCCCCGGCCGGTGCATGACCGTCGTGCTCGGCAGCGCCGTGGGATGCAGGTGCGTCGGCCGGTTCCGCAGCCGGATCGCACAGGTGGTTCGGCACCACTTGGCCCGCGCAGTGATACCCACACTCGCGCACCCACGCAGCCAGCTCGGCGGCCGAGGTCGCTGCGGGATCGAACGAGACTGAAGCGCTCTGCGCAACGGGATTAACGGCCACGTCGATGACTCCTGTACGCCGACCGATAACAGCCGCCGCGCCCGCCTGCTGCGAGGCCCATTGCAACCCGCGAAGATCCAGCACCACCGAACGCGCGGTCTCAATCGCCCCGCCGCCCGGCTTCACGATTCGTCGATGCGTTCGTGCGATCCATCAGCGCGGCGTGGTCCAGTCACCACGTGGGCCTGGTTCGTGTCAGTGCTGGAGCGTCCGCTCTCGCTATCCACGAAGTGGTCGTCGCCGTTCTCCTGCCCACCGTGCATGCCGCGCATCATGAAGAACATCATCAGAGGGCAGACCAGCAGGAAAAGGAGCAGCGAAACGGGAAGCCCGGCCCAGACTGCGATACCAGCCCCTGCCACAGCCATTAGTCCGTAGAGCGGATAGTTTTCCTTGCTCATGAGAGCCTCCCGGTCTATCCCGGCGAGTGCGTCCCGCCTCAAGCCAGCGTCACATCCGGGCAACTCGCCCGTCAGGGCCAAACGTCCCCCGGTGTGACGCCAATCGTCCCGCCCAGGTGTGCCCGGGGAACGGTGCCAACATGCGCGACAGTCACCCACGCAGGGCACCAACACGATGCCTCAGCACAGGCGATGCATTTAGCTGGCTGGTGAAGGGTGTACCCGTTCGGCGAGCTTCAGCAAAGGCGTAACGACCTCGGCCGGACGGTCCAACTCGTCAAGTACCCGCGAAAACTCAGCAGCAGTGAGCTCGATCCTTCGCTGCTCTTCGACGACCTGGCGCGCGCGCTCACGTGCAGCCTCGAGCATGAAGGCGCTGAGCGACTTGTGCTCCAGCTCTGCCGCGTGGCGCAGGTACTTGTCGATCTCGGGCTCGAGCCGCAAGTTGATTCGCTCGGTGCGACGGCGCCCACTCGCGTCGGTGGTCATTGATCCTCTCCTCTTAGCAGTACAAGGACTGTACTCACAGTGTACGTACTTCATACTTCGGCGTACACGTTCCCGCTCTGAATCGTACATACCATGTACTCACATCAGAGTAGCCCAGCCAGCTCCAACGTGCGTCGGATGTCTTGCATGGGTAGGTAGAGCATGAGCGGATTCGTCTCGAAGGGCTTGAACCCCTTGTTCTGGTAGTACTCGGCAGCCTGCTCGTGGAGCGCGTGAACGACCATCATCCGAGCGCCGATCGCGTCCGCGACCTTGGCGGCAACGCCGAGTGCGTGCAACAGCAGAGTGCCGCCGATCCCGCCCCGCTGGCTTCTTTGATCAACGGCGAGCCGCGCTAGCAGAACTGCCGGCACCGGGGATGCACCGATGCGCGCGGGCGACGGCGACTCCGCGCGCGACACGCTGAACGCGCAGAGGCTGTAGTAGCCGAGGACTTGATCACCGTCACAGACCACGTAAGTCCGACTAGCGTCCTTGCGCTGAGACTGGCCCGCTTGCATCCGAAGCCAACGGTTCAACGACTCCTCACCGCAGTCAAAGCTAGTGCGGTCATGAAGGGACTTGTCGAACGGAACAGGCGTCGGATGTGTCACGACGGGCGACTATTCCACTCAGGCGAGGTACGACGAGCGGAACGTCCGCAGCCGCAGCGAGTTCGTGACCACGAAGACCGAGCTGAACGCCATCGCTGCGCCCGCGAGCAACGGGTTGAGAAGTCCCGCGGCCGCGAGCGGAATCGCCGCGACGTTGTAGGCGAATGCCCAGAACAGGTTGCCCTTGATGATCGCCAGGGTCCGTCGCGACAGCCTGATCGCGTCGGGCACAGCGCGTAGGTCGCCGGTCACCAGCGTGAGATCGCTCGCCTCGATCGCCGCATCTGTACCGGTGCCCATCGCGAGCCCGAGATCCGCCTGCGCGAGGGCAGCGGCGTCGTTGACGCCGTCGCCGACCATCGCGACGACGCGTCCCTGCCGCTGAAGCTCGCGTACGACGGCGACCTTCTCGGCGGGCAGCACCTGCGCGCGTACATCGTCGATCCCGACGGCCTCGGCGACGGAGTGCGCGGTGCGCTCGTTGTCGCCGGTGAGCAGAACCGGCCGCAATCCGAGCGAATGCAGATGGCGAACGGCGTCCGCGCTCGACGGCTTGATCTCGTCACCGACGACGAGGATGGCCTTGGCTTCGCCGTCCCATCCCGCGACGACCGCGGTGCGCCCCTCGGCCTCGGCGGCGTCACGGGCGGTGGACAGTGCGGGGGTGAGTCGGATAGCGAAGTCGGCGGCGTACGCCGGCCTTCCGGCCACGACCGCGTGTCCCTCGACAACACCGGAAACGCCGAGTCCGGCAGCGTTGGCGAAATCGGTCACGGCCGGCAGCATGCCGACGCGCCGCTGCGCCGCGGCTGCAATCGCCTGCGCGACCGGGTGTTCGGAGGCCACCTCTAGCGCTCCGACGATGCGCAGCACATCGTCCGCCTCCACACCCGCGGCGGGCACCACCTCGTGCAGGGTCATCCGCCCGGTCGTGACGGTGCCGGTCTTGTCGAGCACGACTGTGTCGACGCGCCGGGTCGACTCCAATACGTCCGGTCCTTTGATGAGGATGCCGAGCTGTGCGCCGCGCCCGGTGCCGACGAGCAGCGCGGTCGGCGTGGCCAGACCGAGCGCGCAAGGGCAGGCGATGATCAGGACGGCTACGGCTGCGGTGAACGCCCGCGTCGCGCTGTTGCCAGTCATCAGCCAGCCCGCCAGCGTCGCCACCGACAACGCGATCACGACGGGGACGAAGACGGCCGAAACCCGGTCGGCGAGCCGCTGCACCGGAGCCTTCGCAGACTGCGCGTCGGTGACCAGCCGGGCGATGTGCGCCAGTGCGGTGTCCGCGCCGACCCGCGTCGCTCGAACGATGAGCCGACCTCCGGCGTTGACCGTTGCCCCCGTGACGGCGTCACCCGGCCCGACCTCGACCGGCGCCGATTCTCCGGTCAGCATGCTGACGTCGACCGCGGACGTGCCCTCGGTGACGACGCCGTCGGTCGCGATCCGCTCTCCCGGGCGGACGACGAAAACGTCACCGACCATCAGCGAGTCGATGCCGACGCGCTGCTCGCGGCCGTCGCGCACGACCGCGACATCCTGCGCGCCCAACGCGAGAAGGGCGCGTAGGGCCGCGCCCGAGCGTCGCTTCGCCCGAGCCTCCAAGTAGCGGCCGAGCAGCAGGAAGACGGTGACGCCCGCGGCAACCTCGAGGTAGATCTCTGCGTGTCCGGCGTCTGCGCGCCGGGGCAGCAGGTCGACCTCCATGCGCATCCCCGGTTCGCCGGCGTCGCCGACGAAAAGCGCCCACAGAGACCACGCAAACGCCGCGAGTACGCCGACCGAGACGAGTGTGTCCATCGTCGCTGCACGGTGGCGGGCATTGAGCGCGGCTGCTCGGTGGAAGGGCCACGCGCCCCACGTCGCGACTGGTGCGGCAAGGGTCAGCGCTGCCCACGGCCAGTAGCGGAACTGCGCCGCGGGGACCATCGACAGGACGATGACGGGGATCGTCAGAGCGGTGCTGATCAGCAGCCGGTGAAGCAGCGATGCCGCCTCGATCGATTCGGCGTCGTCTTTCAGAGCCTGCTTGGGCGGCGCCGGTAGCGCTGCGGTGTAGCCGGTCTGGGCCACCGTCTCGATGATCCGTTCGGTGTCCACGGCGGCAGGGTCGTAGGTGACCGATGCGGTCGACGTAGCGTAGTTGACGCTTGCGTTGACGCCGTCGAGCCGGTTGAGCTTCTTCTCGATGCGCGCCGCGCATGACGTGCAGGTCATCCCGCTGATGCTGAGATCAACGCGCGCATCAGTCGACGACGTCATACCCCGCCTCCTCGACGGCCGCGCGTACGGCGGACTCGTCGACCTGCTCTCCGGTCACCGTGACGTGCCCGGTCTGGAGATCGACGACGACGTCAGAGACCCCAGCGACCTTCGACACCTCACCGGTGACGGCGCTCACGCAGTGGCCGCACGTCATGCCTTCGACGGTGTAGGTGGCGGTGGTCATGAACTCTCCTCGATGTCGACGTGGTCAGGAGCGCACGAGGCGCTCGATCGCGGCAGATGCTTCCTTGACCTTGGCCTGCGCGTCCGGCCCTCCGGCCGTGATCGCTTCGGTCACGCAGTGGTCGAGATGACCCTCGAGCAGTCCGAGAGCGACGGACTGCAGCGCCTTCGTGGTCGCTGAGATCTGCGTCAGGATGTCGATGCAGTACTCGTCGTCGTCGACCATGCGCTGCAAGCCGCGAACCTGGCCTTCGATCCGGCGAAGGCGGTTCTGCACCTTCTTCTTGTCATCCGTGTAGCCGCGCATGGCCTCTCCCTCCGTCTGCGGAGCTACAACCCTTATACCCCAGCCCGGTATTCCACCACAAGGCGGTGAACGAAATGGACTGGCGGGACGTCTCAGCAGTGTCACCGGCCAGGAGCCACACATGACCAACCCGAAGTCCGCGGAACCGAGCGCGGCGTTGCCGGCCGCGGACGGGCTGACCGGGCACGAGATCGACCGGGTGAGGGGGACGCTGCATCTGCTCGGAGTGCGCGCATCTGACATCGACGATCTGATTCAGGACGTGCAGCTGCGTCTGCTCGAACACGAAGGCCCGATCTCCTCCCGCGCTGCCTGGTGTTGCGCGGTCGCCGCCAATCTCGCCCGTGACCGCTCTCGTCGTGAGATTCGATGGAGGGCGCTGGTGCCCATGCTGGCTCACACCGCCGGCCCGCCAGCCGACGCCGACGTGGTGCTGCGCGAGTCGGTGCGCGTCGGGCTCTCCCGCCTCCCGGTCGATCTTCGGACCGTGGCCGTGCTGCGCTTCTACGCCGACCTGGCGGTGCCTGAGATCGCTTCCGTCCTCGGCGTCCCCGAAGGGACTGTCAAGTCCCGACTGCATCGTGCCGCCCGTGAACTCAGGGCCCTGCTACCACGAGAGAGCGTGACGTCATGACCACCGAGACGGATGTGTTAGCGCTGATCCTCGAGGGCGAAACGATCGACACCGATGAAGGGCGCGCGATCGCGGCCGACCTCGACCGCATCTCCCGTGGCATGGAACTTGCTGCCACCCAGCCGCTTCCGCAACCAAGGCGTTCCCCTTCACCGATCGTCGGCGTCGCCGCGGCCGCTGTCGTCGCGGTGATCACTGCGGGTGTGCTCGTCGCGAACAACGGTCGCGATTCGTCGCCCGACGTTGCGAGTCCTACTTCATCGCGACCAGTCAGTGCTGCGGTGACTGAGACACAAGGGCCAGGCGTTGTCCTCGGTGTACCGGCTCCCGAGCTCACCATCGAGCAGCGCGTCGCCCAAGCCGAGCGCATCGTCGTCGGAGACGTCACGAGGGTGACGCGCGGCGAACTGAGGGACCCCAACGGGGAGTCCATCGGCCGGTACGTCCTGGCGACCGTCTCGGTGAGCGAGTCGCTGAAGCCGGCCGACGCCGCCAAGGAGGTCGTCGCCTTCACCTACGACTACGGCGGCGCGATCGTCTCGAGTGAGGGCGAGACCCGGCCGTGGGCGGTGGGCCAGCGGGTGCTGCTCTTCCTGCTCAACGACAAGGGCACCGTCAGCGAGAAGCTTCAGCCGGCGCACCTGCAGGTCGCCGAGGGCGAGAGTGGGCGTTACTTCCTGAACGGAGACACCCTGGACGCGCCTTTCACCCTCGACGACGTACGCCGGCTCGTCCGTTAGCCGACTCGCGTGTGGCCGCCGTCTGCCCGCCCGTGGCTTTCGTACATGCGGACGGCCACGACAATGCCGGACACGGCGGTCAGCCCCGCCACCGCCCACGTCGCGGTGACTGGTGAGTAGACGTCCGCGAGTACGCCGGCGAGCAGTGCGCCGACGGCGAATCCGCCATCGCGCCACAGCCGATAGACGCCGACGGATCGCGCCCGCCAGGCAGGGTGGGCGACATCGGCGACGACCGCCAGCAGGGTCGGATAGACCATCGCCGTCCCGATCCCGAGCAGGACGGCGGCCAGCGCCCAAGCCGGAAACGTCGTCGACGCCGCGACCACGCCGAGGGCGACCGCCTGCACCCACATGCCGCCCGCGATGAGCCACTTGCGGCCGACCCGGTCGGACAGCGCGCCGGTCGCGAGCTGGGTCGTGCCCCAGACCGCCGGGTAGATCGCGGCCAGCACACCGATCCGCGCGACCGGCACGCCGTGCGCGGCGTACAGCAGTGGGAAGAGGCCCCACGCCAGGCCGTCGTTGAGGTTGTTGACGAGTCCCGCCTGACTGGCGGCTGACAGCGCCGGTTCCTTGGCGGTCGTCAACCACGCGACCTGACGGGTGCTCATGCCCTCGTACGCCGACCCGGCCGCGCCGTCCGCGGCTTCCTGCCGAGCGTGACCTCGGGTCTCCCGCACCGCAAGGGTCGAAAGGCCGAGGCCGAGACCGGCGTACGCGATGCCGAGGAAGAAAGGCTGCGGTCGCAAACCCGCGTGCGAGGCGATGACACCGGTGGCCATCGCGGTGGCCGCAACGGCGACGTAGCCGGCGGCCTCGTTCAATCCCATCGCCAGACCGCGTCGCGCTGGGCCGACGAGGTCGATCTTCATGATGACTGTGGTGGACCAGGTCAGCCCTTGATTGACGCCGAGGAGCACGTTGGCCGCGATGACCCAACCCCAGCTCGGCGCCCAAATCAGTAGCAGCGGCACCGGCAACCCGATCAGCCAGCCGGCGACGAGCACCGGCTTGCGGCCGACCCGGTCGCAGAGCTGGCCGGCGAAGAAGTTGGTGACCGCCTTCACCGCGCCGAACGCGAGGATGAAGGTGAGCGCGGCGGTGTAGCCGTCGAGGTGGAAGACCCGGCTGGCGAGCAGCGGCAGCACCGTGCGCTCCTGGCCGATCATGCCGCCGACGAGCGCGTTGACCCCGATGAGCACGCTGAACTGCGCGAGGTTGGCGCGAAGCCCCAGCTGGAGCCCGGGAGGTGGTCGATCCTGAACGGCCGTCACCCAGCGACCTCGAGCGGCCGCCCGGTCGCGTCAGACCACTCGCGTGCGCCCGCGTTCTGGAGTACGGCGACGTCGCGGCGGCCATGTTGGGCGAGCAGGCTGGCAGCCGTCATCGCGCGCTCGCCGTGCCCGCACATCACGACGACCGGCCCGGCCGGCAGGGTGGGCATGTTTGCGCTGAGTGCGCCCAGCTCGACGTGGCTCGCTCCGGGCAGGTGCCCGGCGGCGAATTCGTTGTCCTGGCGGATGTCCACCACCTGCGCGTCGCCGACCGAATCGACGCCGACCAGCGGCGTTGCCTCGACCGGCTGGCCGGCCGCTCGCCAGGCCGTCAGGCCTTCAGTCAGCTCACCGGCGATCGAGTCGAAACCGATCTTCATCGCCTGCCAGAGGATTTCGTCTGGGTCCTGGTCCGCATCCCGGACGAAGACCAGGGGGCGGTCGGGATCGGCGAGCCAGCCCAGCCAGGTAGCGAAGGCGTCCCGCAGATGTATCGACAGTGCTCCCGGGATGTGACCGTCGGCGAACCTCTCCATCGGTCGTACGTCGATCAGTTGCGCACCGAGGGCCAGCTCGCTGATGACCTCGGCGACGCCGAGCGGAGCCAGACCGGGCTCGCCCCGCACCAGCGCCGGACCGCGGCGGTTCATCTCGGCCAGACGCAAGAAGTACGGCGGGAAACTCCCCAGCCCGGCCAGCAACCGCGCGACGAACTCGTCCTCGTCCCGCGCGGCGAGCAGCGCGTTGGTCGCCTTCTCCCGGCCGATCGTCGTGGTGCGGTCACCGCTCGGCGGGGCGGCGCAGAACGAGCCCGCGCCGTGCGTCGGGTACACGGCGGTGTCGTCGGGCAACAGATCGAGCAGCCGGCGGACGGATCTGTACTGGGCACGAGCGAGCTCCTCGGTCCGCGCGGGGTCGACCAGATCGGTGCGGGCGGCGGCGCCGACGATGAGTGAGCCGCCGGTAAAGACCCCGAGGGGCTTCGATCCGTCGAGCAACAGGTAAGAGATGTGCTCGTCGGTGTGGCCGGGCGTCGCGAGCGCTCGCAGTGACAGACCGCCCAGATCTACCTCGTCGCCGTCCCCGAGTCCCTGGTGCGGGAACTCCCGGCGGCCGGCGGCTGACGCGATGACGGCCGCGCCGTCAGCGGCCAGCTGGACGGCCCCGGAAAGGAAGTCCGCGTGCAGGTGGGTGTCAGCTGCCAAGGTTACCGACAAGCCGTGCCGCGCGGCCGCCGTACGAAGGGCACGCAGATCCCGGCTCGGGTCAATCGCGAGGGCGCGTCCGTCGCCCAGATCGACGAGGTACGCCGAGTTGCCCAGCCCCGCGTCGACCACCGGGAGCACGGTGCTCATCGGGCCTCCCAGCGCGTCGGCTATGTCTCGAACATCCTCAAGGAATTGCTTGATAAACAGAACATCGCTCAGCTCCGCGGTACTTGTCAAGTGCTCGCTTGAATAGCAAAATGACTCGCAGGAGGTCCGATGTCAGATCGACGGGCGAAGGACGCGTTGTACGACGGACTGGCGTCGGTGGCGAAGGCGGTCGGCAGCGGCCGGCGGGCGGAGATCATCGATCTTCTCGCTCAGGGCGAGCGGTCGGTCGACGAGATCGCCGCTGAGATCGGGCAGAGCGTTGCCAACACGTCCCAGCACCTCCAGCACTTGCTCCGCGCGGGATTGGTTGGCACGCGTCGCGAGGGCACCCGGATCTTCTATTCGTTGGCCGGTCCACGGGTGGCAGATCTTTGGCTCGCGCTGCGCGAGGTGGCTGCGGAGCACGTGGCCGAACTGGACCGGCTGGCCGAGGCCTACCTCGGCGACCGCGGCGAGCTGGAGACGATGAGCCGCGATGAGCTTCGCCGGCGGCTGCGCCGAGGCGACGTGCTCGTGCTCGACGTACGCCCGGAGGTGGAGTTCCGAGCCGGGCACATTCCAGGCGCTCAGTCGTTGCCGATCAGCGACCTGCGCCGTCGGTTGCGGGATGTGCCCAAGGACACCGACGTGGTCGCCTACTGCCGCGGGCCTTACTGCGTGTACGCCGACGACGCGGTTCGGCTTCTCCGTCGGGGTGGGCGCACCGCCGCCCGGCTCGAGGACGGATTTCCGGAGTGGGCCCGCGCCGGGCTTCCGGTGGCCGACGGCGACGACGTATCCGTCGGTGCGGTCAGTAGCTGAACGTGGTCGCGCCCTCGTCGCCGATCCATTTCCACATCGGCACGGTGCCGTTGAGTTCGGCGCCCTTGATGAGCTGCGCCTCGTCGAGCTTCTTGGCGTTGAAACAGATCGGGCAGACGTAGTACTGGCCGCCGGCGTTCTGGTAGCGCGCAAGAAGGTCAGGCAGCGGGGGACAATCCTCGCAGGATGAGCCGACTGCGACGCCCTCGAGTGCGAGCCGGACTGCCTCCTTGGTGAGGAACATCAGTGTCGGCCGGCCGGACTCGGCGGCGCCGACCGCGACGAGGAAAGCAACCATGACCTTCTCCGGGTCTTCGAGTCCGGTGGCCAGGCTGATGACGGCTTTCTGGGCCATGACTTACTCCAATGTGTCGGCTAGTTGACGGGCTTGAGTGCGAGCAGCGAGACGCTGCGGATGCCGTACGTCGTGGTGGCGGACTGGGCGGAGCCCGAAAGGAAGGCGTAGGCGGTGTTGTCGCGCACCGTCTCGACGTGCAGGCCGGCCTTCTCGATGAGGGACAGGTACTCGTCGATCTGCGAGGCTCCGCCGACACACGCCGCCCACAGCTCGGCGTTGCACACGATCGCCTCCGACAGCGGCCGCTGGGACACGATGTCCGCAAGCGCGAACCGGCCGCCCGGTGCGAGCACCCGTGCGGCCTCGCGGAACACTGCCTCCTTGTCTGCCGACAGGTTGACCACACCGTTGGAGATGACGAGGGTGACCGACGCGTCGGCGAGCGGAGGCGCCTCGATGTATCCGCTCACGAATTCGACGTTCGCGACACTGGCGTCGACGCGCAGAGCCTCGGCCTTGGCCAGCTGCGCATCCGTCATGTCTACCCCGGTGACGTGCCCCGACGGACCGACCAGTGCCGCCGTCGCGAAACTGTCAGTGCCGGAACCGCTCCCCAGGTCGAGAACACGATCTCCTTCGACCGGCTTACCAAGGTCGAGGAAGTAGCCGACGCCGGCGAACGATTCGAGCGCCTGCGCCGGGATCAGGTCGAGGAGTTCGGGCGGGTAACCCAGACGCTCCGCCAGACCGCGTCCCATCTCGAAG
>JBKJZO010000096.1:0-32819 GCA_046715235.1 Mycobacteriales bacterium
TCGCGGATCACGGCGACCCAGCAGGAGTCGGGCAGGCCTTCGCCGACCTCGGCCCAGCTCTCGCCGGCGTCACGAGTCCGGTGCAGCCGCAGCCGCCCACCCGGCGGCACCCGCTCGCCGTCGGCGACCAGCGGCACCACCCATGCGGTACCCGGGACGGTGCGGTGGGCGAGCACGGGAAAACCGAAGTCGCTCGGCAGGCCGTCGGCGATCGATGTCCACGAAGCGCCCGCGTCGTCGGAGCGGTAGACCCCGTGGTGGTTCTGCGCATAGAGGCGTTCCGTGCCGGACGCGTCAGGCGCGACCTTGTGCACGCACTGCCCGAACTCCGGCTCGGGCCCAGGCATGAAGTAGGCCGAGATCCCCCTATTCGACGGCCGCCACGAGCCGCCCGCGTCGTCGCTCACATAGACGCCACCGGTGCTCATCGCGACCAGCACGCGATCGGAATCGGCGTCGGGGATGACCGTGTGAATGGCGGCGCCGCCGTACCCGGGTCCCCACTCCGGCCGGTGCGGGTGCTCCCACAGCCCAGGCACCAACTCGAAGGAGACCCCGCCGTCGGTGCTTCGGAAGAGCGAGTGCGGTTCGCAGCCGGCCCAGACGACGTCGGGGTGCGAGTCGGCGTCCGGCTGCAGCTGCCAGATCCTCTCGACCGCCGCGCCGATCTCCTCAGGGAACCGGATCGCGCCCTGCTCGGTCTCTTCCCAGGACTTGCCGAGGTCGTCCGACCAGACGGCGGTCGGCCCCCAATGCTCGCTGCGTACGCCGGCGAACACCCGGGCGGGCGACCGGCGGGTGTCGATCGCAACCGATGGCACCTCGCGCATCAGGAACTGCGGACCCTCGACCGACCACGACCGTCGGTCCTCGCTTCGTGCTAGCCACAGTCCTTTGCGCGTGCCGATCGCAAGCAGAACGGTCACGGTCGCTCCCTGCCTCGCGGGCCAAGCGGGTATTCCGACCCGCACCAGTACGATGCCGACTTCTCGTTACGACGTCGAGCCCGGATGCGCGGTCGTGGACCCTCAGGTAGCAGTGGACGATCTTGCGATGCAGCTCGCAGACGCCGCACGTCCCGAGCGGGCCGAAGGCGAGAAGCGCTACCTCAAGAGTGACCTCGAATTTCTCGGGGCAGCGGTCCCCGACATGCGAGCCATCGCCAAGCAGTTCAGGCACTCGCATGCCGGCCTGCCGCACGACGATCTCGTCGCCGTCGTCGAGGGGCTCTGGGACGAACCGGTCTTCGAGCACCGGCTGCTCGCTGTACTCCTGCTCTGCCGGTATGCCGACGCGCTGTCAGCTGCCGACGCGCCGCTGTTCGAGCGGCTGATACGCGAGTCTGGCACTTGGGCTCTGGTCGACCCGCTGACCACCGACGCGATCGGAACCGTCGTCGCGTCCGACCCGACCGCAATGGCCGCCACCCTCGATCGGTGGGTCGACGCCGACGACTTCTGGTTGCGCCGCGCGGCTGTGCTCTCGCTGCTCAAGCCGATCAGATCGGGGCGGACCGGCACCGAACGGCTCTTCGACTACAGCGACCGCCTGCTGGACGAGAAGGAGTTTTTCGTCCGCAAGGCGATCGGCTGGGTGCTACGCGACATCACGCGAGGCGGCGCGAACGCCGATGCGGTCTACGACTTCCTCGCGCCGCGGGCGCATCGTGCGAGCGGCGTGACGATGCGCGAAGCGGTGAAATACCTCGGCCCCGAGCGAGCTGAGGCGCTGATGACAGCCTACCGGGCGCGAAAACCCGTCAAGTAACGGTCATCACCCGTTCAGCGTGTCGCCGCTACGTCACGCCGCGCATCGTTCATCCTGGTAAGGCGTGAGGCCCCTCCATGTATGAGGTGGAGGGGCCGCGCTGCCTGCCAGGGCCGAGCCCGGCCCGGCGCGAACTCAGTACACGCGGCGCGATCGCCACAGCTCGCGGGTGAGAACGACCGCGGTGAAGAACCAGGGCACTCCAAAGAAGAGCGCCAGCGGAGTGACGAACGTGACCGCACACCAAAGCACGGGCAGCCAGAGCACGATGTTGAGCGCTGCTTTGGCCTGCCACCCGAGGCTCATCACGGACGCCGCGGTGCGCGAGTAGGCGGTGCCGTCCGGCGACGGGGGATGTAGGCGGTCGATGTGCTCCGCCACGCAATGTGCTGACTGCGCACAGATGACGGCGGGGCCGCCGCAACTCAGGCAACGCCACTCGGTCAGCTGCCCGCGGGTGCTCACGTCATTCGAGATCGTCGCGGGGCGCGATCACCTTGAGAAGCCGTGCGGGTACGAGTGGGCCTTCGGCGTCCTGTCGGACCGCCGCCGGGTGGTTAGCCGAAAATGGCGTGAGGCCCCTTCAAGTATGAGTTGAAGGGGCCTCACATAGGTCCACGTTGCCGCGGACCCGTGCCACCGATTCGAACGTCCCGCCGCCGTACATCGACATCCGCTGAGCCGTGCCGGGCTTGCACCCAGCTGACCAAACTTCCGTCGTCGTACCGCGTTCGAGACCTTTTCCGATCCGGCTCGACTCCGGTTGCCCTTCGTCGTGCCTTCCCGGAAGGATCCCGGTGCGAGTCGCCGTACTCGGTGACGTGGGTGATTTCTAAAGGGTCCCGAGCGTCGTGACAAGGGCTAGATCAAAGATTTCCCGAAGAAAGTTGTGCGTCCACAGCCGGGGCCTAGTTGTCCCCCGCACAGACCTAGTTCTCCACCGTTTGTGCACCGACTTCTCCACAAGTGCGCGTGGATCGCCGAATCATCGGAAGCCGATCACCCAGAACTGGTTCCCAATCCTCAAGGCTGGAGAGCGGGCTCTGGCGTGGGACGGCCGAGCGATGGATCAATGAGAACGATCCGTATGTCGACTGGTCCCCTGAGCAGAGGCGCAGCGAACTTGCTTGATTCGACCGCGTCGAATTCGGTTGCGTCTGAGCGCTAGCGGAGCTTGTGCATCGCTCTCAGGATCCGCTGTTCTGACACTGGGTACGCCGCTTTGACGGTCTGTGCGAACAGGCTCACTCGCAGTTCCTCGAGCATCCAGCGCACCTCCAGCGCGGCCGGATCCTGCCGGCGGTCGGCCGGCAGCGAGGCGCGCAGTTCGGCGTACTCGCGTTCGAGCTGTTGTACGACGGCCTGGCTGTGCGCGTCCCGCTGCGGGTTCTCGGGCAGCTTGTCGAGGCGGTGGCTGGTCGCGCGGAGATAGCGCAGGACGTCGCCGAGCCGCTGCTGGCCGACCTCGCTCACGAAACCGGCGCGGACGAGTCCCGACTGCTGCTCGCGCATGTCCGCCACCGCCGGCGCAAGAGCCGGCGCGACGGTCGACCGGAGCCGCCGGTCCAGCTCGTCGCTGAGCGCGAGGATCTGCGCGGCGGCGTCGACGACGCGCAGGAGCGAGTCCTGAATCCCGGCCCGTACGCCGGCGAGCAGGGTTGCAAACGCACCCGCATCCTGCGGCGCACCACCGGCAGCGGCGATCAGCCCGTCGAGCGCGCAGACCACGCAGTCGTCGAGAAGGGCGGGGACGCTCGGGTACTGGCTGTGGGCGAGCGCAAGCTTGGTCTTGTTGGGCAGCCGGCCGACGATCGACTTCAGCGGGCTGGGCACGTTCAGCAACAGCAGCCTGCGTACGCCGGCCAGATGCTCGCGCTCCTGCTCGGCACGGCTCGGGAGCACCCGGATCGCGACGGATTCGGTCTCGTCGACGAGCGCGGGGTAGCCGACGAGACGCTGGCCGCCGCTGACCGACTCGAAGGTCTGCGGCAACTCCCCGAAGTCCCACTCGCGTAGCCCCTGCCGCTCGATTGACGCGGCCGCTTTGGCCACCGTGGCGCGCAACTTCGGCCGCAGCTGCTCGCGCAACTGAAGCAAGTCCCTGCTCCGCGCGAGCAGTCCGCCGTCCGGAGCCTCGATCACGAACGTCATCCGCAGATGAGGCGGCACCCGCGCAGGATCGAAATCCGCCGCGCGTACGACGACGCCCGTCATCTGCGTCAGCGCAGCGGCCAGCGCTTCCGGCAACGCGCCGGCGAGCGGCGTGAGCCGCGCCAGGGCGCCGCGCGCGAAGTCGGGAGCGGGCACGAAACTGACGCGCAGTGCTTTGGGCAGCGACCGGATCAGTGCGGTGACGACGTCGAGCCGAACGCCGGGCACCTGCCAGTCGAACTCGGCGGCGTCGACGCGGTTCAGCGCCGCGAGCGGGATGTGCACGCTGACGCCGTCGTCATCGGTGCCTGGCTCGAAGGTGTAGGTGACCGGCAACGCGAGGTCGCCCTGATGCCACACATCCGGGTAGTCGACCTCGCTGCCCCTTGCCGCGCTCGCGTCGACAAGCATCGCCTTCGTGAACGTCAGCAGCTCGGGATCGGCGTGCCGCTGCGTTTTCCACCACGAGTCGAAGTGACGCACCGACACGACGCCCGCGGGGATGCGCTCGTCGTAGAAGTCGTAGAGCACCTCGTCGGACACGACGATGTCGCGGCGCCGCGTGCGAGCCTCGAGATCGGACAGGTCTTCGAGCAGCGACTGGTTCGCCGTCCAGAACTTATGGTGCGTACGCCACTCGCCTTGCACGAGCGCGTGCCGGATGAACAGGTCGCGCGCCACGGCGGGGTCAACCGACCCGTAGCTGACGCGTCGCGACGTGACGATCGGGACGCCGTACAACTTGACCGTCTCGTAGGCCATCGTCGCGCCGCGGCGCTCGTCCCAGTGCGGCTCGCTGTAGCTGCGCAGCACCAGGTGCGGCGCGAGCGGCTCGATCCATTCGGGTTCGATGCGCGCCACGACCCGACCCCACAGGCGCGAGGTCTCGACGAGCTCGGCCGCCATCACCCAGCGCGGCGGTTTCTTGAACAGCGCCGACCCGGGCCAGAGGGCGAAGCGCGCGCCGCGAGCGCCTGCGTACTCGTTGCGGTCGCCTTCCTTGAGTCCGACGTGCGACAGCAACCCGGCGAGCAGCGACGTGTGGATGCGCAGCCGGTCGCCAGGGGTGTCGCCGAGCCGCAGGCCGAGTGAGCGCGCGATCGTGCGCAGCTGGCCGTGCAGGTCCTGCCACTCGCGCACGCGCAGGTAGTGCAGGAACTCGTTGCGGCACATCCGCCGGAACGCCGACGACGACAGCGCGCGCTGCTGGTCGCGCAGGTAGTCCCACAGGTTGAGGTACGACGCGAAGTCCGACGTCTCGTCGGCGAACCGCGCGTGCAGCTCGTCCGACGCCTGCGCCTTGTCGGCTGGACGCTCGCGCGGGTCCTGGATCGACAGCGCGGCCGCGATGACGAGGACCTCGCGCAGGCAGCCGTTCGCGTGGGCCTCGACGACCATCCGCGCGATGCGTGGGTCGATCGGCAGCTGGGCGAGCTTGCGGCCCAGGGGAGTGAGGCGCTTGCGCGGATCCGGCTCGTTCGGATCGATCGCGCCGAGCTCGTGCAGCAGCAGTACGCCGTCGCGCACGTTGCGCTGGTCGGGCGGATCGAGGAAGGGGAATTTGGCGATGTCGCCGAGACCGAGCGCGGTCATCTGCAGGATCACCGACGCGAGGTTGGTGCGCAGGATCTCCGGCTCGGTGAACTCCGGCCGCGCGGCGAAGTCGTCCTCGGCGTACAGCCGGATGCAGATGCCGTCGGACTGCCGGCCGCAGCGGCCTTTGCGCTGGTTCGCCGACGCCTGCGAGATCGGCTCGATCGGCAGGCGCTGCACCTTGGTGCGCTGGCTGTAGCGCGAGATGCGCGCGGTGCCGGGGTCGACGACGTACGCGATGCCGGGCACCGTCAGCGACGTCTCGGCGACGTTGGTCGCGAGTACGACGCGCCGCTCGGTGTGCGGCTCGAACACCTTGTGCTGCTCCGCGGTCGACAGCCGGGCGTAGAGGGGGAGCACGGCGGTGCCGGGCAGGTCGAGCCGCCCGAGCGCGTCGGCCGCGTCGCGGATCTCCCGCTCGCCGGAGAGGAAGACGAGCACGTCACCCGGGCCTTCGGTCCACAGCTCCTCGACCGCGTCGCAGATCGCCTCGACCTCGTCACGGGCGTCGTCGTCGTACGGGCGATAGCGCACCTCGACCGGGTAGGTGCGGCCGCTCACCTCGATGACCGGCGCGTCGTCGAAGTGCGCGCTGAACCGCAGCGGGTCGATCGTCGCCGAGGTGATGATGACCTTCAGGTCGGGCCGGCGGGGGAGCAGCGCCTTGAGGTAGCCGAGAATGAAATCGATGTTGAGGCTGCGCTCGTGCGCCTCGTCGATGATGAGGGTGTCGTACCGGCGCAGCTCGCGGTCGCCCTGGATCTCGGCGAGCAGGATGCCGTCGGTCATGAGCTTGACGAGGGTGTCGTCGCTCGACTTGTCGGTGAACCTGACCTTGAAGCCGACCGCCTGCCCCAGCTCGGTGCCGAGCTCCTCAGCGATGCGGGCGGCAACCGTGCGCGCGGCGATCCGCCGCGGTTGAGTGTGCCCGATGACGCCGCTGATCCCGCGGCCGAGCTCAAGACAGATCTTGGGCAGCTGGGTCGTCTTACCTGAGCCGGTCTCGCCGGCGACGATCACGACCTGATGGTCCCTGATCGCCGCGAGCAGATCGTCCTTGCAGGCAGTGATCGGCAGCTCGGCAGGGTAGGTGATCTCCGGTACGGCGCCCCGCCTGCTCTCCATAGCGATCACTTTGACAAACCTGAAGCCGAAATCCCCGCGTGCGAGCGGCTCGCAGTTTGTCAAAGTGATCAACATCGGGGGAAGGGACGCGGGCGCGCGGGTGTTAACTGACACCGGACGGCGACTCTGGAGGCGACATGCCGATCACCCGGCTCAACCACGCGGTGCTCTTCGTGCGCGACGTGCAGCGCAGCGTGGCGTTCTACACCGAGGTTCTCGGCTTCCGCGTCCTCCCGATCGCACCAGCCGGGATGAGCGCCGCGTTTCTCCAGGCCCCCGGCTCCGACAACGACCACGACCTCGGGCTGTTCGAGATCGGTACGGCGGCGGGCCCGTCAGGCGCGGGCCGCAGCACCGTCGGCCTCTACCACCTGGCCTGGGAGGTCGACACGCTTGCAGAGCTCGATCGGCTGCGCTCGGTCCTCGCGGAGCACGGCGCGTTGCACGGCTCGAGCGACCACGGCACGACGAAAAGCCTCTATGGCAAGGACCCTGACGGTCTCGAGTTCGAGATCGCCTGGATCGTGCCGGCCGACAAGCTCGACGACGACGCGCGTGAGGCGCGCAAGCAGATTTCCCCTCTCAACCTCGCCCGCGAGCAGGAGCGCTACGGCGCGACGACGGTCGGCGCGAGCGGGGCACCCGCGCGCTGAGCGCGGCTCAGCCGGGGGTTGCTTCCGGGGGTCGCATCGCCGACTGCGCATCGACGTCGACGATCTCCGGCAGCTCGGCACGCCGCCCGACCAGCGGCAACACCATCCCCTTGTCGCGGCCCTCGTGCACCGCGAGGGCCTGCTGGTGGTAGGCCTCGAGCTGGCCGCGGGCGTCGGCGTACGGCGTGCCGTCGACGATCGGCCCGCTGCCGCCTTCGATGATCGCGACGATGTCGTCACCCGAAATCGTCTTGTAGGTCTCGAGAGCGTGCGCGACGGCGAGCACCTTCTCGCGGTGCTGGGTCAGCAGCTCCCGCGTGGTCATGGCCAGCGCGGCGAGGTGCTCCTCGGCCCGCTCGGTCACGGTCTTGTCGTACTTGATCGACCTCGTGCCGTCCATCTGCACCACGGCGTCAGGGGCGTGCGAACGGTAGGTCTGGCCCATGCCCCACAGGCCTTCCATCGCGAGCACGACCGTTGTCGCGTTCTGCAGGTCGCCCGAGACGCCCGAGGAGTTGTCGCCGCCGAAGAACAACCGCTCGCCGACGAGTGAGGCGATGCTGACCATGACGTCGGCGTCGTACTCGCTGCGCCACGACGTGAAGCGCTCCTCGATCGGGATCGGCTGGACAAATCCCAGGTGCCCCTGGCCTTTCTGGATCGTCGCGGTGTCGATGACGTTGCCGCGCTGCGCGAGATAGCTCATCACCGCATGGCACGCCTCGTGTACGGCGACCGCGTGCCGTTCGCGCTCGATGTACTCGACGCCCTCGGCCGGGCCGACGCTCTTGAGCAGCTTCGCCTTCAGGACATCGCGCCAGGTGATGACGTCACGGCCGTCCCGCAGGGTCACGATCAGCGACTCGTTGACGAGGTCCTTGATGGTGGCACCGGTCGCGTATGGCGTGATGGTGGCCAGGTGTTCCATCTGTTCCGGGGTGACCTCGTGCACGACCTTGTCGAAGTAGCCCTGGTACGTCCGCAGCCGGCCCTGCTTCGAGGGGTAGCCGACGTGGTAAATGCGGTCGATGCGCCCTGGACGCAGCAGGGCGTCGTCCAGTGCGTTGGGCATGTTCGTCGCCATGATCGTCAGGATGCGGTAGTTCGGCGGCGGCTTGGGCCGCATGCCGAGCGCCCGGCGGATCACGCGGTTGACGAAACCGCGCGGCTTCTTCAGTCCTGACATCTCCGTGAGCAGCGCCTGCAGCGTGCCCATGCCGCCGCCACCGCCGCCCATCCCGCCCATGATGAAGCCGCGCCGCCCGGGGGGCGTGTCCCTGGCACCGTGAGGCAGCCAGCTCGAGAACAACAGCGAGCGGGTGTCCTGGGACAGGTAGGAGACCCCGTTGCAGCTCTCGTACGGCGCCGGCAGGGCCTGGCCCACGCCGACCGGCTGCCCGGCGGTGCTGCCACGCTTGCCGAGCGCGTCGGCTTCGTCGAAGAAGACGATGACGCCGCCGTACCTCATTGCGAGCTTGCGCAGTCGCCGATAGAGCGACTTGACCTTCAGGATGCCCACGCCCATGAACATCGCCTGGAAGGCGCCGGGGTCGACGAAGACGTAGGGCTTTCCGGTCTCGCCGGCAACGGCTTCGGCCATTAGCGTCTTGCCGGTGCCTGGCGGGCCCCAGAGCAGAATGCCGCCCGGCACGTAGCCGCCCTTCGACTCGATCGACTCGGGATCGTCGAGGAAGACCATGTTTTCCTGCACGCGTTCCAGGACGTGGTCCTGGCCCCACACGTCGCTGAAACGCGTCTTGACGTCATCGGGGTAGTAGGTGTCGACCCCGCCCTTGGACAGGAACCAGAAGATCGCCGCGAACTGGAAGATCACGAAGAACGCGGCGAACGCGAGCTGCATGGCCATCGGCATCGCGCGGATCGCCGCGGCAGGCAGATGGAACAGGCCGAGCACTGGACTGGTGTCGTAGATCTTGGCGAGCACCAGCGAGAGGACGGCGACCCAGAACAGCAGCTTGCCCGCGCGCGCCAGGCGGTAGCGCGTCCAGTCGGACAGCTTGCGCTTGGCCAGGCGGTCGATGCCGCCGAAGACCCGTTCGGTCCAGAAGCGGTGGTAGCCCGCGGCCTTCTCGCTAATGAAGAAGTGCAGCTGCCGGAGCAGCTCGACGCCGGCGAGTACCGGGATCCAGAGGGACTCGCGGTTGATCTGGCGCACCGAGTCCTCGAACGGCAGCAGTGCGTGGTCGGCCATCGCGGCCCACACCAGCCACAACCACAGGACCGCGAGCAGCAGGAGGTACTTCGTGCGGTCCCACGGCGACAACGGCTTGCGGGTGGTTCGCTCTGTGTCCGGCATCGATTTAGCCCTTCACGGTGAAGGAGTCCACGACCGCTTGTATCTCCGAACGGCGCTCCTTGTAGCACTGCGCCGAGCACCGGGCCATCAGGTAGTACAGCTTGGAATGGCGGTCGTTGATCAGCACCGTCTGGTCGTAGGTCTGCACCTGCGTGGCGAGCTTGTAGTTGAAGACGGTGCGCACGCCGTACAGGCCCTTGCGCGGGTTGAGCCGCCCATCGGCGAGCAGCTCGAAGCCCATCGTCTCGTCGATGCCGGCCGACTGGCGGGCGGCCGGCGTGACCGGGAGTCTGAGGTTGCGCATGAGGTCGAGGGACATCCCGTTCGCTTCCGCCGGCCGAAGGTCGCGGACCTTCACCCACACGATCGGGTCGCTGACGTCGATGGACTGGATGTGTTGCGCGGACGGCTTCTTGTCCGCGTCGAAGGCCGCGTTCCACGACATCATTCGTTCGAGCTGGCCGCTCGCGGAGGACGGGTCGCCCGAGACTTCCGCGTCGAGCGCCTCCTGGTTGATCGCGGTCCAGGAGCGCGGCACCTTGAGGTAGACCTGCGCGTCGGAGTTCTTGACGTAGGTGTACTGCGACGACCCGCAAGCGGTGAGGAAGCCGGCAAGTGCGACTACACCCGCGGCGCCTCGGGCTCTCCGAAGGGACACAGTGGCCTCCCGCCGGTGGAGCTGTTACCAATCCGTAGCCGAATCGATACCCGCCGTTTCCCGGGTTCACTCCTGGTCGACGAGTGCCTCCCGTAAAGCGTGCATCTCGGCGCCCGGAATATCCACCGTGATCGCGGCGGAAGATCGCGGCTACGGCTACGGCTACGGCCGCGGTGTCCATTTCATGTTCATGTAGACGTCGCCCCGGCTGAGTTCGTCGAGCATCTGAGACAGCCGCCGGTCCTTGGTCTCATCCAGCTTTGCCCGCGCGATCCAGCCCAGGTAGTCGTTGCGCTGGTACGGCGGCCGGTCGTTGTAGGCGTCGAGCAGAGCGTGCTCGTTGAGTGCCCGGCGGACGTGCGCCGGCATCGGCTGGACGGGACGCGAGAGCTGACTCAAGTCGGATTTGCGCGGCATGGCGGATTCCTTTCGCCTTGCGATCAGTGCCGGCGGCGGCGGCGGATCCGCGCGGCGTACCGCCCGCGGTCGACGTCGATCGCGACCCGCACGCCGAAGCATTCCGAGACCAGCGAGTCGACCAAGACCTTGCGGATCGGGCCGGCCGCGAGCGCGCGGCCTTCGCGCATGAGCATCGCGTGGGTGAATCCCACCGGCACGTCCTCGACGTGGTGGGTGATGAGGACGGTCGTCGGGGCGTTGGCGTCGCCGGCGACATCGGCGAGCAGGCCGACGAGCTCCTCGCGTGCCCCGAGGTCGAGGCCGTCGGCGGGTTCGTCGAGCAGGAGCAGCTCCGGGTCGGTCATCACCGATCGCGCAAGCTGCACCCGCTTGCGCTCGCCCTCCGACAGCGAGTGGTACGCGCGGCCGGCCAGCTCCCGCGCGGCGAACGCGTCGAGCACGTCCATCGCGCGTTCGTCATCGATGTCGTCGAAGCTCTCCCCGGAGCCGCGCGTGACGCCGTATCCGGCGAGCCGCACGACGTCGAGAGCGGTCGCCGCATGGTCGAACTGGTTGTCGGCATGCGGGCTGACCACGCCGATGCGCGAGCGCAGCTCGGACAGCTCGGTGTCGTCGTCCGGGCCGTGCGCGTGCACTCGCTCGCCCAGGATGTCGACGGTGCCCCGGGTCGGTCCCATGCGCGCCGCCGCCAGCTCGAGCAGCGTCGTCTTACCAGCCCCGTTTGGGCCGAGGACGACCCAGTGCTCGCCTTCGCGCACCTCCCAGGACAGGTTGTCGACGATCCGGTTGCCGGACCGGACCACGGTCACCGAGTCAAAAGCGATCACAGTGGCCGGCTCGCGTCCTTGGGCTCGGTGAAGATCGGCATGCACATGGGCGCGATCCTGCCGTGTGCAGGTACGTCGGTGCCAGCGGGATCAGCCGAGCAGTGCGCGGACGGCGTCGCGCGCGGACTCGGCGTCCCGAGCGCGCAGCGTCGCGTTGGCCATCTCTTTGCACCGCTCGTATGTCACTGCGGCGAGCGCGTCGGCGACGTCCGCGAGCGCGCCGCGCGACATCGACAGGCTCGTCGTTCCCAGCCCGACGAGAACGGGCGCAAGGAGGGGGTCGGCCGCGGCCTCACCGCAGATGCCCACCGGCTTGCGCGCGTCCGCGCCGGCCCGCCCGATCAGCGCGAGCAGGTGCAGCACTGCTGGATGCCACGGGTCCTGCATCGCCCCGAGCGCGCCGACCATGCGATCTGCGGCAAGCACGTACTGCGTCAGGTCATTGGTGCCGACGCTGACGAAGTCGACCTCGTCGATGAGCGTTGCGGCGGTGACCGCGGCCGCTGGCACCTCGATCATGGCGCCGACCGTTGGCAGGTCGAAGGATCGGGCCCGGTCGGCGAACCACCGCGCGTCGCTAGCGTCCGAAACCATCGGCGCCATCACCCACACATCCGCGACGCGGTCTGCGTTGGCAGCTGCAATCGCCTCGAGCTGCGCATCGAGCACGTCCGGATGCAGACGCAGCGCGCGCAGTCCGCGTACGCCGAGAGCAGGGTTGGGCTCGGCCGCCATATCCAGGAACGGCAGCGGCTTGTCGGCGCCGGCGTCGAGCACGCGTACGACGACCTTGCGACGTGCGAAGGCTTCGATCACCTGCCGGTAGATGCGTTGTTGCTCGTGCATACCGGGCGCTTTCGTGCTGTCGAGGAAGAGCAGTTCCGTGCGCAGGAGGCCGACACCCTCCGCGCCGGCCGCGGCGGCCGCCCGCGCGTCGTCGGGACCGCCGACGTTCGCGAGCAGCGCCACCGGGTGACCGTCGGACGTCGAGCCGGTCCGCTCGAGCGAGCGGATCGCGACCGGCCGGCGTACCGATGTCGCCGAGCCCACGGACGCGCCGGTCGTGACGACGCCGGTCGAGCCGTCGACCGCGACCATCGCGCCTTCCTCGAGGGCGAGCGCGTTCGGGCAGCCGACGACGGCCGGAATGCCGCGCTCCCGCGCGACGATCGCGGTGTGGCTTGTCGGCCCGCCCTCCGCGGTGACTATCGCGAGCACCAGATCCAGATCCAGCACTGCGGTGTCGGCCGGAGCGAGATCTCGCGCGACGAGGATGCAGGCGCTCTGCAGCTGCGGCCCGCCGCCGACCGGCGAGCCGAGGCAGACACCCACGGCGCGGTCGCGCACATCGTCGAGATCGGCGACCCGGGCGGCGAGGTACTCGCCGGCGGCCGCCAGCTTCGTCCGGAACACCCCGAACGCCTCGTAGACGGCCCGTGCGGCGGTCGCGCCCTCCGCAATGCGCAGCGCGACGTCGTCGGCGATCGCAGGGTCCTCGGCCATCATCGCCTGCGCTTCCAGCACATCCCGCGCGGCGCCGCCGGCGATGTCAGCGCGCCGGCGCAGCTCGGCAGCGACGCTCGCCAGCGCCGCCAGGGCCCGCGAGAGTTCGGCAGCCGGTGTGTCGCCGCTCGGCTTGTCCGGCGGCTCGACCGCGGTCTCGTGCTGGTGTGTGACCGGACCGACCGCCGTGCCCTTGCTGACGCCGAGTCCGCGCAGCTCAGCCATGTACCGCTTCGAGGTCGGACGCCAGCAATTCGGCGAGTACGTCGAGCGCTTTGTCCGCGCCGTCACCGTCGGCGGTCAGGACCACCTGCTCACCGCCGTGTACGTCGAGCGTGAGGACGGCGAGGATGCTGCGGGCGTCGACGGTTTCGGCGTCGGTCCGACCGATGCGCACCGGCAGGTCGGCCGCTTTCGCGGCCTGCACGAACAGGGCCGCGGGCCGGGCGTGCAAGCCAACGGGCGACGCGACCACGGCTCGGCGCTGCGCCATTTTCGTCTCCTACTGGGTTAGTGCCATGTGAAGAGCACGTCGCCGGCGGCGACGTTTCCTTGCGCGCAATCGCTGATCTGGTCCGGTTGTGCGTCGAGCGCGACGACCGGGCACACCGGTGATCTCCCGTTCGCCTCCACCCAGCTCGGGTCCCACATCACGATGGGCATGCCGGCTTTGACGTAGTCACCCTGACTTACCAGGAGCGTGAAGCCGTCACCGTCGAGCTGCACTGTGTCGATGCCGAGATGCACCAGCACTCCTTGGCCCGATTCGGCGAGTACGACGAACGCGTGTGGATGCAGCTTCGTGACGCGACCGTCGATCGGCGAGACCACGGTGCCCTGGCTGCGGTCCGGATCGACCGCCGTACCAGGCCCGACGAGCGCGGCCGAGAAAACCGGGTCAGGCACCGAGGAGAGCGGCAGCGCGTCGCCCGCAACGGGGGAGACGATGGTGAGGGTCATTCCAGGTAGTCCTCGATGTCGCTCGCGAGGGTGTCGGCCTCGGGACCGACGATCACCTGGATGACGTTGCCCGCCATGAGTACGCCGTGCGCGCCGGCGGCCCGCAACGCCTTCTCGTCGACCTGGGACCCGTCCTTGACCTCCGTCCGCAGCCGGGTGATGCAGGGCTCGATCTCGATGATGTTTTCGGCTCCGCCCAGCCCCGAAATGATCGCCTGCGCTTTGTCCATTGCCTGACTCCCGACCTAATGGCGGAGAACTATTGACACCGCTCCGCAGCAGTGGTCTAGTCCACCACGTCCGGTCTAGTCCAGTCTAGAGGTCTCGTAAATCACGACAAGGTGGACATGTCCGAGATCAACCACCGTAGCGCGGTACCGAAGTACCACCAGCTCCGCGAGATCCTGCTCGAACTGATCGACGGCGAACTGGCCGTGGGGGAGCCCATTCCGTCGGAGCGCGAGCTCGCCGAGCGGTACGCACTCTCCCGCATGACCGTCCGCCAGGCGGTCGACAGCCTCGTGGGCGAGGGCCGGCTCGGGCGAGTTGCCGGTGTTGGCACGTTCGTCGCCGAGCCCAAGATGGACGTGCAGATCCGGCTCGCGTCATTCAGTGACGACATGCGCAGTCGCGGGATGACGCCGGGCTCGACCGTGCTCACCCTCGAGCGCGTCGAGGCGGCGGCGCACGTCGCCAGGGAGCTCGAGGTGGATGCCGGGGATCCGGTCATCCGCATCGACCGCCTGCGCTACGCCGACGGCGTACCGATGGCGGTACAGCGAACGTACCTGCCCGAGTCGCTGGTGCCGGGTCTGATCGACCGTGGGCTCGACGGCTCCCTGCATGTTCTGCTCAGGGAGCGGTACGGCCTCGAGCTCACCTGGGGTGAGCAGACCATCGAGGCCGGTATGGCGGACGCGGCGACCGCGTCCCTGCTCGAGATCGCAGACCACGCCGTGGTGCTTCGGCTGCGCCGTCGCACGTACGCGGGGGACCAGCCAGTGGAATTCGACACCTCGAGCTACCGGGCTGACAGGTATCTGCTGTGGGTGCCCCTGACCCGGCCCGCACCACCTTTCCGCAACGTACGTAATCAGGGAGGTTCTCAATGACAGCAGTAACCTCGGACGGGTTGCCACCGGCAGCCCATACGAACAACCGCGTCCTGGCCGTGATGCAACGAATCGGCCGCAGCCTCATGCTCCCGATCGCCGTCCTCCCTGCCGCAGCTTTGTTGTTGCGCTTCGGCCAGCCGGACATGCTCGGTGCAGGCGAAGAAGGGATCCACCTCGCCAGCCGGTCCGGCTTCGCCTGGATGACGCCCGTCGCCGGCGTCCTTGCCGCAGCCGGGGATGCGATCTTCTCGTCACTGCCGATCTTGTTCGCGATCGGAGTCGCGGTCGGCTTCGCACGGAAGTCGGACGGATCGACAGCGCTCGCGGGTGCGGTCGGCTACCTCGTCTACCACTTCGTCTCGATGTACCTGTTCTTCAACCTGACGTGGATCGACGACTCCATCCAGAGTCGGGTGACGCACACCGTCGTCGGCACCGACGGCCCCACTCCTCAGCTCAACATGGCGGCCCGCAATCCGACGTTCGTGCTCGGCGGCATCCTGGTCGGCATTACGGCCGCTCTGCTCTACCAGCGCTACCACCGCGTGAAGCTGCCGCCCTACCTCGCGTTCTTCGGCGGGCGGCGGTTCGTGCCGATCATCACTGCGGCTGCGTCCGTCATCCTCGGCACGGCCATGGCACTGATATGGGGACCCATCGGCGCGGGCATCGAGAACTTCGGCGACTGGGCGGTGGCGCAAGGGGCGATCGGTGCCGGCATCTTCGGCGTACTCAACCGCGCGCTGCTCCCATTCGGGTTGCACCACATCATCAACTCGATCGCCTGGTTCACCGTCGGCACCTATGAAGGCGCGCAGGGGGTCGTGCACGGAGACCTCACCCGCTTCTTCGCGGGCGACCCGAAGGCCGGCACCTTCATGACGGGGTTCTTCCCGGTGATGATGTTCGGCCTGCCCGCGGCCGGCATCGCGATGTGGCAGGAGGCGCGCGCCGAGAAGCGAGCGGCCATCGGAGGGATCATGCTCGCCGGCGCCTTCACGTCGTTCCTGACCGGAGTCACCGAGCCGTTGGAGTTCGCGTTCCTGTTCGTGGCCCCGGTGCTCTTCGCCGTGCACGCTGTGCTGACGGGCGTGTCGATGGCCCTGATGGAGGGACTCGGCGCGAAGGACGGGTTCGGCTTCTCCGCCGGGGCGATCGACTTCGCCATCAACTGGGGCAAGGCGACGAAGCCCTGGCTGGTCATCCTCGTGGGCATCGTCTATGCAGCGGTCTACTACACGCTGTTCCGCTTCGCGATCCGCAGGTGGAACTTGATGACACCTGGCCGCGAGCCGGACGACGCCGTCGACGTAACCGAACCGCTCGTCACTGCCGGAGCACCATCGTCGGTGTATCCGGAAGCCGATGTGACGCCCGGTGCGACAACGGAAAGGACAACACGCACCCAGAACCCGTAGTCGGATTCGGGCACAAGCTGCCGGCCGTCGCAAGGTCCCCTGCGCGACGGCCGGCGCCTGAATTCAGGCCAGCTCTTGCGTCAGGGGCGAAGGACCTTGATGTTGAAGTACGGCGACCCGCCGGCCTGCATCAACCGGAGCCACAGCGGCAGGTACATCTCCAGGGCCCGTGCGGCGGTCAGGTCGCCGAGGTCGATCACGTCCTCGTCCGGCCAGCCGAACGACGTGAGGACCTCCTTGGCCTGCGCCTTCGCGCCCTCGTCGTTGCCGCTGACGAAAACGTTGTGCGACCCGGGGACACGGGACGGGTCGACCATCACGTCGGCGGTGACGGTGTTGAGCGTCTTCACCACCCGCACCGCCGGGTGCGCCCGCTGGATCTGTTCGGCGAGGCTGTCGTCGTTGACGACGGAGAGCCGCGGCGGGAAACCCCTGCTGAAGTCGAGCGCGTTGGAGACGTCGAGCAGCGTCTTGCCGGCCAGCGCCTCGTCGCCGGCTTGCGAGAGCACCTCGAGCGTCGCCGTACCCGCGGTGGCATTGACCAGGATCTCGCCGAACGCCGCGGCGTCAGCAAACGAGCCCTCGTGCGCGAGGTCACCCGCCTCTGCCGCCCAATCGACGGCCTTTTTGTTGCCGGCCTCGCGCGATCCCATCGTGACCTCGTGACCCAACGACACGAGCCTGCTGGCGATCGTTTGCCCGACCACCCCTGTTCCCAGCACACCGAACCGCGCCACTGCGTCTCCTCGCGATCGACCGTCGTTAGCGGCGCCAACAGGAGTCGGTGCCGGTTACTTCCCGGCGGCGAGGGTCAGCGGCCGAAGGCGGCTAGCAGTCGGGTCTGAGCGTCGGCGTCATTCGGTACGTCGACGCGTGCGCCGACCGCGCCTCCGCTGCGGTACATCGCCTCTCGATCGGCAAACCAGGCAGCGCAGGCGTCGACCAGGTCGGGATCGAGCCGGTCATCCGCGCCGATCGCGCGGGCGAGATCCCAGCCGTGGATCAGGTGGTCGGCGAACAGCTGCAGCGCGTACTCCTCGCCGGGGACGTCGCCGAACGACAGGTGCACGATCCGCGTCATCGCCCCTGGTGCGCCGACCGCACGCACGGCCCCGGCGGCGGCGTCGTCCCAGGCGTGCTTGGGGCTTTCGCCGAGCAGGTCGCCCTCGTACGCGTCGCCGACCTCTGCCACTGTCTTGCCTTCGAAGATCGGCGGCGTCCACCTGTTCTCGTAGACGAGGTGGTTGACCAGCGTTCGCACGTCCCAGTCCTCGTCGGGCGTCGGTGCCGACCACTGGTCGTCGCCCACGGACTGGACCTGAGTCCCGAAGAACTCGACTGCTCTGCGGTGCAACTCGACAGCGTCCATGCTGACCGTCCAGGCTCGATCGGTTCCTGCTCAGACTTCAACCTGGCACACCGCGAGCTAGTGCGACAGTGCTTGCAACCAGGAGCCACCTGAGGAGATCGTGATGGCACGTGAGGTGCCGCCCGCCGAGCAGCTGCTGTCGCCGCAGCGCTGGCGGACGACGGTCGGCCTCGTGCTGGTGATCACCCTCATTGCTTTCGAGGCGATGGCGGTCGCGACGGTGCTGCCGGTGGCCGCTGACGAGCTCGGGGGGTTGCGCCTCTACGGATGGGCGTTCTCGGCGTTCCTGCTCACGCAGCTGCTCGGCATCGTGATAGCCGGAGAGGCGCTCGACCACCGCGGTCCCGCAGTCCCGATGCTCGCTGGTGTCGTGACATTCGCGGGCGGGCTGTTGGTGGCGGGCCTGGCGCCCTCGATGGAGGTGCTGGTGGCGGGCCGCGCAGTGCAGGGTCTGGGTGCCGGCGCGATGGGAGCGGCTGTCTACGCCGTGATGGCGATCGGGTACGACGACGCCGTACGACCGCGCCTGATGGCCGTCACGTCGACCGCGTGGGTCGTCCCGGCCCTGGTCGGCCCGGGGGTGGCCGGTGTGGTTGCCGAGCATCTCGGCTGGCGGCTCGCATTTCTCGGAATCCTGCCGCTCACCGTTCCGGTCCTGCTGATGCTCGGTCCAGGCCTGAGGTCGATGACACCCACCGACCCGCCGGATGTGTCGACGCCTCGGAGCAGGCGACGGCACCGATCCGCCGTTGCGCTTCTTGCCGGTGTCGCGTTGCTGATGGTCGCCGGCCAGCCGGGGACGGTATGGGTGCGGGTGGTGGAGGCCGTCGCGGGCCTTGCTGTTGTCGTACCGGCGCTGCGCGTCCTGCTGCCTGTGGGCACTTTTCGGCTGACGGCGGGGGTGCCCGCGGCAATAGCGGTCCGCGGCGTCATGACCATGACGTTCTTCGGCGCGGAGGCGTTTCTGCCGTTGGGGCTGACGGACGTGCGCGGGCTCAGCGCCGGCGAGGCGGGGCTCGCGCTCACCTGCGGGGCGATCGGGTGGGCCATCGGTTCCTGGGTCCAGGAAAGGCGTGACGGCGCTGTGCCTCGCCCAACGCTGGTCCGGGTCGGCCTGCTGGTATTGGCCGCAGGAGTCGCTGGTGCGGCTCTGGGTCTGCAGCCGTGGTTACCGTCGTTCATTGGTGCGATCGCCTGGGGCGTCGGCGGAGCGGGGATGGGCCTGGCGTTCTCAAGCGTCGCGCTAGTCGTGATTGCTGGGGCGCCGCAGGGCGAGCAGGGCAGGACGATGGCCGGACTGCAGACCGCAGACGTCATCGGGGGCTTGCTGGGGACCGGGCTGGGCGGCGCGATTGTCGCGGCGGCGAACGCGCCAACGGTCACTGGGGGCCGGATCGCGACGATCTACGTGCTGCTGGCCGCGGTCGCCATCGGGGGTGCGGCCGCGGCCGGACGGCTCGCCGAACGCGATGGAGGGTCAGAAGCTGGCGATAAGGGATGGTCTGTCCGCGAGCAACGGCATACCTTCGACACAGGGGGATTCGGGGGACGCTGAGGGGAAGCAGTCATGGACGGATTCATCGTGGAGCTCAAGAACCAGCCGGGGACATTCGGGCGGCTCGCTGACGCGATCGCCGCACGCGGCGTCAACGTCATGTGCGCGGGCGCCGCTTTCGGGGACTTCGGGATCGCGACCTTCGTCTCCGAGGACGACACCGGACTGCGCGCGGCGCTCGACGAGAGCGGCGCCGACTACCGGGCCGTCCCGACGTTCAAGGTCAAGCTCGACAACCGGCCCGGCACGGCCGCGGAAGTCACCCGGCTGTTGTCGAACGACGGCATCAACCTCGACCTGTTCCTGCCGGTAGAGATCTCGTCGAGCCGCGCCGTCGTCGCCATCGGGTGTGAAGACACGGCGCGCGCGTCAGCGCTCTTCGGTGATCGAGTCGTCAGCTAGCGCGCCTGCGGAGTCCCTACTCGTACGCCGACGGGCTCGGGCAGCTGCAGATCAGGTTGCGGTCGCCGTACGCGCCGTCGATCCGGCGTACCGGTGACCACCACTTGCGCTCACGCAGCGAGGCCACCGGGTAGGCCGCCTCGGCGCGCGAGTAGGGATGCTCCCAATCGCCGGCGATCATCGCCGCTGTGTGCGGTGCGTTGTGCAGCGGGTTATCCGTTGCGTCGTACTCGCCTGCCCCGACGCGGTTGATTTCTCCGCGGATCTCGATCATCGCCTCGCAGAAGCGGTCGAGTTCGGCCATGTCCTCCGACTCGGTCGGCTCGATCATCAGTGTGCCGGGCACGGGGAAGCTCATCGTCGGGGCGTGGAAGCCGTAGTCGATGAGCCGCTTGGCGACGTCGTCCACGGTGACGCCGGTGTCCTTGGTGATCTGGCGCAGGTCGACGATGCACTCATGCGCGACGAGTCCGTTGCGACCGGTGTAGAGCACGGGGTAGTGCCCACCGAGCCGTCTGGCGATGTAGTTGGCGCCCAGGATCGCGACTTGCGTCGCCTGCGTCAGCCCGTCG
This sequence comes from Mycobacteriales bacterium, assembly GCA_046715235.1. Taxonomy (GTDB): domain Bacteria; phylum Actinomycetota; class Actinomycetes; order BP-191; family BP-191; genus JBKJZO01. The sequence goes on from JBKJZO010000096.1 coordinate 20,406, forward strand.
GCTCCCATCAGCCGGATGTAAGTCCACGAGATCGGCAGGATCCCGGCGGAGCCCCACGGCGCCGCCGACACCGGCCCGGGTCCCCCGGCCGGGCCCGCCTCGGGCTCCAGCGGGTGATTGGGCATGAACGGCGCGAGGTGCGCACGGGCCGCGGTCGGTCCGACCCCGGGCCCGCCCCCGCCGTGCGGGATGCAGAACGTCTTGTGCAGGTTGAGATGCGAGACGTCGGCGCCGAACTTGCCCGGCTGGGCTAGCCCGACCAGCGCGTTGAGGTTGGCCCCATCGACGAAGACCTGGCCGCCGGCGTCATGCACCAGGCCGCAGATCTCGGTGATGGCCGACTCGTAGACGCCGTGCGTCGACGGGTAGGTGACCATCAGCGCCGACAGCTTTTCGGCGTGTTGTGCGATTTTCGCCTTGAGGTCTTCGACGTCGACGTTGCCGGACTCGTCACATGCGACGACGACGATCCGCATGCCCGCCATCGCCGCCGACGCCGCGTTGGTGCCGTGCGCCGAGGAGGGGATCAGACACACGTCGCGCCCGGTGTCACCCCGGGAGGCATGCCACGCGTGGATCGCGAGCAGCCCGGCGAACTCGCCCTGTGAGCCGGCGTTGGGCTGCAGCGACACGACGTCGTAGCCGGTGATGGTGGAGAGCCAGGCTTCCAATTGGTGGATCATCGTGCGATAGCCGGCCGTTTGGCTCGCTGGCGCAAACGGATGGATGCGGCCGAACTCCGGCCACGTCACCGGGATCATCTCGGTCGTCGCGTTGAGCTTCATCGTGCACGACCCGAGCGGGATCATCGACCGGTCCAGCGCGATGTCCTTGTCGGAGAGCTTGCGCAGGTAGCGCAGCATCGCCGTCTCCGACCGGTGCGAGTGGAACACCTCGTGCGTGAGATACGCCGACTCGCGCAGCACCTCTGCGGGGAGCGCTTCGTCGAAGTCGACGTCGAGCTCGTCGATGTCGTCGACGTCGCTCACCCCGAGCGCCTCCCACAGCCGGTAGAGGTGGTCGCTCGACGTCATCTCGTCACAAGCGATGCCGACCGTGTCTGCATCGACGCGGCGGATGTTGATTCCGCGCTCCAGTGCCTTGGCGACCGTGGCGTCGGCGCGCCCGGGCACCCGCACCTGGATCGTGTCGAAGAACGCGTCATGCACGATGTCGAGGCCGCCGCCGCGCAGTCCCGCAGCGAGCAGGGCGGCGTACCGGTGGGTGCGCTCCGCGATCGTGCGCAGTCCCTCAGGCCCGTGGTAGACGGCGTACATGCTCGCCATCACCGCGAGTAGCACCTGTGCGGTGCAGATGTTGGATGTCGCCTTCTCCCGGCGGATGTGTTGCTCGCGGGTCTGCAGTGCCAGGCGGTACGCCGGCGCCCCGTCGACGTCGACCGACACACCGACCAGCCGTCCCGGCATGGACCGCTCGATGCCCTGCCGCACGGCCATGAACGCCGCGTGCGGCCCGCCGAAACCGAGGGGGACGCCGAATCGCTGGGACGAGCCGATGGCGAGGTCGGCGCCGTACTCACCCGGAGGGCGCAGCATCGTGAGAGCCAGCAGGTCGGTTGCCACCGTGACAATCGCGCCGCGCTCGTGCGCCGATGCCACCAGCTGCCCCAGGTCGCGCACCTGACCGCTCGAGCCGGGGTACTGCAAGAGCACACCGAAGATGTCGCCGTCGGGGAGCCCGCCGGACGTGTTCGCTACGACGACGTCGATGCCGAGCGGATGCGCGCGCGTCTTGACGACCGCGATGGTCTGCGGGTGAACGTCGGCGTCGACCACGAACGCGCCGGGGCTCTTGCTCTTGCGACGCGCGAGGGTCATTGCTTCGGCCGCGGCCGTCGCCTCGTCGAGCAACGACGCGTTGGCGATGTCGAGGCCGGTCAGGTCGCACACCATCGTCTGGAAGTTGAGCAGCGCCTCGAGCCGGCCCTGGCTGATCTCCGGCTGGTAGGGCGTGTAAGCGGTGTACCAGGCCGGGCTCTCCATCACGTTTCGCAGGATGACCGGCGGCGTGAACGTGTCGTAGTAGCCGAGTCCGATCATCGGCGTGACGACCTCGTTGGCAGCTGCCAGCTCGCCGAGCTCCTGGAGGACGTCCTGCTCGGATGCCGCCGCGGGCAGGTCCATCGACGCGGTCGAGCGGATCGACTCGGGCAGCGCGGCGTCGGCGAGCTCGTCGAGCGAGCCGTAGCCGACGACGGCCAGCATCTTGGCCTGTTCGTCCGGGTTGGGGCCGAGGTGGCGGTTCGCGAAGGGAACGGCCTGTGTGAGCTCGGCCAGGCTGGGACGATCCGTCACGGGAGCTCCGGGGGTCGAGGTTGGCCTGATGATTGTCGCTCACTGCCAGGCCGTCTACCGCATGCAACGCCGGGCTGTACGGCGGGCGGAACGATCGCTGCTGCGGCACTGTTGTCAAGGTCAGGATCCGGACAAACGAGAGGGTGCCCAGTGCTGTTCTCCGGTACGAAGACGACGATGGTGACCCCCGAGCGCGCGCTGCCTGGCCGTTCAACTCCGATTGCGCTGAGTGACACGCACTACGTGCTCGGGACGCCGCTGCGCCCGCCGTACCCCGAAGGCCTTGAGGTTGCGGTGTTCGGCCTCGGCTGTTTCTGGGGCGCGGAGCGGCTCTTCTGGAAGCTCGACGGCGTCTACAGCACCGCGGCCGGGTACGCCGGCGGCTTCACGCCCAACCCGACGTACGAAGAGGTGTGCAGCGCCAAGACCGGTCACACCGAGGCCGTCCAGGTCGTCTTCGATCCCGCAAAGATCTCGTACGGCGAACTGCTGCGGGTCTTCTGGGAGGCGCACGACCCGACGCAGGGGATGCGCCAGGGCAACGACGTCGGCACGCAATACAGGTCGGCGATCTACACGCACGGCGACGATCAGCGCGCGCTGGCCGACGAGACGCGCGCGTCGTTCAACGAGACGCTGCGGCGGGCGGGCTTCCCCGACATCACGACCGAGATCGCGTCGGCAGGGGAGTTCTGCTTCGCCGAGGACTACCACCAGCAGTACCTCGCGAAGGTGCCGGGCGGCTACTGCGGCCTAGCCGGCACCGGCCAAACCTGCGCCGTAGGCGTCGCGAAGATCGACTGAGCTTGCGGCGCTACCCCTTGTGTGGGATGGGGCAGTTGGGATCGCCCACTGCCAAGTTCGGGCCGTCAGTAAACGTCGAGTCCGGTCCTAGCTTCAGGCAACCGGCGAGCTGCCAAGAGCGTCCGTCGAAACGCAAGTAGGTCGGATATCTGATCGCGCCGGCGGTAGCGGTGTCGTCGGTCTCGAACAGGAGGTCGACGACGACGATTTCGAGCAGACCGTCGCCATCGATGTCGACCGTTGTTCCGCCGCCATCACCAAAGAAGGGTGTTGTGTCGCTGTAGTAGAGGCTGCCGAAGTCCTCGACCGGGTCAGTATTCGGGTCGAGCACGAGGACACGCGACGAGTGCGCACCTTCCGCAAACGGTACGAAGACGCGTCCGCTGCGATCCGTCGCTAACCCGCTACTTGACGGGCCGTCGTCGCTATCGGCCTGTTTCCGCGCGTACGTCGAATCCGGGATCGGTTTCGGGGTGAGGTACACGAGTTGACCCGTGCGGTCCCACATCGCAATGTGCGTGACTGGCCCTATCAAGTCCGGAAGGTCCTCGTATGGGGCCTTGCTCGCAATGACCTCGACGCGAAGGACTCCGCGCTTCGTCTGCACCCCGTCGAGGCTGTCGAGCAGCGTGCAGGTGATCTTCTGGCATGCGGCCAACGTCGGGAACAAGGGACCGGTGTCCTCCACCGATCGCGTCGGCGTTGAGGGCGACGAACTCTCCGACTCGAACGGGGTGGACGGGCCAGCGGTGATGTGGCCGCTCTCGTTGCCGCAGGCAACCATCCCGACCGTGCAGGCGACCAGCACGCCGACAAGCACGCGACACGAGGGCATGACGGTGGGTTCCTCCTGAGTAGAGCGCGAACGATAGAGGAAGGACACGCGGCGTGCCGCGACCTTCACCAATCCGATCGGGATCGATGACATCGCTGGGATGTGAGCCGCGCGCCGGGTGGCAATGTCGACTTCCGGCAGGGTTCACTACGCGGATTCCTCGCTATCAGCAGCAGTACCTGGCAAAGGTGCCGGGCGGCTACTGCGGTCTCGCCGGCACCGGGCAATGCCTAAGTGCCCCATTGGTGTAGCGCGCACGGCGCTGGCAGCTTCTTCAGTACATCTGCCTCCGAATTTTGAGTTAGTCCGAGACACTCGCTGCATGCCTGTTTTCGTCACTACGTCGCCACTCTCTCTCGCCCGTCTGCTCTGGTGGTATGGCGAGGACGAGTTGTGGCCGCTCGCGCTTGCCCTGACGCCGGAAGCGGTCGCGGGCCTGGCCGACGACTTCGGTCGGCTATATCTCGACGAGAGCGAGGTGCGAAGGCATTGGCCAGCCGCGCCGAGGTATGCGCATTTGCTACTCCCAGTCATCGGTCTGCTAGAAGGCCGGATGCGCCCCGCAGCACGTACTCGGCGCAGGCCGGAGCGGAACATGCCCGAGATCCTTCGTCGGGACGAGGAGTGGGCGTGGACCGAGCCCGGCGTGACTGAGGTAAGTCGACTCCTCCACGAGCGACTGCATGAAGGCGGCTAACCCGGCCTTGTGGGCACCGGCCAGTCCTGCTCAGTAGGCGTAGCCAAGTCGAATAAGTCGTGATCTTTGCCCCCGCAGTCGTCGCCACAACGACTAGAGGGGCAAAGATCACCGAATCCGCTGGGGCCCGCCCCCGGCCCGATCCATGCTCGGCGACATTCGCCTTTGTGCACCATGCCGCGTCAAGTGGGGAGTTGCCTCCGCCGATGACGGAGCGTGGAAGACATGGCGACCTTCGTGTTGACGATCGGGGCCATTGGCCTTCTGGGTTCGCTGATTCCGCTCGCCTTCGAGATGTGGCTTATCGCGATGCGCGTGGTCGGCGGCCGGAAATGGCTCCGCTTACACGGCTTCAGCGGAGTTCTGGGCTACACGCTGACGATCCCTGCGGCGCCCGATGGCTCGCCGGGATTCATTCTCGACTCGCCGAGCCGCTCGCCATTCCTCGGTCTGGTCCGATCCGACGGGAATCGTCAGGAGTGTGTGATTGCCCTCGGCGTACTGAGTCGACTGGTTGTGTGCAGCGTTCCCATCTCGTCGCTGGCTGAGGAGTGGAAGCTCGGTGTTGATACCGCGGGCTGGGTCGACAGCGACATCCAGCATGTGTCTGGCCCCACGCAGTGCCAGATGGCAGGGGTGCCTGCCGTATGCAACCGCTACACCAGGAAGCTGTTCGAACTGACCTGCTGGGAGTTCGCCCACCGAGGCTGGGTGTACGCAGCAACCCTGTTTCGTTTCACCGGTGACAACGGCGATATCGATGCTCTCGGCCTGGCGGTGTTGGACAGCTGGGCGTGGCACGACTCAGCCGCTGTTGAGAGCCACCGCACGCTATCGGCGGGCAGCCAGTAGATCATCGAATCCGCTGGGGCCCGCGGCTGCGGGCCGGGCGGGCCGGGGGCCGGCGGGGGGTGACGCGGTCAGGGGAGGCGGGGGCGGTCGTGGCGGCCGGTGATGCGCGCTAGGACGTAGACCACAAGCGCCGCACCGAGCACCGACATGATGAAGCCCGGCGCGTAGTCATCGCCCCAGATCTCGCGCCCGACGAGGCCGGCGACGACCGAGCCGAGAACACCGGCGAGAATCGTGAAGAGGCAGCCCAGCGGCTGCCGCCCGGGCACCAGCAGCCGGCCGAACAGCCCGACGACCAGGCCGCCGAGCAGAAAGCCGATGATGTCCATCGCGTGATCCTCCGTGTCACGAGCAGTCTGCGCGAATCCGCGCACGCCGCGCGCGACCGACGTAACAAAGACGTGGCAGTCTTGCTGCCATGACCAAGATGCACACCCCGGCGCTAAACCTCAGCGGCGATGCCGACGCCGACGCGCTGCTCTCACGTGATCCGCTCGCGTTGCTGATCGGCATGGTGCTCGACCAGCAGATACCGCTCGAGTGGGCGTTCGCGGCGCCGCTCAAGCTGCGCGAGCGACTCGGCCGCGAACTCGACGCGCACGACCTTGCCGACCACGACCCCGAGACGCTGGCGAAGCTCTTCGCCGGGCCGCCCGCGCTGCACCGCTTTCCCGGGTCGATGGCCGGGCGCGTCCAGCAGATGTGCCGGCACCTCGTCGAGGAGTACGACGGCGACGCGGCATCGGTGTGGACTGGAGCCACGACCGGCGCCGAGCTGCTGGCGAGGGTCCAGGCACTGCCCGGCTTCGGCGTACAGAAAGCGAAAATCTTCGTCGGCCTGCTCGGCAAGCAGTACGGCGTCGCGACGCCCGGGTGGACCGAGGCCGCCGGCGCGTTCGGCGAGCCGGGCACCTTTCTGTCGGTTGCCGACATCACCGACCGCCCTTCGCTCGAGCGCGTGCGCGCGTACAAGAAGGACATGAAGGCCGCGGCGAAGGCAGCCGCCACGCCCAACGCAAGCAAGCCACCACCGGCAACGCGGAAGAAGGCGGCCCAACCAGTTCGGGGCCGTTGATGGATCTGGCGCTGGTCAGCGAGATCGAGGAAGTCTCCTTTCGCGCCTGGCCTTCGCTGGAAACGCGCGACGTCGACGGCTGGGTCCTGCGCGCCGGCGGGGGAGTCACCGGCCGCGCCAACTCGGTGTGGCCGCGAGCTGACCGCGGCGCGCTCGACCTCGACAGCAAGCTGGCGGCGGTCGCCGAGTTCTACGCGTCGCACGCGCTGCCGGCGGCCATCCAACTCAGTCCCACGTCGCAGCCCGGAGGACTCGCGCAGGCACTGTCGGAGCGCGGCTACATCAAACGCATGCCGCCGCGGAGCGTGCAGACAGCACCGCTCGCATCACTCGAGAACGTCGGCCAGGCGGCGCGCGGCGAGGTGCTCGAAGCAATCGACGACAGGTGGTATGCCGTCGTCGCGGCGGTCAACCGCTCGTTCGCGCAGCGCCCAAAGGTCGCGATGGCGCTGATCGCCGGTGTCCGCCTCCCATCCGCGTACGCCCTGGTGACGATCGGCGGCGAACCTGCTGCTGCGGGCCGGGCGGTCGTCGACGGCCGGTGGGTGGGCGTCTACAACATGGCGACGGTGCCGCACCACCGCAGGCAGGGCGCCGCTCAGGCGGTACTCGCCACCCTTGCCCGCTGGGCGGTCGCGCACGGCGCCGACACGGCGTACCTGCAGATGGAGTCCGACAACGAAGCCGCGCCGGCGCTCTACGCAAAGGCCGGGTTCGCGCCCTGCTACGAGTACCAGTTCTGGACGTCCGGCTAACTAGGTCGCGCCGCCGGCCCGGTCGATCAGCGCCTGCAACGCCGCGAGCTCGGCCTTGAACGCGGCTCGTCCAGCCTTCGTCGCGGCGACCCAGGTCCGCGGTCGCCGGTGCTCGAAGGTCTTCTCCAGCCGCACCAGCCCGGCGTCGGCGAGCACTTGCAGGTGCCGGGACAGATTGCCGTCAGTCAGGTCGAGGGCGTCCCTCAGGTAGCCGAAGTCCGCGCGCTTGCTCTCCAGGAGCACCGCCAGGATGCCGAGCCGTACACGCTGGTGAACGACGTCGTCGAGACCGGTGGACGGGTGGGTGGTCACCGGAGCGTGGCCCCCCTGAGCCGGAACATCAGGCCGGTGCCGAGGAAAACAAACCCGTATGTGGCTGCCAGCGTCAGAGTCATGTTGTCAGTGCTGAGTTCCGACGCCGCCAGCACGATGGTCACCATGCCCAGTCCGGCGGCGACGACCGCCACGAGGAGGCTGCGCTCGAGCCAGGCGTACGACAGATAGCCGAGCGAAATTACGATGTAAGGACCGGCCGCTACGAGCGCTTCGTTGTCGACGGCGAGACCTGCTGCAACGACTCCGAAGCAGCCGACCATGAGGGCGATGCCGGTCGCGACATACGGCAGGGCCGGTCCCTCGACGCCCAGCCGCTGTTCCCGCCGGGAGTAGAAGAGACCCGTCACAGCCCCCCCGAGCGGCCCGACCACGCCCCAGTAGGCGCCGAGCCACTCCACGCCCAATTGGGCGATCACGACCGTACTCGCGAGCATTGCTGAGCCGAACAGGATCAGCGGAAACCAGAGAGCCTTCAGGTCCGCTCGGGTGCTCTGCCGAAGTCGGTCGATGTCCCCTACGGCGTCGGCGGCTGATGACTGCGACATTCTGCCTCCAGTGGTCTGCAGTGCAGATCACTTTATGTCGCAAAGTTGTCCGCGGTGAATCCGTGCTCAGCCGACTCGTCCCACCGAGATTCGCGAGGTGTAGATGAGTTGCCTTTTCACCCGTCCAGCACCGCGCGACGCGGCGTAGACATAGTTGCCGCCGGCGTAGATGCCAACATGGTCGATGTGGCCCGACGACGTACGGAAGAACACGAGGTCACCAGGGCGCTTCGCCGCGGTCGGAATGATGCGTACGACGCCCGCCTGATCCGCAGCGCGATGCGGCAATGCGAGCCCGAAACGGCCGTAGACGTAGCGGACGAAGCCCGAGCAGTCGAACGCCGACGGACCGGTCGCGCCCCTGCGGTAGCGCGCGCCGAGGTGGGTCGTCGCCTCTCGCAGGATGCGCGCCCGCGCGCTCGCGGTCGTCAGAGAGGTGTACGCCGTCGGTGCGGTGAACGAGCGGCGCGCCGCCGGCGGGGGTGGTGCTGACGCCGCCATCGCTGCTGATGGAGTCGCGAAGACCGCGACGGCAGCTGTCATTGCGGCGAGCAGGACGAGCGATCGGCGGATGGTTGGCGTGGTCCGGGCATGCGAGAGCAAGGGGGAAACGAACGCAGGCAAACGGAAATCCTTTCCCAGTCCGCCTGCGAGGTCAGCTGTCGGGTTCGGGCTGGAAAGGATGCCCGGCCACAACGTTCGTGGCTTCACCCCGAGGACGCGCTACGCGCGACCGTGGACCATGGGTCCCCCGCTCCTGCCCGTGGAGTTCGAATGCGGACGCCCTGCGTCGGCCGCCGGGCAGGACTCGGCGTTTGCGGCCTAGGACGCGGTGGAGAATTAACGGCAGTGTAACGACAGATAGATCGACAACACGGCAACCGGTCTTGAATCGGACTGCTCGCCCTTCATCGCAGAAGCGCCGCCGCAGCAGCCGATTTTCACCAGCCGAGCTCGTCAAGGCGCTCGTCGTCGATCCCGAAATGGTGAGCAATCTCATGCACGACCGTGACCGACACTTGCCGCCGTACTTCTTCTTCTGTCCCGCAGTGCGCGCAGATCGTCTGCCTGTACAACATGATGCGGTCGGGGAGCGCGCCGTAGTAGTTGTTGCCGCGCTGGGTGAGGGGCACCCCGACGTACAGCCCGTAGAGTTCGCCCGGGGGAGAGTCGTCGTCGACGAGAACCGTGACGTTGCTCATCAGCTTGGTGAAGCGCTCGGGCATCTCGTCCAGAGCATCGGAGACGAGATCGGCAAAACGCCCGGGCGGTACGTCGACCATCACCCGAGTCTGCCAGGCTGACCAACCATGAGCCGACTCGACCACATCGACCTATCCCAGCGCCTGACGCGCGAGGAGGAAGCCGACCAGCTCGGTGCCGCCCAACGCCGGATGTTGCAACTGCGACTCGCCCTCGGCGGTCACATCGGCGACCGGCAGATCGGTCCGGGTCTCCTTGTGCTGTTCGAGGGGTGGGATGCCTCGGGGAAGGGGGGCGCGATCAAACGCCTGGTCGACCATCTCGACCCGCGGCACTACCAGGTCGCGCAGTACGCCGCGCCGACGTACGACGAGAAACGGCACCACTTCCTGTGGCGCTTCTGGCCGGTCCTCCCCGGCCTCGGGGGCATGACCGTGCTCGACCGCTCGTGGTACGGCCGGGTGCTCGTCGAGCGGGTCGAGGGTTACGCCACCGACGAGCAGTGGCGACGCGCGTATGGCGAGATCGTCGACATGGAGCGCACCCTCTCCGCGGAGGGCACGATCATCGTGAAGTTCTGGCTGCACATGTCCGAGGACGAGCAGCTGCGGCGGTTCGAGAAGCGGCGCGCCGACCCATACCGCGCCTGGAAGCTGACCGACGACGACTGGCGCAACCGCGACAAACGCGAGGCGTACGAGGCCGCGATCGAGGAAATGCTCATGCGCACTGATCATCCCGCGGCGCCGTGGCACGTCGTGTCGGGCGAGAACAAGCGCTGGGCGCGAGTCGAGGTGGTGCAGACCGTGTGCGGGTCGATCGAGGAAGGTCTGCGCACGCGGGGGCTTGAGGTGCCGACCGAGGTCGTCTGAGCCCCGAGCTGTCTACACCGCGATCTTCGGCCATTTCTGCAGCAGGTGCGCCGTCATGATCCCGATGACCGGCCGTTTCGAGCGACTCATTTCCGGTCGCCGTTTTCCCGGATGCCCAGGTTGCCTGTCCACGTCGGCGCCTGGCGCAGCAACGTCTGGGTGACCTCGGGCGAACCCGCGTGGGCGAATAGCCAGCCTTGCGCGAGACCGCAGCCCAGATCGCGCGCGGTCCCGGCCTGCTCGCGGGTCTCGACTCCTTCGAGAACCGTTTTTTGTCCGAGTGCATGAGCGATTGCGATGATCCCGCCGACGAGCGCCTGCTGACTGGTGTCTTCGACCAGCTTTCTGACGAACGTCATATCTAGCTTGATCGAATCGAGCCGGAAGCGCTGGATGTAGCTCAGCGACGAGTAGCCTGTGCCGAAGTCATCGAGCACGAGGCGTACGCCGAGCGCCTGCAGGTCGGCGATCGTCTCCGCGATTCGCGGCCCCTGATCGACGATGCTCCGTTCGGTGATCTCGAGGGCCAGGCGCTTCGGTTCCAGCTCGGCCGCCGACAAGGCTGCCTCGACGATCTTGGCGCAATCGGGGTCGGCGAGTTGGCGAGCGGAGATGTTGACGTTCACCACCAGGTCGTCCGCCGCGACGCCCATTCGGGTCCAGCGGGCCAGTTGCTCGCAGGCTTGCTCCAAGATGCGCTTCCCGATCGGAATGATCAGGCCCGACTCCTCGCAGAGCGGAATGAAGTGGTCGGGCAGCAACAGGCCGCGCTCCGGATGCTGCCAACGCGCTAGCGCCTCGACTGCGACAACTCGCCCGTCGGTCAGGTCGACCACCGGCTGGTAGTGCACCCGCATTTCGTTGCGTTCTGCCGCCCACCTCAACGAGGTCTCCGTCCGCATCCGCTCGACGGCCCGGCGGCGCAGCGTCGCGTCAAAGAACTCGAATCGGGCGCGGCCGCGCTCCTTCGCCAGATACATAGCGGCGTCGGCGTCCCGCAGTAGCGCGTCCGCGGTCGTCCGTTCACGGCTCGGGAACGCGATGCCGATGGACGCGGTGACGAACACGGTGTCGGTGCCGAGCGTGAACGGCTGGTCGAGCAACTCCCCGAGCCGGCGCGCGAGATCCGAGGCTTCCTCGACGCGGGTCGCTTCGTCGATAAGGATGATGAACTCGTCGCCGCCGAACCGCGCGATGCTGTCGCCGGAGCGGACCAACGTGCGCAGCCGGTCGGCGACCTGGACCAGCAGTTCGTCGCCGGCGCGATGGCCCAGGCTGTCGTTGACCGTTTTGAAGTGATCGAGATCGACGAAGAGCAATCCGACACTGCGCTGCGTTCGCCCCGACCGTTGAAGAGCGCGCTCGAGCCGGTCGGTGAGTACCGCCCGATTCGGCAGACCTGTGAGCGGATCGCGCAGTGCCTGAAGCCGAACCTGCTCTTCCATCTGCAGCCGTGCCAGCGCGTTGCCGAGAACGTTCGCCACCGACTGAGCGAACGAGACATCGTCGTCGGAGAAGCGCCGCCGCTCGATACTGTGCGCCGAGAGTGTGCCGTACGGCCCGTCGGCCAGTCGGATGACGACGCTCAGCCCGCTGGTGATGGCGCCTGAGTCCCAGCCGAGGGGGATGGCCTTGCACCTGTCTTCGCCGCCGTCGCCAAAGATGAACGGCTCGTCGTTGCTGAGTGCGAGGCAGGCGTCCCACTCTCGTGAAAGCGGCAGCCGCACTCCAAAGCTCTGCTGCTCCCACCCGTCGACTGCGACGGCAACGACGCTTTCGGGGTCTGAACGTATTTCGAGAACGGCCGCGCGGGGAACGTCGAGCTGGTCGCGAAGCGCTGTGAGGGCCGAGGCGAACAACGCGGTGGGCTCGATCTCGAACAGCGCTCGTTGGCCCAACTCCGCGACCGCGCGCCACTGCGCCTCACGGTTGCGCAGGGCCGCCGTCCGATCATGCAGTAGCACCTCGAGGTGCTCGCGGTGCGTCCGGTTCTCGAATTCGAGGCCGCGGCGGCGCAGCGCGTTGGCGACGTTGATGAGCAGTTCGTTGGGGGTGAACGGCTTGGTGACGTATCCGTAGGCACCGAGGTCCAGGGCGGTGCGGGCTAGTTCCGGGTCGTCGAGCG
>JBKJZO010000097.1:0-16843 GCA_046715235.1 Mycobacteriales bacterium
GGCCCGGGGGGGGGCGGTCCGCGCCCGGGGGGGCGCCCCCGCCCCCCCCCCCCCCCACCATCGGATTTCGCGTGCCATCGAAAGGATTCGCCATGAGCACTGGTGCGCTTCGCGATGCCCCGCCGCCGACGCCTGTCGACGGACTGCTCGCCGTACCTATCGACATCACGTCGGTCTCCGCCCTCATCACGATCGATGCGGCCACCAACACGGCTACCGGGTCGGCGACCGTCGCTTTTACCGGCGGCGCTGTCGCGGGTAACCCGGTGCTCGACCTGCGTCAGACCGTCACTGCTGTTGCCCTCGACGGCGCGGCCTTGCCCGTCTCGTCGTTCGCTCATCACAACCTGGGCGGCGGTGCCGGGGCGGACATGCGGGTGCTCGACTCGGTCGTGGCAGCTGGTAGCGCGCACACGCTGACCGTGTCGTACGACGTCGGGCTGCCTCAGTCGCCCGCAGGCGGTTCGTATGCGCCGGCGCTGTCGTTCGCGGCCGGGCCGCGCGTACGACTGTCCTTCGGCTTCACCGACCTCGCGGCGGCCCGGTACCTGGAAGCCTGGGTGCCTGCCAACCTCATCTACGACGGATACTCGATCTCGATCGAGTTCGTCGTGAGCGGGACCGCCGTCGCGCACTCGGTCATCACCAACGCGGCAATCACGACGATGGGCGCCAATCACTGGAAGCTCGACTGGCCGTCGACCAGCACAGCCATGTCGACGCTGCTGGAGCTGCGCGCGACCGACACGGTGACCCGGTCAACCGGCACCGTCATGCTCCCGGTCTCGGGCCGCACGGTGACGATCGAGGCGTGGAAGCTCGCGACCAACACCGGTGTGGTCCTGGCGGATCAGATCGCCAACATCCGCACCTACCTCACCGACAACGAGTCGACGATCGGTGCGTACCCGCACGGCAGCCGTTTCGTCGCCTTCATCAACACCGGGGGGATGGAGTACGACGGCGGCACGACCTCGAGCGTCGGATCACTGCGACACGAAGTCCATCACTCCTGGTGGGCGCGTGGCTGGCGACCGGCCAGTCAGCCTGACGCCTGGCTCGACGAGGGGTGGACCGTCTACCACGACAACGGTGGCGCCGTCGTCACGCCGTTCGACTTCACCGATCCCGCGGTCACACTGCGCCCCGGCAACCAGTGGATCCGCATCACCTCATCCAACGCGTACGGCGACGGATCGCGTTTCTTCGAAGGGCTCGCCGGCCTGATTGGCGCCCCGCAACTCCAAACGCTGATGCGGCAGTTCTGGGCGCGGGAGCTCTCGCAGCCAAGCACAACGGTCCGCCTCGAGGAGCACCTCGTCAGCCGGTCCGTCGAGCCTCGCCTGGTGGATGCGTTCCATCGTTTCGCCTACGGACTGCCTGACGCGGCGCCGGCCGCCGACCTGTGGTTGAAGGACGACCCGGCCCACACGGGCAGCGACCCGTGGGGCGGCAAGTTCTGGAACTCGCCGGACCTGTGGATCCGCAACTTCGATGACGGTGGCACGGTGCATCAGCCACCGGAGCAGGGCCAGGACAACTTCTTCTACGCGCGGATCCGCAACCGCAGTACGACCCGCACGGCCCGGCATTGCGTGGTGACGTTCGCGGTCAAGCCGTGGGCGGGCACGGAGTTCACCTATCCAGGTGACTGGCTACCCGCGATCGCCGCTGTCGCGGCATTCGACATCGGTCCGGGCGAGGAGCGCATCGTCAAGGCGAAGTGGCCGCGCAAGCTGGTGCCGGCTGGGGGCACGCACGTCTGTTGGCTGGCCGCCGTACTCAGCCGCGGCGACCGCCCGAGCTCCGGCGCGCACACGTGGGAGTCCAATGCACTCGCTCAAAAGAACCTTGCGGTGGTCGACCTCGCACCCGACCGGTGGTGGACCTGGCCGTTCGTGACCGCCTCCTTCGGCCGGCGCGCGCTGCATCTGGAACTCGTGCGACCTCCGGGCCGGGAGAGGCTGGTCGCGATGCTGGTGCAACGCTCCGGCCGGGCATTCGAGCCGAGTGCGCGGCTGACCGTGCCGGGCGAGCTGGCGGGTTCGCTGGTGATGCCGGTGCGCGGGATCCCAGGACTACCGCTCGATCTCGACGCTCCCGCGGGTGACGCGGCTGCGCCGGCCGCGGCGGTGCCTGACGCGGTCGGCGTTGCGTTCGCCCCGGGTGCCCGGTCGATCCTGCGAATGTCGGCCGGGCCGGCCGGTCAGCTCGCTCTCGGATTGGCAATCCAGACGCCCCCGGACGTCGCGCCTGGAGATCTTCTCGAATTCGACCTGCTCGCCAGGGACGGGAAGGACGGTCGGGTCGTCGGCGGCCTGGCGGTGCAGGTGCGGGTGGTTTCCCCGACATCGCCACAGGACGCGATTGTGCTGCCGGACACAGTGACCCTGGCGACGGCCGCGACGAGCTGAAGGGATGCTAGGACGAGGCGGTCAGCGGGCCGCTTCGTCCTCGGCCAACTGCACGAACGTGCGTACAGCGGCGCCCGTGCCGCCCTTCGGCGTGTAGCCGTGCGGCTCGTCGTTGTTGAACGACGGACCGGCGATGTCCATGTGCGCCCAGGGGATGCCCTCGCCGACGAACTCCTTGAGGAACAGCCCCGCGACCAGCATGCCGCCGTACCGGTCGCCGGTGTTGACGATGTCGGCGATGTCGGAGTCGATCGACTTGCGCAGCTCGGGCGGCAGCGGCATCGGCCACACCTGTTCGCCCGCCGTCGCCGCGGCAGCGCAGACCCGCTCGCGCAGGTCGTCGTCGTTCGCCATCACGCCGGCGGTGCGCGAGCCGAGCGCGACCAGCTGCGCGCCGGTCAGTGTTGCGGCGTCGACGATCAGGTCGGGTGCCTCCTCCGACGCGCGCACTAGCGCATCGCCCAGGACCAGCCGGCCCTCGGCGTCGGTGTTGAGCACCTCGACGCGCTTGCCGCCGTACATCGTGAGGACGTCGCCGGGCCGGATTGCCGACCCTGACGGCATGTTTTCGGCGGTCGGCATCCAGCCGGTCACGCTGACGCGCAGCTTCAGCCGGGCGATCGCGGTCAGGGCGGCAGCCACGGCGGCGGCGCCGGCCATGTCGGACTTCATCCACTCCATGGACGCGGACGGCTTGAGCGAGAGCCCGCCGGAGTCGAAGGTGATGCCCTTCCCGACGAACGCCAGGGTGCGGGTCGCCTTCGGGTGCGTGTAGGCAATGCGCACGAGCCGCGGGGGATTGGCCGAGCCTTGCCCGACTCCGAGGATGCCGCCGTACTTCCCCTTGCGCAGCGCCTTCTCGTCGAGCACCTCGACGGTGCAGCCGGCCCGCGTCGCGCGTTCGCGGGCGAACTCGGCCAGCTCCAACGGGTGTAGGTCGCCAGGCGGTGTGTTGACCAGGTCGCGCGCCGCCGCGACCTCGGCCGCGACGATCTGCGCACGGCGGGCGGCGGCGACCGCGGCCTTGTCCTTAGGGTCCTCGACGACGATGCTGATCGACTCGACCACAGCCCGGCGACCGGCCAGCGACGCCTGCCGGAACTCAGTGAAGTCATAGGCCCCGAGCAACGCCCCCTCGCACACAGCACGGAGAGCAACCCCCCCGGGTACGCCGACCGCGCTGAGTGACAGGGCGACCCTGCGGCTCCCAGCGGCCTCCCTCACGGCGGCCCCGGCCGCGCGCCGCAGCACCTCCGCGTCGACCCCAGTCGCGTCACCGAGACCGGCCACCACGACCGAGCTCGCCTTGAGTGCCCCGAACGTCGCAAGCCGCACCGTCGTGCCCGCCTCGGCGCGGAAGCCGAGGTCGGCAAGCGTCCGCGCCAGCTTGCCCCCCAGCGCCTTGTTGACGCCGTCGAGCCCGGGCGCGAGCACGACGCGCTCGCCGCGCCGGAGCGCGGCGATCACCAGCACGTCGGCGGGCAGCGACGGCAAATCGCCGGTGGTCAAGGTCAGAGAGGTCACGGTGGTCATCGTCTCCGGGTCGAGGGCGCTCTCAGAACCTAGACGATCGACCTGTCCGGCGAGGCTCCTGCACTGTTCTGCCTGCGCAGATCCGCTGCGCGACCGCCTCTGTCAGCTCAAGCGCTGCCAGGTCGACGGGTCGCGAACCAGCTTCATGTAGCGGCCGGATTCCACGTCCTCGAAACCGACCTCCTCGTACACCGTGTGCGCATCCTGCGTGCCGAGCATCCAGCGGCGCAGGGTCTGCAGCCGGTCGTCGTCCACGAGCGCTCGGACCATCGCCTTGCCGATTCCCCGCCCCCGCCAGGCCTCGTCGACGTACACGTCGCACAGCCAGCCGAATGACGCGAAGTCGGTCACCGCCCGAGCGACGCCGACCTGGATGCCCGCGTCGTCGTACGCCCCGATGACGAGACTGTTGGCGAACGCGCGCTCCAGGACGTCGCGGCGCACGTGCGGCGACCAGTAGGAATTGCGCAGCCACTCGTACACGCGGTCGAGCTGGAATCGGTCACGGTCCAGCGACAGGGCCCAAGTGAAATCGTTCATACCCGCTCTTATCACGCCGTCGTCGGTGAGCTGCGGCAGCGCACGACGCGACGCGGCAGCATCATCGCTGGGGTCGCCACAATCGCCGCACCGTGGCGGTAGCGTGCGCCGCACGGCCACCTGACCGAAAGGGCGAATCCGTGACCGAGCTGCTCCGTTCGCCGCTGCACGACCGCCATGTCGCCCGGGGCGCGAAGATGGCCGACTTCGGCGGCTGGGAGATGCCGATCGAGTACCCGGGCGGCGGAGTAATCGCCGAGCACACCGCGGTGCGCGAAAGAGTCGGCGTGTTCGACGTGAGTCACCTCGGCAAGGGCTCGGTGCGCGGCCCCGGCGCGGTCGATTTCCTCAACACTTGCCTGACCAACGACCTGCGGCGCATCGGTCCGGGCGAGGCGCAGTACACGCTGTGCTGTGACGAGTCCGGTGGTGTGGTCGACGACCTGATCGCCTACATCCGCAGCGACGACGACGTGCTGCTGGTCCCCAACGCGGCCAACACAGCCGAGGTCATGAAGCGCATTGCCGCCGCCGCGCCGAGCGGGATCGACGTACAAAACCTGCACCGCGACTACGGCGTGCTGGCGGTTCAGGGGCCACGTTCGGCCGAGCTGGTCGGCGCGCTCGGCCTGCCGACCGACCAGCACTACATGGCGTACGCCGTCGCGCAGTGGGAGGGCGAGGAGCTGATCGTCTGCCGCACGGGTTACACCGGGGAGCGCGGCTTCGAGCTGCTGCCGACGGCCGCGCAGGCCCCTGCGTTGTGGGACGCGCTGCTCGAGTCAGGCGCGGCGTACGACGTGCTGCCGGCCGGTCTCGGCGCGCGCGACACCCTGCGCACGGAGATGGGGTACGCGCTGCACGGCCACGAGCTCTCCCTGGACATCAGCCCACTGCAGGCGCGGGTGGGCTGGGCGGTCGGCTGGTCGAAGCCGGCGTTCTGGGGCCGCGAGGAGCTGCTCAAGGAGAAGGAGATCGGGCCGAAGCGGCTGCTGCGCGGTCTCAGGGCGAAGGATCGCGCGATCCCGCGCGCCGGCATGACTGCTGCCGATGAAAGCGGCGTTCCTGCCGGCGTCGTGACGAGCGGCACGTTCTCCCCGACGCTGCGCGTGGGCATCGGGCTGGCTCTGCTCGCCCGGTCGGTGCAGGTCGGCGAAGAGGTCACCGTCGACGTGCGCGGGCGGGCCGCCGTGATGGAGGTCGTGACGCCGCCGTTCGTCGAGGCATCCCCGAAGTAGCGCGGGCTACGGAATCAACGCGACCGCGATCAGAGTCGCGGTGAGCGCGATCTCCACGAGTGCGCCGAACACGTCGCCGGTGATGCCACCGAGGCGGCGTACGACGTGCCGCCGGAACAGCCAGGCGATCGACAGCCCCACCGCCACTGCCGCAACTGCCCTCGACGCGCCGTGCATGCCCGACCCCTCGTCGATGCTGCCCGCGATCGCGGCAAAGGCGACCACCGCCAGAGTCACCGCCGCCGCGCTCCTGCGGCTCACGCTCCCCGCGACAGTGGCCCCGAGCCCAGTACCGCGAGCGGCCGGTACGCCGACGCACGCCCAGGTGGCGGCGAGCAGCCCGGTCGTGCCCGCCACCAGCAGGCCCTCCGTGCTTCGGTGGACCTGCAGGCAGGCATGCAGTCCGGCCGTCTGCAGCAGCAGCGTCACGACGATCGACGCGACGCCGAACGGGCCGACATCGCCCTTGCTCATGATGGCGAGCGCCGAGGCGGGGTCGCGGTAGGAGCCGAGAGCGTCCGTGGTGTCGGCCAGGCCGTCGAGGTGCAGTCCGCGACTCGCGATCGAGAGCGTCGCGATTCCGGCGGCTGCCATGAGGACGAACTGTGTCTCGTCCGCGGCGATGAGCAGCCGGATCGTCGCTACCACCCCGGCTGCGAGCCCCGCAGTCAGCAGGCCGGCAGCGGGGGCGGCGATCATCGTGGCGCCCGCCGTACGCCGATCAAGCGGCTCCGAGCTCACCGGGACGATCGTGAACATCGTCAGGGCCGTGCGTACGGCGGCGAGCGGGTTCACGAGGTGTGAGGGTAGTGGCCCGCCCGCGCGCCGCGTTGACTGACAGGCTACGGCCGCGTAACTTACGGTTGCGTAACCTTGTCCCACGAAAAGCCTCGGGAGTGTCAATGACGTTGTCCTCGACCGTTCTGCTCAAGGAACTCGAGCCGGTGGTCGGTCGCGAGGTCGATCGACACCTTTCGGTCGCGAAGGAATGGATGCCGCACGACTACGTCCCGTGGAGCGAGGGCGAGGACTTTGACGCCAAGCCCTGGTCGATCGAGCAGTCGAAGCTCTCGCCGATCGCCCGGATGTCCCTCGAGGTCAACCTGCTGACCGAGGACAACCTGCCCAGCTACCACCGCGAGATCGACGTCACCTTCGGGCGCGAAGGCAGTTGGGGCACCTGGACCGGGCGCTGGACGGCCGAGGAAGGCCGGCACGCGCTCGTCATCCGCGACTACCTACTGGTGACGCGCGGCGTCGACCCGACGCAGCTCGAGCGTGACCGGATGGAGCAGATGCAGGTCGGCCACCACCACGGTGACGACAAGCCGGTGCCTGAGGTCCTTGCCTACGTTGCGTTCCAGGAGCTCGCGACGCGCATCGCGCACCGCAACACGGGGCACTACAGCAACGATCCGGTGTGCGACAAGCTGCTCGCGCGGGTGGCGACCGACGAGAACCTGCACCACATCTTCTACCGCAACGTCTCCGGCGCGGCGATGCAGCTCGACCCCTCGGCAATGGTGCAGGCGATCCGCAACGAGGTCATCGGCTTCCAGATGCCGGGCACCGGCATCCGCAGCTTCCAGCGCAAGTCGGTGATGATCGCGCTCGCCGGCATCTACGACCTGCGCATCCACCACGACGAGGTCATCTGGCCGCTCCTGCGCCACTGGAACGTGTTCGAGATCGAAGGTCTCGACGCGGAGGGTGAAAAGGCGCGTACGGAACTGGCCGAGTTCCTCACCAGGCTCAACGCTACGGCCGAGGAGTTCACCGCGTCCCGCGCCGAACGCGAAGCCAAGCTCGCCGCCCGCCTCTGACGACTCGGTTTGGGTCTCCTGGTTAGCGGAAAGCCGCGGACGAGGAGACCCAGACCCGTTGATCTGAGCTACTTGAGTCGCAACGGCAGCCCTGCGGTGACGAGCCAGACGGTGTCCGCGTCGGCAGCGAGGCGCTGGTTGAGCGCGCCCAGCTCGTCGCGGAACAAGCGGCCCGAGGTCGTTTCGGGCACGACGCCCTGGCCCACCTCGTCGGTGACCGCGACGACGGGTCCTTTGGTTCGCGCCCACGCCGAGCCGAGGGCGTCGACCGCCGACGCCAGCTTCTGCTCCGCCCCGGCGTCGCCGCCCCAGGATCCCGCCTCATCCATGGCTGTGGTCAGCCAGGCGGTGACCGAGTCGACAAGCAGCGGGGGGTCACCGGGAGCGGCGTCCGCGAGTACGCCGGCGAGGTCGACGGTCTCGACCGTCGCCCAGCTCACCGGGCGTCGCAGCTTGTGCGCGGCGATGCGCGCCGTCCAGTCGGGCTCGTCCGGGCGCACGGGCGCGGTCGCGACGTAGGTCACTGCGCGGTGCGGGCTGAGCAGGCTCTCGGCGTACGCCGACTTCCCCGAGCGCGCGCCGCCGATGACAAGCACGCGCCCGCGCAACTGCTCCATGGCCGCAGGACACTAGCCTGCTGTCGGCGACGAGCGAATGGGAGCGCGCAATGGACTGGTGCTGGCGCTACTCGGCGGCCGGCGTACCACAGTCGTCGAGCCGCTTCCCCAGCCAGCCAGAAGCTGAGGCCTGGCTGGGGGAGAGCTGGCAGGAGTTGTACGACGCGGGGGCGCGATCGGTCACGTTGATGGAAGCCGAACGCGACGTCTACACGATGAGCCTCGAACCCTGACCGTACGACGACTCGCGGCGATGTCGCGGCCGTTCCGGTAAGGTCGTGCCACGATCTCCGCGTGCCGATCGATGCCCGTGGCCCGTGGCTCTCATTGGAGCCGGCGGCGGCCGCACCACTCTTCTTCGCGCTCGACGCGTCGTGGTGGGTGACCGGCGGGTGGGCGCTTGACCTGTTCCTGGGGCGCACCCGGGAGCATCACGACCTCGACCTGGCGATGCTGCGCCGCGAGCAGGACGAGGTCAGAGCGCACCTGGCTGCGTGGGACCTGCACATTCACCACGACGACACCCTGACGCCGTGGGCGCCTGGCACCCGGCTGCCGCATGACCGGCAGGTCGTCTGGGGTAGGACGGCGACCTACCTGCCCTGGCAGGTTGAGCTGTACTTCGAGAACGCCGAGAGCGACCACTGGGTTTTCATACCCGACGATCGGGTTCGGCTGCCACTGCTCGCCTTCGGGTTGGAAACGCCCGATGGACTGCCCTACGTGCGGCCTGAAGTGGTCCTGCTGCACCGTGCCGGTCGGCGCAGCGACTCGGACGACGCGGACCTCACGGCGGTCGCCGAACGGCTCACCGGGACCGGTAAAACGTGGCTACGTGATGCACTCGAGCTGGTCCATCCCGGGCACCGGTGGCTCGACGCCTTGCGCGGATAGCGAGACCGGCGCGCATAGCGCGGCGTCAGATCTTGTCGCCCGGCTTGACTCTCGGCGGCGGCCGGCGCTTCGACGGGCGCGCGTTGTTGCGCTGGATCCCGTACATCTTGAGCGACCTTCTGGACGCCTTGGTGCCCGTCGGGAACCGCTCGGCGAGGACGCGCCCGATCACCCGGAAGGTGGCGACGATGTCAATCAGGACGACGCTGATGAGGACGAACTGGAGGAGCAAGACGAGGGTGTAGAGCGGCTTGATGACCCCCGACAGCAAGATCAGCGGAAGGAGGACGAGCAGCCCCGGGATGCCGATCCACGCGCGCGACGTCCGCGAGTCGACGATGTCGCGCACCAGGGCGCGTTCCTTGCCGGCGTGTCCCGGCGGGTAGTTGCGCTCGTCACCGGTCGACAGTGCCAGCATCGTCGACCGCCGGTCGGCTCTTGCGGTGTCCCGGCGCAGGCGAGCGGCTTCCTTGCGACCGGTAGGCGCCTTCTGGACCGCCCCGCGGCGGCTGGCCTGCGCCTCGCTGCGCTTGGGCGTCGGACGGCCCTTGCTGCCTGGGCGTACCGGCTCTGCCGGCGCCTCGACCGGGGTCGGTACGGGCGTCGATCGTCGCTTTAACAAAGGGGTCCTGTCTGGATGCTGGGTGGTGAGCAGAGTAAGGGTGCGGGCACCTCGGCGCTACGGCAACGCAAGCATCTGCTCGAGCGCGCCCCGCGCCTCGGCGGCGATCTGCGGCTCGACCCGGATCTCGTTGACGACGTCGCCGAGCACCAGCGACTCCAGCACCCAGACGAGGTGCGGCAGGTCAATGCGGTCCATCGTGGAGCAGAAGCACACGGTCTTGTCGAGGAAGACGACGGTCTTGTCCGGATTGGCCTTCGCGAGCCTGCGCACGAGGTTGAGTTCGGTGCCGACGGCGAACTTCGAGCCGGCCGGCGCTTCGGTGATCGTGCGGATGATGTACTCGGTCGACCCGACGAGGTCGGCGTTCGCCGTCACCTCGTAGCGGCACTCGGGGTGCACCAGCACCGTCACTCCGGGGATCCGCTCCCGCGCTTCGAGCAACGTGTCGAGGGTGAAGCGGCCATGCACGGAGCAGTGGCCCTTCCACAGGATCATCTTCGCCGCGCGCAGCGCATCGACGGTCAGGCCGCCGTTCGGCCGGTGCGGGTTGTAGACGACGCAGTCGTCGAGCGATAGGCCCATCTCGCGTACAGCGGTGTTGCGGCCCAGGTGCTGGTCGGGCAGGAACAGCACCTGCTGCCCCTTGGAGAACGCCCAGTCGAGCGCCCGCTTGGCGTTGCTCGACGTACACACGGTGCCGCCGTGCCGGCCCGTGAACGCCTTGATGTCGGCGGAGGAGTTCATATAGGTGATGGGTACGACGCCCGCGGCGATTCCGGCGTCCTCGAGCGCGTCCCAGCACTCCTCGACCTGGTCGATCGCGGCCATGTCGGCCATCGAACAGCCAGCGGCGAGGTCGGGCAGGATCACCTTCTGGCTCTCGGCGGTCAGGATGTCGGCGCTCTCGGCCATGAAGTGCACGCCGCAGAACACGATGAACTCTGCTTCGGGACGTGCGGCCGCCTGCTGGGCGAGCTTGAACGAGTCGCCGGTCACGTCGGCGAACTGGATGACCTCGTCGCGCTGGTAGTGGTGGCCGAGGACGAACACCCGGTTACCGAGGGTCTCCTGAGCGGCGCGAGCACGCTCGACGAGGTGCGGATCGGACGCCGGTGGAAGCTCCCCGGGGCACGCCACGCCGCGCTCGGAGTTGCGGTCGGCTTCGCGGCCCAGCAGAAGCAGCGCAACCGGCGTCGGCGCTATGTCGTCGAGGGGGGTGGTCATGACGGGGTCTACTCCAGGTCAAAGCGGTACAGCAATCGTCCCACAGCACTCAACGTGTAAACGGAATCTTTGCTTCCGCCTCAGACCGGGCAGACTGCACCGCATGCGCGTAGTCATCGCCCCTGACAAGTTCGCCGGAACGCTCTCCGCCGCCGAGGCCGCGAGCGCGATCGCGGTCGGCTGGCGCAGTGCCGCGCCCGGCGACGACCTCATCCTGGCGCCCATGTCGGATGGCGGTCCGGGCTTCCTCGACACCGTGTCCAACGTGTTCGACGGTGTGACGACCGCCACGGTGGAGGACCCGCTTTCTCGCGGCGTCCCGGCCTCATGGCTGCAGACCGACGTGGCCGGCACCCGAATCGCGGTGATCGAGTCGGCGGAAGCGTGCGGTCTGAGCCGGCTGACGCCCGAGGAGCTAGACCCCCGGCGCACGACGTCGTACGGCGTCGGCCAGCTGATCTCGATCGCGGTCGCTGCAGGGGCCCGTCGCATCCTCATCGGCCTTGGCGGCAGCGCGTCGAACGACGGCGGCGCCGGCATGGCGCAAGCGCTGGGCGTACGACTGCTCGATGCCGACGGTAATGAGTTGCCGCGCGGCGGTGCCGCACTTGCCGCGCTGCGTTCGGTCGACGCGTCGCGACTGGACCCGCGGCTGGCCGGAGTCGACATCGTGGCTGTGTCCGACGTTGACAACCCACTGCTCGGCCCGAACGGCGCAACCCGCACCTTCGGCGCGCAAAAGGGTGCCGACGACGCGGCACTGGACGAGTTGGTAGCGGCGCTGGAGAACTGGGTTGAGGTCCTGGGCGCGCCGGACGACGCCGCTGCGCCGGGGGCGGGAGCCGCAGGCGGGCTGGGCTTTGCGCTGATGCACTTCTGCGCGGCGGCGATGGAGCCGGGTCTGCGCCTGGTGGCCAACATCGTCGGCTTGCGGGCCAAGATCGCCGACGCCGACGTCGTCGTCACCGGCGAGGGACGGTTCGATTCGGTGTCGCTGCACGGCAAGGTGCCCGCCGGCGTCGCCGAGATCGCGCTCGAGGCGTCCGTGCCGTGCCTGGTGCTGGCTGGCGACGTCACTGTCAGCGATGACGAGGCGCGGGCTATCGGCGTCCACGCGGCGTACTCGATCATGTCGATTGCGGGTTCAACGGGGGAGGCGTTCGCGCAGCCGGCGTACTGGCTGGAGAAAATCGCGGCTCAGGCGGCCCGGGAGTGGACGGCAAAGCTGCGGGGTACACCGGCCGAGGTCGACGACTCCAGCGCCCCGACTTCGCCGAACGGCGAGCCCTCCTCGGATCCTGTGCGATCCTAGAAGGGCACTGTCCGCGGAATTCCTCAGGGGCCCGCGACTGTTGTGCACAAGGACATACCCTCCAACGCCTCCCCGGGAGACGACAGCGATGACCGACACGCACACCCACGAGCACGCGGGACATTCCCACGCGGGACACTCCCACGCCGCGGAGGCCCCCGCCGACACGGTGCAGGCGCCGGCCGGTGTGACGACGGTCCTGCTGACCGATGTCGCGGCCACTAAGGTCCGGAGCCTGCTGGAGCAGGAGGGCCGTGACGACCTCGCGCTGCGCATCGCCGTACAGCCCGGTGGCTGCTCAGGCCTGCGCTACCAGCTCTACTTCGACGAGCGCTCGCTCGATGGCGACACCGTCACCGACTTCGGCGGCGTCAAGGTCGTCGTCGACCGCATGAGCACGCCGTACCTCGGCGGCGCCAGCATCGACTTCGTCGACACGATCGAGAAGCAGGGCTTCACGATCGACAACCCCAACGCCGGCGGATCCTGCGCTTGCGGAGACTCGTTCTCCTAAGACTCAGCTCGTACGACGCGGCCGACCTTCGGGGGCGGCCGCGTCGCTGTCCGTGGGCTACTTGGGCGACGGTGCGATGGCCGGAGTGTCGGACGCTGGGGTGTCGACGGCGGGGAGGGGCATCGGTTCCGGAACGCCTTTGCGGACCAGGTCGTTCGGGTCGCTGGGCAGCTCGTCGCCCCTGAACTGCTGCGGTACGGCGACGATGGCGGCCAGATTGGAATCGCCCTCGATCTGGTACAGCCACGCGGGCAGCAGGTAGGCCTCGCCCTTCTCCCAATCATTGGGGTAGGTCAGCGACAGTCCCGCCTCGGCGCCGGTCACGATCAGCGGTGGCGGCGGTGCGCAGCCCTCAACGCCGGGCTTCTGCACGCACATCATCGTGGTCACGCGGGTGTTCGCCAGCTGCGGTGCGAGCTCCGCGGGCGGCAACATCGGGTACTTGCCCGCGAGTACCGGCTTCGCCAGCTGCCCGCTCGCGCTGACCACGGTGCCCTTGACGTCGACCTCCACGTCGGACTGCCAGCCGATCGCAAGTAGCCCTTCGAGCCGGCGCGTCACGGATACGTGCCGGATCCCGTTGTACGCCGGGTCGACGCGCACGGCTGCGTCTTTCGTGTCGATGCCGAGTTCGCCCAACAGCGATAGAGCGGCCTTGCGGGCGACGTCGTCAGATGCCGCCGGCTTGGTTTCGGGCTGCTCGCAGGCGACGAGCGTCTTCGCGTCCTCGGGCGCCGCGCACGCCGTACCTGAGTCGACAACCCCCGACGAGACCGAACAGTCCTGTGCATCCGGAGCCGGCCCCGAGTCGGCTGGGTCCTCGACGACGTTGTTCGGTGCCGGCTTGGGCTGGGCCGGGTCGACTGCGGGCTTGGGCTGCGCCGGGTCGGCTGCTGGCTCGCGACCGTCGCCGGCCGCCGGATCGACGACCGTCTCAGGCGCGGGCACGCCTCCCGGATCTACAGCGCCACCGCTACTGCCGGTCGAGCCGGCCGAGCTGCAGGAGATCTCACCTGGCATCATCCGCCAGTCGTTGAGGGGCGACAGGTCGACCGAGAGGACGCGGCCGGAGTCGGACAGCAGCCAGGCGCCACCTTGCTTCTGCGGCTCGCCCTTCAAGCCGAGCTTGGCGCCGAGCGCGACGACGTCCTCGCGGGTGACAGTCTTGCGCTCCATGCGGTACGCCGGAACCGGCATGTCGGTCGCTGTCGGCAACTGCCCCTTGACCTGGATCGTGGGCGCTCCGCCGGCGGGTGCGGCCATCTTCTGGTCAGCCGTGGCGGCGGACATCTCGGCCGCAGCCACGCCGCCGCCGCCGTTGATTGCCAGAGCGGGGAGCCGGGGCGAGCCGACATCGTCGCCATCTCCACCGCGATTGGTCACGAAAACCGCGCCGGCGACGATCACCAGGACCGCGGCTGCCGATCCAAGCGGCACGAGAATGCGGCGCGACGACGACATGGTTACCTCCGGTGCGAAGTGTCTCAGTTGTCCCTGAGACGCAGGGGAGCGAGGCGCGGTTCCACTCTTCCGGCCGGTACGCTGACGCGCGTTTCCCGCCGTTCACCCGCAGTTCAGCAGCCGAAGGAGCTCGCCCCCGTGCGCATCGCCGTGACCGGGTCAATCGCCAACGATTACCTGATGACGTTCCCCGGGCGTTTCGCCGAGCAGCTGATCCCGGACCAGCTCCACCGGATCTCGCTGTCGTTCCTCGTCGACGAGCTCGACCTGCGTCGTGGGGGTGTCGGCGCCAACATCTGCTACGGCATGGCGCAGTTGGGGCACCACCCGATCCTGGTCGGCGCAGTGGGCACCGACTTCGAGGACGACCGCTCCTGGCTCGAGCGGCACGGTGTCGACACGGCCAGCGTCCACGTGAGCGAGTTCAAGCACACCGCCCGCTTCATGTGCACGACCGACCTCGAGCAGTGCCAGATCGCGTCGTTCTACACCGGCGCGATGGCCGATGCGCGCTTCATCGAGCTCAAGCCGATCTCCGACCGGGTCGGTGGGCTCGACCTCGTAGTGGTGTCGCCCAACGACCCCGAGGCGATGGTCCGGCATACGGCGGAAGCCAGGCATCTCGGCGTACCGTTCGCCGCCGACCCCAGCCAGCAGCTGGCGCGGATGGAAGGTCCCGAGATCCGCAACCTGATCGACGGCGCCGACGTGCTCTTCACCAACGACTACGAAGCCACGCTCGTCGAGCAGAAGACCGGCTGGACGCGCGACGAGGTGCTTGGCCGGGTCGGTCACTGGGTCGTGACGCTCGGCGCGCACGGCTCGGCGCTCTATCAGGCGGGGGAGCCCGATCTGGTGGTGGCGGCGGTTCCCGAGGAGCTGAAGGCCGACCCGACCGGCGTCGGCGACGCGTTTCGCGCCGGCTTCCTCAGTGGCCAGGCGTGGGGCGTGAGCTACGAGCGCTGCCTGCAGATCGGCAACCTCATCGCGACCTACGTGCTCGAGCGGGTTGGCACGCAGGAGTACGAAGTCGATCGCGGTGCCTTCGTCCTGCGCATGGAGCAGGCGTACGGCGACGAGGCCGCAGCAGAGGTACATGCAGCCCTAGCTGGCTAGGAGTCCGATGGACGTTCGAAGAGTGGTGCCGATCCTGAACGTCTCCGACGTTGCCGCGAGCCTCGAATGGTTCCATCGCCTCGGCTGGTCGACATCTCTCGAATGGCACGGGCCGCCCGGAGCCGAGGGCACGGTGCCTGGTTTCGGTGGTGTCGCCTCAGGTGATTGCGAGATCTTCCTTTGCCGGGACGGGCAGGGCGGCCGCGGTCGCGGCTCGGCCACCGTTACCGGCGGGCCGGAAGCTGACCAGACATCCGACAAGGGTGTCTGGATGACGGTGTGGGTCGGCGACGTCGACGCTGTTCATCGGCAGTGCGTCGAGCTGGGGATGGACGTGACGTGCCCGCCTCGGGAGGAGCCGTGGGGCGTACGCGAGATGCACCTGCGTCACCCCGACGGGCACGTGTTCCGCTTCACGCAAGCGCTCCTGCACAACCACTCTCACGACCACCACGATCACGACCACCACGATCACGACCACTGACGGCGATGTCCGTCCGCTAGGTGATCATGTTGTCGAAATCCGCGCCGCCTCCCACGCACATTTCACGCCGTCGACTTCGACAACTTGATCGACAACAGATCCCCTTCAAAGCTCGGGGGCTCCGCAGGCCGGTAAAACCGGCCTTGCGCGCCCTGGATCACCACGGTGGATTGGGCGCTTCGTCCTGCGCATGGAGCAGGCGTACGGCGACGAGGCCGCGGGCGAGGTACACGCCGCACTGGCGGGCTAGCTCAGGCGGCGGACCCGGTAGGCGACGCCGCGCTCGGAGGGTGTCGCGCCGACGTACTCCTGGTGCTTCATGCGGCACCACACCGGGATGTCGACCCGCGCGGCGTCGTCGTCACTGAGTACGGCGACGACCTGGCCGACTTCGACGTCCGGCAGCTGTCGCGCCAGCTCGATGATCGGGATCGGGCACCGCCGCCCGAGCGTGTCGATCGTGAGCGCGTCGTCGTCACCGTCGGCCGTCACAGCTGGTCTGCCTTGGCGTCGGAGCGCAGGCGCGCCACGATCCGCGGCAACTGTGCGAGGAACGAGCTGATCTCTGAATCGGTCGTCTCGCGCCCGAGCGACACGCGGATGTTGCCGTGCGTCAGCACGCCCATCGCCTCCAGGACATGGCTCGGGGCGAGCGTGCTCGACGTACACGAGGAGCCGCTGGAAACGGCAAAGCCCGCCCGGTCGAGCTCGTGCAGCAACGGCTCGCCTTCGACGTACAGGCACGAGAACGTGACGATGTGCGGCAGTCGAAGGCTCGGATCGCCGACGACCTCGACGTCGGGAATCGACGCCGCGACCGCACCTCTGATTCGGTCGACCATCGCGAAGAGTCGCACCGCTTCCTCGGCCATCTCGCTCTGCCGCGCCTCGAGTGCCGCCGCCGCCGCGACGATCGCCGGCACGTTCTCGAATCCGGGCGTCCGCCGCGACTCGCGCTCATCGGCCGGAGCGGGGGAAACCCACCGCACCCCTTTGCGTACGACGAGCACGCCGACACCCGGCGGCCCGCCCCACTTGTGCGCCGACG
>JBKJZO010000098.1:0-5131 GCA_046715235.1 Mycobacteriales bacterium
CTGCGACAAGTTCTCCCCCCGCTAGGGATAATTCCGCACACTCGCTATCATGGCCCGCGGAGACCGCGTGGAACGCCTCGCGGCTTACCACGCGTCCTCCTGCCGGGGGATGCCCTGGCCGGTCGCCCCCGGTGATGATCGGCTCATGCCGGACTCGCGTGACCAAGCCGACCCCGCTGTGCATCCGTTGCTGCGCCCGTTGGTGTGGCTCGCGGCGGTCGTCTGGCTGCCCATGCCGTGGGCGGGCCGGCTGTTCGCACGCATCCTCACGGGATACAGCCGTGGCGCGGACGCCGTGGGGCGGGCGGTCATGTCGGGCCTACGAGTGATCGGCCGCGCAGCGGTGCGCCTGTTCAGGCCGCTGCGCCGGGTGTTCGCGCTGGTCGCGAGGCTCTGGGACTGGATCTCGCTCCAGTTCCTGACCTTCCTGCTCCGCCCCGTCGGCCGTTGGATGCACGCGGCGTTCGAGCGGGTCGAGCCGGCAGCGAAGCGGTTCGTACGAGCGGCCGACCGCCTTGCCAGACGGGTCTGGCGTGCCCTCGCGCCATTCGCCGCGGCTATCGGCGACGCCGCTCGCCGGCTCGCCGGGCCACCAACTCGGGTCATCCGCCGCGCCTGGTTGGCGGTACGCCGATCGGCACGCACCTTCGCAGCCGCCGTTGCGAAGGTGTTTGCGCGTAGCGGCGAGGAGGGTTGACTGGTGCCGACGGCCGCGATCCTCGCGGCGACTAGCCGACAGCGCTCAGTCCTGGCTTCGCGACCATCAGCCAGACGATGACGAGCAAGATCAGCATGTTGACGCCGCCGAGCATGCTCAGGCGGCCGGCCTCCGCATCGACTGGGTGACCGTCGTCGAGCTTGCTGATCGCCGATTCCAGAGTCTTCGCGTGCGGCCCGCCACCGATGACGGCGGCCGCGATGAACAGGGCCATCGACGCCCCGAGCCACGCGTCACCCCATTGGAACTCGCCGTCGATCACGAGGGCGATGCCGATCAGAAAGATGATGCTGGCGCTCGGCCCGAACACCCGGCCAAGCTGGTGGAACTTGCGCAGCATTGGCAGGTTGTCGCGGCCGCCGCGCACCAGTCCGGGGGTGAGCATGTCCATGAACAACAAGGAACCGAGAATGAGCATCGCCGCCGCGATGTGCAGAAACAGCAGGACATTGCGCACGTTGGCGACTCCCTCAGACGACGACCGGGTTTGGGCTGTTGCCACAACCTACGACGGGGCGGGTTCCGGCGTCAGCGCGTCAGCGCGGCGTGTCTCGGGCGCCGGCGCTGCAACGAGGAACGCCAGCACGAACATCGCGCCTGTCAGGCCGAACGCAGCAGGGAAACCAAAGCTGTCCTTGAGGCGACCGGCGGCAAGCGGGCCGACGACCGCGCCGAAGTCGCCAGCCATGCCGTACGCCGCGATCGCGGTGCCGCCGCGCCCGGCGATGACGTCACCGACGATGGCCGCGGGGGCGACACTCAACATTCCCGAGCCGAGCCCGAACACCATCATCGCGACGAAGAGCAGCGGCACGGAGGGTCGCAGGGCGAGCGTCGCCATACCGGCGCCGCAGACCAGGCAACCCAGCAGCAGGACCGGCTTGCGGCCGCGGCGGTCGGCGTACCGACCCGCTGGGATGAGCGCGAGCCCGTGTACGACGGCGCCCGCCATCAGCGCGGCTCCGGCCATGCCCGGGCCGCGGTGCAGCGCCTCTTTGATGAACAGCGGCACGAACGCGATGCGCACGCCGAACGCCGCCCACGACTCGGCGGCATAAGCCGCGAGCGCTCCGCGATAGGCCGGGGAGGCCAGCGCGGTTCGCACCGTCGTGCCCGATCCCGGCGCCTTGATGGCGTCGCGGTCGGCGAGCAGGTGCCGGGGGAGGGCGAGCAGCCCGATGCTGCCGGCGACAGCGAGTGTTCCGGCGTACACGAAGAACGGCGCGCGCATCGACCAGCCCGCGACGATGCCGGCAAGCCCGGGTCCGGCGATGCCGCCGAGCAAGAAGCCGCCCGTGAACGTGCCGGCGGCGCGACCACGTTCGTCAGCGGGCACGGACCGGAGCAGCAGGCTGTAGGCGCTGACCGTGAACATCGCCGAGCCGATACCGCCGACACCCCGCAGGAGCAGCAGTTGCCAGTAGGTCTGGGACGCGCCGGCGAGTGCCGACGACACCGCGACGATGCCGATTCCGTTGGCGAGGACGACGCGCTCGCCCAGCCGGTCGACGAGTCGGCCACTGCCCAATGCCGAGGCGAAGCGCATGAACGCGAAGGCGCTGGTGACCGCGCCGACTCTCGTCGCCGACGCGCCGAACTGGTCGGCGAACAGCGGGATGACAGGCGCGACGATCCCGTAGCCGACGGCGACCGCGAAGGCGACGGCCGCGAGTACGAGCACTTCGCGCCGCATGTTCGAGACGGGGTTGCGGAATCTCGGCGCGGGCATCGCACTTGTGGTCACGGGAGTGGATGTTAAGTGAGTAGCGCCGGCGGCAGGCCAGCTGTCACGTCGGCGAACGCCAGGAGCGCCATGACACACACACCTAAGACGATCGAGCTGACGGCCGAGCTGCATGACTACTTGCTCGCGCACAGCTCACCGCTCGACGAGATAGCGCAGTCGCTCATCAGTGAGACCCGGGAGCTGCTCGGCGATCAGGCCGTCATGCAGATCGCGCCGGAGCAAGGCCTTTTCATGACGCTGCTGGCGCGCATTCTCGGCGCGCGCCGAGCGATCGAGGTCGGCACGTTCACCGGCTTCTCGGCGCTGTGCATTGCGCGCGGTCTTGCCGACGACGGCACGCTGATTTGCTGTGACATCAGCGAGGACTGGACGTCGGTCGGACGCAAGTACTGGGACCGTGCCGGCATCGGCGACCGGATCGAGCTGCGCCTGGGACCTGCGATTGAGACGCTGCGCGCGTTGCCGCCGGAGCCGTCGTTCGACCTCGCCTTCGTCGACGCCGACAAGGCCAGCTACGGCGACTACTACGACGAGTTGCTGCCGCGGCTGCGCTCGGGAGGCATGCTGCTCGCCGACAACGTTCTGTGGTCGGGGCTTGTGGCTGATCCGTCGAACGAGGAGGAGGACACCGTCGCCTTGCGGGCGTTCAACGACAAGGTCCGCGCCGACGATCGTGTCGAGGTCGTGATGTTGCCAATCGCCGACGGCCTATCCCTGATCCGCAAGCACTAGCCGATCTCAAAGCGGCGGTTGCGTGCCCCAAGATGATCATCTTGTCGAAGTGATCGCCTGCTGCACGCGGGGATTTCGGGGGCAAGTTTGTCAAAATGATCCAACTGGCCCGAGGTCGAGCGGGCGTACGCCGATGGCGGGTCAGTGGCGGGTCAGTGGCGGATTCGTCGGCCGCGTCTTGCTTTGAGGTAGTCGCTGACTACGTAGTCGCCGAGCCTCTCCGCTGACGGCGCGAAGACGCGTCCGCCGTTCGCCCGTGCGAGCTCCTCGACGAAGCGAACGAGCCTGGGCTCGGAGTCGAGCATGAAGACGTTGATGACCGCCCCTCGCCGCGTCAGCTTGATGACCTCGCCCATCGTTGCTTCGATCGTCTCGCGGACGGGCGGCCAGTTGAACGACGACCGGCCATCCGGCTCGAGGTGGGCAGTCGGCTCGCCGTCGGTGACGACGAGAACGATGTGCTCCGAGTCGGGATGGCGGCGCAGGTGACGTCCCGCAAGTAGCAGCCCGTGGTGCAGGTTGGTGCCCTGAACCATGTCCCACGACATCCCGGCCAGCTCCACGGCCTGCAGTTCGCGCGCGTAGTCGGAGAAGCCGACGATCTGCAGCGCGTCCTGCGGGTAGCGCGTGGTGATGAGGGAGTGCAAGGCGAGCGCGGTCGACTTCGCCGCTGACCAGGTGCCGCGCAGCACCATCGAGTACGACATGTCGACCAGCAGGCTGACCGCCGCGCTGGTACGCCGCTCGGTCTCGAAGACCTCGAAGTCCTCGACGCTCAGCGTCACCGAGGAAGCGGCGCCGGTCTGCCGGCGTACCGCATTGGTCACGGTCCGGACGACGTCGATCGGCTGCTCGTCGCCGTACTGCCACGGCCTGCTGCCCCCGGTCCACTCCCCGGCCGGACCGGCGTCTTGTACGTCGTGCTGACCGGTTCCGCGCGCGGCGAGGGACTGAAACACGCGTGTCAGTGCGGCGGCACCGATACGGCGAATCGCCTTTGGTGTCAGGCGAATCTCACCCTCGGTTCGCTCGAGATATCCCTGCGCGCGCAGCTCGCGGTCGAGCTCGCGCAACGCCTCGACGTCGACGGCGGCGCGTTGGCCGAGCGTGCGCGCGAGCGCCTCGGTGTCGATGTCGTCGAGCGACGCCCCGGGGTAGTTCTGGCCCAACGCCTCGTCGAGTGAGGTGAGCTCGGCCAGCTCCTCCAGCGCGGACGTCGCATCAGACATGCCCAGGCTCGCGTTGCCCGACATCGACTCGCGCCGATCCCAGTCGAGGTCGGGACGGCGGCGGCGCAGCGCGTCGGCGAGCCGTGCCATCTCGCTCTCCAGCCCGATGTCGCCCAGTGCCGACGACATCAACGACGACAACTCGTCCCGTTGTTCGTCGGTGAGCGATTCGAGCAGTCGGCTCATCGCCGCTGCCCGCCGGGCCAGCGAGTCGACCAGCTCCTCGAGGTTGCTGGGGTTGTCGGGGAACATGTCGCCGTAGCGGCCCATGAACTCGTCGAAATGCTCCTGCGTGTGCGCACCGCGCGCATCGGCGTCGAGCATCGCGTTGAGATCGGCGAGCATGTCGCGCACGCGCAAGACCTGCTCCGGGTCTTGGTCGGCGAGCGCCGCCTTGATGCCGCGGAACTGGCTGTCGAGCACCTCCGCGCGCAGCAGGTCGCGGATCTGCTCGTACGCCGACGCCGCATCCGGGGAGCGCCACTGCCAGTCGGCGAGCTGGCGCACCGCGCGCGCCGTGTCCGAGGGCAGCGCGTCGAGCTCGGCCTCCGCGAGGCGCGCGGCATCCGACGGGTCGGGGAAGAGCGCCCCGCGCTCGTGCGCGACCGCTTCGTCCAGCAGCTCGCGGACCCGTTCCAGCGTCCCGTCGAGCCGGCCGCGGTGGCGCAGCTCACGGGCGCGCGATCGAGCCGCCCGGCGCAGTTC
>JBKJZO010000099.1:0-8756 GCA_046715235.1 Mycobacteriales bacterium
CCAAGCACAAGACGGCATACTAGATGTCTTAGGGTCTCGTGGGCTCGGAGATTTTTATAAGAGACAGGTCCCGGCCCGCGGCCTGATCGGCTTCCGCACCGAGTTCCTCACCGAGACCCGCGGCACCGGGCTGCTGCACCACGTCCACGAGCGGTACGAGCCGTGGCACGGCGAGATCCGCACCCGGCCTTCCGGTTCGCTCGTCGCTGACCGCAGCGGCCCCACGACCGGTTTCGCGCTTGCCAACTTGCAAGAGCGCGGCACGATGTTCGTCGGCCCCGGCACCGAGGTCTACGAGGGCATGATCGTCGGCGAGAACTCGCGGTCGGATGACATGGACGTCAACCCGACCAAGGAGAAGAAGCTCACCAACATGCGGCAGTCGTCGTCCGACGTACTCGTGCCGCTGATCCCGCACAAGGCGCTCTCACTCGAGCAGGCGCTGGAGTTCTGCCGCGAGGACGAGTGCGTCGAGGTGACGCCGGCGACGGTGCGGATCCGCAAGGTCGAGCTGTCAGCAACCGACCGCGAACGCAACCGCGGCAAGCGCGCCAAGGCCCGCCTCGAAGCGCAGTAGTGAATCTCGGGATAACCGCCTCGGGGGACATGACGGTCGCCGTACCCTGCATGGATGGACCGAGGGCGGTTTTCCGCAGAAGCTGCATCGCTTGGGATAACAGAGGCGCAGTCGCTGGCACTGTTCGAACGGCTGTACGCCGAGCCGGCGCAAGCGTGGGGAGCACCCGCACCCCTACCTGTCGCGGCCGATCCCTTGTCGCGTCCGGCCGATGGATTCGGTGACCAGGGCCAGCTGACCCGACTGATTCAAGTGCTCGTCTGGCTCGGCGTGATGCTGGTGATCGGCGCGCACGGGTGGTGGTCAACCGAAGGGTACGAAGCCCTCGGCATCGGCCTCGTTCTCGGGCTGACCCTGGTGTGGCAGGCCGGCTTTCTGCTGGCAGCGGAGTGGTCTCGCCGGGAAGGGCACGGCTCCCTCGAGGCCGGATTCGCCACCGTGGTCGCGTTCTACACGCCACTGACCATCTATTGCCTCCAGCGGATGGCCGGGGTCGAATTCGACTTCGACAACTACGGCGACTTCTACCAGTGGGTGTCCGGCGGCTGGGTGTTCATGGAAGTCGCGTCAATCGCCGTCGCCATCGCCCTTCTGTGGCGCTACCGCAGACCGTTCGTGACGTTCCCGCTGACGGTGTTCATCGGCTTCATGCTCATGGATCTCACGGCTCGGATCCTCGAGACAGGGTCGGACGACGAGTTCGGGTCCATCGAGAGGGTCGTCCTGGTTGGCGGCGCCCTCATGATCGCGGCGGCCGTCGTACTCGATCTGCGGGGGTGGCGCAGATTCGCGTTCTGGCCACATCTGGTCGGCCTAGGGCTGGTCGCGTGGGGCATCCCGCTGTCGTGCGACGGCCAGACGTGGTCGCTGTACTTGAGCGCCGGCTTGTACCTCGCCGTCGGCACGTGGCTGGCCCGGATGCTCTACCTCGCGGCCGGCGGTCTGATGTTGTGGATCGCCCTGAGTATCTCGGCGCAGGGCCCGGCGTTCCCGTTCGTGTTGATGTTCGGCGGCATCGCATTCATCGGCTGCGCAATCTGGCTCGCGCGCGGCGACAGCCCGATGCGGCGATGGCTTGCCGGGCGGCAGCTGGTACCCCAACGCGATCTGGACTTCTAGCACACGCTACTTTCCGTTGCTACGGGCATCGACGCGGGGTGACAGACGCGACTCCTCTCGACCGATGGGTTGAGGGATTCGACTATCCGATGTTCGTCGTTACGACGGCCGCGGGTGGACGACGGGACGGCTGCCTAGTCGGTTTCCTCACCCAGAGCAGCATCGATCCGGCCCGGCTGCTCGTCTGCCTGTCGGACAAGAACCGCACCTGTCGCACGGCGCGGGCGGCCACCCATCTTGGGGTGCACGTACTGGACCGCGCGCAGCTCGACCTCGCGGCGCTGTTCGGTTCAGAGACCGGTGACGAGATCGACAAGTTCGAGCGGTGCGGCTGGGACGACGTCGACGGCGTACCGGTGTTGCATGATGCCCCGCGGTACGCCGTCGGGCGCATCCTCGAGACCGCGCCCTGGGGTGACCACATCGGCTTTCACGTCGAGCCGGCGGAGGTGGTCGTACGGCGGCCGTGCGATCCGCTGATGTTCTCCGACGTGCGTGACCTCAAGCCAGGGCACGACGCCTGACACGCTGGATCCGACGGCCCAGCTTGATAACGCTGGAAGAAAGTTGCCGCAATCGGAAGGAAGTCTTTCGTCAATCGCGGCAAGTTTCCTCCGAGATCACGTCAGGTCGCGAGAAACGCCACGACCTCCTTCAGCTTGTGGTCGAGGCGTCGGCGTACCGCCGCGCCGATCGTGTCGAACAGCTCGACCGTCACGCCGTCTTTCACGGTCAGGTCCCACAGACCGGCAGCCTGGCCGTCGATGAGGATGACCGGCTTGCCGTCGCCGGGAAACCCGCGCGCACCGTCGCTGTAGACGCGATGCAGTACGTCGTCGGCGACGAAACGCGCACGACCGTCGGGCGCGTGCCCCATCGTGTAGGAGTCCCACTTGGGCAGCAGGTCGACCGTGCCGCGCGGCTTGGTGGTCGACTCGAAGTCGCGTTCGTCCTCGGCGCGAAGCAACAGGTCGTCGCCGACATCGACAGTCGTGTGCGCGGCGAACGCGGTCGCGGCCTCGCGCACGCCGATGCCGCACCACCACGCGAAGTCCGTGACGCGTGCCGGCCCGAAAGCGCGCAGGTACTCGCCGGCCAGCCAGGCGAAGGCGTCAGGGCGCTTCGTACCGCGTAGCACCTCGGGCGCCCAGGCCTTGGTCGCGACGTACTTCAGGCGGTCGGCGCGCAGGCTCGCGCCCGAAACGCGAAGCAGCACTCCTTCCTTGCATAGGCAGCGCAGCACCTGTCCCTGCGTCAGCCCGCTCAGACCGGTCGCGGCCTGGAGTTCCTTGGGCGCTACCGGCTTCTTGGCTGCGGCGAGGATTCGCGGCCGCATCGCCTCGTAGTCGCCGACGTCGACGCCGAGCTCGCGCAGCCGGCGTTCGATGTCGCGGGTCGCGAACCGGAAATGCGGATACAGCCGGGCGGCGCTCTCGCGCGGAAGCAGGAACCCGCTGCGCCGCATCGCCGGCATCCGTACGGCGCGGCCCTCACTGTCGAAGGCGGCGTACTCCTCGCGCGTCATGCCGCGAGTGCGGGCGAGCAGGGCCAGTGGCGCCGTCGGGTGCACGCTGTAGACGCCGACGACGCTGCGCAGGGCCTCCTCCGTGGAAGACGCGGGATCGCCGAGCCGTTGTTGACGGTGGGTCCAGGCCCGAAGGCGCGTCACCAGGTCCATCGCCGAAGTATCCCCACGTAATGTGACAGTCCACCCGACCCGCGAGGAGTCCCGTGTCTGACCGCAGCATCCTGCTCGTCCACGCGCACCCCGACGACGAGACGATCGGCACCGGCACAACCATGGCCAAGTACGCCGACGAGGGCGCCCGCGTGACGCTGGTGACGTGCACGCTCGGCGAGGAGGGGGAGATCGTCGTCGATGACTTGGCCGAGCTTGCCGCCGCCCGGCAGGACCGCCTGGGTGAGCTGCGCATTGACGAGCTTGCGGCCGCGTGCGAGCTGCTCGGCGTACAGGACCATCGTTTTCTCGGCTCCGCCGGCCGCTGGCGCGACTCGGGAATGATGGGCGAGCCGACCAACGACCGGTCGAACTGTTTCTGGCAGGCCGACATGGACGCCGCCGTCGGCGAGCTGGTGCGGGTCATCCGCGAGACCAAGCCGCAGGTGGTCGTGACGTACGACGACAACGGCGGCTACGGGCACCCCGACCACATCCAGGCACACCGGGTCGCCGTCGGCGCCTACGACGCCGCGGGCGATCCGGGGCGCTACCCCGAGGCCGGCGCGCCGTGGCAGCCGAGCAAGCTCTACTTCACGGCCGTGCCCAAGAGCGTGCTGGCCGCAGGCTTCGAGTACATGAAGGCAGCCGAGTCCGACTTCTTCGACGGCATCGAGTCGGCTGACGGGCTGCCGTTCGGCGTACCCGACGAGGTCGTCACGACCAAGATCGACGCCCGCGAGTACGTCGACCGCAAGATGGCGGCGATGCGCGCCCACCGCAGCCAGATCGCCGAAAAGAGCGTGTTCTTCGCGTTGCCCGAGGACCTGGTCCCGAGCGCGTGGGGTGACGAGTACTACATCCTGGCGCGCGGGGAACTGAGCGGCGAGCGGGATGCCGACGGCCGTGAGTACGACCT
Source organism: Mycobacteriales bacterium (assembly GCA_046715235.1). Taxonomy (GTDB): domain Bacteria; phylum Actinomycetota; class Actinomycetes; order BP-191; family BP-191; genus JBKJZO01. The sequence goes on from JBKJZO010000099.1 coordinate 4,294, forward strand.
GTTCGCGTAGTCCAGCAATTGTGGGCGCCGGCGCGGGGGATCGGTCACTGCGTGTCATGCCGGCACGAGAATCCGGGGGGTTGCCGCGGCATTTCGACTACTCCGTTCGAGTGAACCTGTCACTCGCCGTAGTCGCTGATCTTTCGGACATGCGATAGTCCGAGCAGGCCGCAGACAGACCTTCGCTGGGTTTGCATCGGCAGGACGGCCGCAGACCTTGAGTGGGTTTTCGCACTTTCTTGCGCCCCTCTCGGCACACGTGAAGGAGCGTCAGCGCATGGAGCAGGCACCACCGGGCGGAACCCATTCCACGTCGTTGTTCTCGCGTGCGGACGGCGGCGTCCTCACGATGCGCGGCGTCGACGTCGGAGCCACCCGTGAGGCGCGCCGCATCCGGCGCCTGTGGAAGCTGACGGCCTACTTCTCGGTGCCGACCGCGTTCCTCTGGTACCGCCTGCTCGACGGCCGCCCGTTCAACATCTTCGCGCTGCCGCATGTCGACCCGATCATGCTGATGATGTTTCTGTTCTTTCCCTCCATGCTCCTCATCGTCGCGGTTCAGTTTCTCGCCACGGGACGATCACCGCACACGCTGATCCGTCCCGAACAGATCGAGGTGTCGCTCGACGACGTCGTCGGTATTGACGCCGTCAAGGACGAGGTCGTCCGTTCGCTCAACCTGTTCCTGAACCACAAGAGGTTCGCCCGAGAGATGGGCGGTCGCCCCCGCCGTGGCTTGCTGTTCGAAGGCGGTCCCGGCACCGGGAAGACACACACGGCAAAGGCGATGGCGCACGAAGCCGGAGTGCCGTTCCTCTTCGCGTCGGCGACGTCGTTCCAGTCGTCGTTCCAGGGTGCGTCACAGCGCAAGGTGCGCAAATACTTCGGCGCTCTTCGGGCGGCCGCGCGTCGCGAGGGCGGCGCCATCGGCTTCATCGACGAGGTCGACGCGATCGCCGGAGCGCGTGGTGCGGCCGCGATGACGGTGGCCCCGAGTCAAGCCACGGTCGCCAGTTGCGGTGGCCTCGTGGGACTTCCCGCCATTGGCACGGGCCGCGAGTCGATGGATGTCGAGCGGTTCACCGGCGGCGGCGATCTCTCGACGGTCGTGAACGAGCTCCTCGTGCAGATGCAGTCGTTCGACGAGCCGACTGGCATGGCGAAAATGACCGGCCGGGTGATCGACCGGATCAACCTGCTGCTGTCGGAGGGCAAGCAGATCAAGAAAAAGCCCGTACCGGTGTCCAACATCATGCTGATCGCCTCGACGAACCGGGTAGACGCACTCGACCCCGCGCTGCTTCGTCCCGGGCGCTTCGACCGCTGCCTGACCTTCGAGCTGCCCGACCGCTCCGGCCGCCGCGAACTGCTCGATCATTTCCTCTCGCGCAAGGCGCACGCCCCTGAACTCGGCGACGATGAGCAGCGCGATGCGATGGCAGCCGTCATGCAGGGTTACACGCCGGCGATGATCGAGGGTCTTCTCGACGAAGCGCTGATCAACGCCGTACGCCGTGGCGCCTCTCGCATGGACCGCAAGGACGTCGAGACCGCGCGGCTGACGACCGAGGTGGGGATGGGCCAACCGACTGCCTACACCGAGTTCGAGCGCCGGCTCATCGCTACGCACGAGGCCGGCCACACCGCGATGGCCTGGCTCGTCGCGCCGCACCGCAGGCTCGAGGTGCTCTCGATCATCAAGCGCCGCGACTCTCTCGGTCTGCTCGCCCACGGCGACAGCGAAGAGGTCTACACGCGCTCCAGCACGGACATGCGGGCCCGCATGCAGATCGCGTTCGGCGGTCAATGCGCGGAGGAGATCTGGATCGGCGATGTCTCCACCGGGCCGGGCGGCGACCTGCTGCACGCCACCCAGGTAGCGGCGTCAATGATCGGCCAGTGCGGCATGGGCGACACGCTCATCTCGTTCGGCGCGATCCAGAACAGCGCCTTCAACGACTCCAACATCGTCGGGCGGGTGCTGGCTGACACGCAGGGCCGGCAGATGGTGCAGGACCTGTTGGCCGAACAGAAGCTGATCACCCGAGCGCTTCTCGACGACAACAAGCACCTGGTCGAGGCATTGCGCGACGCGCTCCTGGATCGTGACGAGTTGATCGGCTCCGAGATCACCGACGTGCTGATCGCCGCGGAGGGCGCCCGCCGCACTCGCAGCGCCGCCGAGGGCTCGGCGGTCATCGACCTCACGCAGGTCCCCGACCTGATTTAGCAGACCCGTAGCTCACCTCGACCCGTAGCTGACCGCCGGCGGCATCCCTGCGCCGCCGGTGGTCAGTTACGCTCCGACCCCTGATGGATCCGACGCTCGACGCGCTCGAGGCGCCCCCCCGCCCCGGCCCGCTTGAGCAGATCCTGGGCTGGGTGACGGTCGCGATCCTCGCCGCCGTCGCCGTACTCGCGGCAGTGTTCGCGGTTGTCCTGTTGCCACCGGTCCTGCACTTGCAGGTCCTGGCCCGCATCGCCGCGTCGTTCGCCCTCGCCGGCCCGGGCAACTACCTCCTGGCCCTGTACGCCGGCAGAGCAGCAAGAGCGCCCCGCGCGGCCGCGATCCCCGCCCTGCTGTGGCTGGCCACGGTGGTTGCCCTGAGCGCGGGCCGGCCCGAAGGCGACAACGCCTATCTCCTGCACAGTTACCAGGGTCTGGCCCTCGCCCCAGTGGGCATCCTCGGATTCGCCTCCGGAATGGTCAGAGCCTCCCGTCACCCCCGGCCCGCCACCCCCCGTCAGGTTCAAGCCCCACCCGAATCAGCCGATAGCTGATCCAGGCGGTGCCACCGGGCGCCGCATTCGCCGTGCGCGCTCGTGGAGGTGAACCGGCAGGTGAGTCACGTGGTCATCCGCCTGGGCACCAGCCGCTTCGCGTTGTCGATGGAGGCCGTGGCCCAGGTCGGCCGGATGTCCAGCTGCACCCGCGTGCCCGGCACCCCGTCCTGGGTCGCAGGCGTGGCCAACTGGCGCGGCCGGGTGCTCGGCGTCGTCGACCTCACCAGCCTGCTTGGGCTGGAGTCGGTGGTCACAGACCGCCGCAGCAAGGACGCACGGCTCGTCGTCCTCGCGAAGGGCCCGGTGCAGGTCGGAATTCTGGCCGATCGGGTCGACGGAGTGATCGACATCGAGGCCGATGCGCTCGAGCCGACCATGCTCGCGTTGGCCTCTGACGCCGAGTCTTTGCTTATGGGACAGACCACAGATGCCGAGGGACCTGTAGGGGTGCTGGACGATTCAGCGGTCTTTGCTCTACGGGACCGTTTCGCGTTCGTACGCCGGGCAGGGTGAAGGAGTAATGCACGTGGACTTCTCTCGACGGCTGGCCAGAGTGGCCGGAGTCGCGACCTGGTTCGAGCTTGTGCTGACCGTAGTTGCGGCCTGGACCGCGCTGAACGTCGGCGACACGCCGCCTTTCCACGTCAACTTCCTGTGGCTCATGACCTGGGTCGGCGTCGGCGCGATCGGCGCGACACTGCTGACTGCACTGCCGTACCTGCAGCGGGTACACCCTCAGGTCGACGCGAACGTGTACTTCTGGCGTCGGGCGCTCATCGCGCTCAACATGGTCTTCGTCACCGGCGTGTGTTCCTCCACCGGCGGCCTCGACGGTCCGTTCTGGCTGCTCTACCTACCGGCTGTGATCTTCGCGGCCGTTTCGTTCTCGCCGACGCAGGCGTTGCTCTTCGGTTTCGCCGGGACCCTCGGCATCTCGTTCGCGACCTGGCTGTCCGGCATCTCGATCGGCGTGATCGGTCCGCTGCTGATCGTCGCGCCGATCTTCCCGGCGATCGCCTGGTTCAACTCCAACCTGTCGAACGCCGTGTGGGCGCAGCAGCGCAAGGCCAACGACGAGCGCGACACGTTGCAGTCGCGGGTCGAGGACCTCACCGAGCAGATGGAACGCGCGGCCGACGGTGACCTCGCGATCGAAGCCCAGCCGCTACTCGACGACGGCGCGATGAGCCTGCTGTCGCTGTCGTTCAACAACACGATCGAGAACCTGCGCAACCTCGTCACCCAGATCCGCACCGGCGGTGAGCAGATCGGCGCGAGCGCTCAGGAGCTGCTGGCGACCGCCGAGGAGCACGCCGCAAGCGCCAGCCAGCAGTCCTCCGCAGTGAGCGAGACCACCTCGACGATCGAGGAACTCGCCGCGACCGCTGCTCAGATCGCCGACACGTCCGAAGCCGTTGCGCGCTACGCCGCGGAGACCCTGCGGTACGCCGAGCAGGGTCGCGAAGCCGTACAGCTGTCGGTCGAGTCGATGGACCAGATCGCCGCTCGCGTCGAGGGCATCGCCCGCCGCGCGCTGAACCTTGGCGAGAAAGGCCACGAGATCGGCCGGATCCTCGAGGTCATCGACGACCTGTCGGACCAAACCAACCTGCTGGCGCTCAACGCCGCGATCGAGGCGGCGCGCGCCGGCGAGCACGGCCGCGGCTTCGCCGTCGTCG
>JBKJZO010000100.1:0-10716 GCA_046715235.1 Mycobacteriales bacterium
GACAGTCGGCCGCGGTTTCTCGGCGCGACGAGTTGTGCAGGCGGCGACGACCGCACTCGCCGCCGCCAGGAGGAATGTCGAACGCCGCAGCCGCGGCGCGTCCCGGTTCATTGCGCCGAGCATTCCACGCCCGAAGCGGTGAACGCCTCGGCGAACCGACTGTGCCGCTATCCGGCGAGAACCTTCAACTGCGGGTCCGACGAGACGGTTACGCGGTTGCGGCCGGAACTCTTGGAGGCGTACAGCGCGTCGTCCGCGGCCTTCACCAGTGACGTCGCATCCGTTGCGTGCGCGGGGTACGTCGCCGCTCCGATGCTTGCGGTCACAGCAGGGTGCTCACTGCACGAGGCGATTGCCAACCGGAGCCGCTCGGCGACTGCGCTGAGGGCATGACCGTCGGTATCGGGCAGGAGGACGACGAACTCCTCGCCGCCGTACCGGGCCACCAGATCGCCGGGGCGCGCGGCGCGGGTGAGCGCGGCCGCGACGTTCTGCAGCGCCGCGTCGCCCGCCTGGTGGCCGTACCGGTCGTTGAGCGCCTTGAAGTGGTCGAGGTCGATCATCAGCAGGCTGAGCGGATGGCCGGACCGCGTGGAGCGGGTGAACTGTCGCTCCAACACCTCCTCGAACGTGCGCCGGTTAGCGACACCGGTAAGGCCGTCACTCGTCGCTAGGGCGAGGACCTTCTCCAGCAGCCAGGCACCCGTCAGCGCGAGTGCTGTCTGCGAGACGAACTGCTCGATGGTGGTGACCACGCGGCGTTCGACCCTGGGGTTGCGCCCTCGGAACTCCGCCACGAAGACCCCGATGGGGGCGTCGTCGTTGAACATCGGTGCGACGAGCACGCGCTGCGCGGACGGGAGCACCGCTGCCAGCCACGGGTTCAATTCCGGGTCAAGATCTGCGACGCGCAGGATGCGGTGCTCGAGCATGGCGGTGCGGATGACGTCGTCGCCCTCCGGTGGCAGCCCGTTGGAGGCCGCCTCAACTCCGCGGGCCGCTATGGTCGCGAGCTGACCCGTTGTCGCCCCCACCACCAAGCAGCGCTGGAGTTCGAAGGCATTCGCCAGGGACTCGACGAGGGCGGCACCGACCTGCTGCGGCGAACTCGTTTTCTCGAGCTGCACCGAGAACGTTGCCAGCACCTGTAGGTCGTAGTTGCGCCGGCGCAGCTCGCGCTCGTTGACCGATCCGAGCGTCGCCGTTGCGAACGTCAGCAGCCAGAACACGCCGACGAACCACACGAGCGTCGTGAAGCTGACTACGCCGCCGTCCGGCCGGAGAGCACCGGCGCGCTGAAGTTCATACGTCACGCCCAACAGGAGGGTGTGCCAGATAGCGACCTTCAGGCCGGTGCGGAACGACGCGACGAGAGCCACCGCGACGAGGTGAAGCACGATCAGGGACTGCAGTGGCGAGGCGAAACCGGCGCTGGCGTAGCTGACGACCGCGAGGAACAGGCCGTCGACGAGCAGGCCGATACCGAACAGCCGGATCGCCCACCGCCGGCTCAGTCGAGGCAGGGCCAGACCGGCGAGCGACACGGCGATGTACGCCGTCACGGTGGCCGTGAGGGGGACAAGGGCGAGCTGTACGGGTGCGTTCAGCAAGGGAGCGACCACGACGATCGCCGCGACGACGACGCGGAACGCCGTCATGTAGCGCACCCGTTCGGCGAACGGCACGAGATGCGTGTCTGCGGCTGAATGCTTCGTGGTCATGAGAGGGCCTTCGCTGGGTTGGGAGAGCGGTAGTCGAAGGGCAGGTCCGGATCGGCGTACGACGGCGCCAGGGCGAGCTTCGGATCGCGGCGGTCGATCCAGTTCTGGATGAGCAGGAAGATCAGCACCGCCAGCAGCAGACCGAATGGCAGTCGCGCACCCCGGATGACAGCTGGAGCGACCGTCTTGACGGTCTCGACGATCCTGTCGATAAGGTGCGCGAACCGGGACCGGTGGTCGGCGCTGCCGCTGATGCGGCCGCTGACCTGCGTGCCTGGCTTGATCGGCGTTTCTGCAGCCGGTGGGGCGGCCGTTGGCGTAGCGGTCGCGGCTGCGGATGGCGCAGTGACCGACCGGGTGGTGGGGGGCCGCGCGGAAGGGACCGCGCCAGCAGTCGGAACCGGCGACGACTGTGCAGACTCGGCGGCTGATGGGGATGGTTCAACCGTGGGCGGCGCCGGGTCGCTCGCCGAGGGCGTCGGTACGGCCGACGGCGGCGCTGGCTCGACCGCCGGCTGCGCTGGTGCGGCCGCCGTTTCCGTCGACTCGATGATCGCGGTGTAGCCGAGCGAGACGGACGCTCCGCGGCAGCCGTCCTGGTTTACGGGGCGATCGAGCATGCCCACGGCCGGCAACTGCGCCTCAGTGAAGCCGAGGCCGCTCAGTCGGCTCTCGGTGCTGGCGTTCACGGTGAACGGCGACGGTGCCGCCAGTTGCCGAACGACGAAATCGTCCACTGTGCACGGGTGACCGACGTCGGCGTTCGGTGCGGTGATGCCGTCCACCTTCACCACGAGCCCGGTGACGGACAGCGCGAACGGGTGCCAGTTCGCGAGGGACAGGTCCAGCGGCTGGAGGACACCGGGCGCCAGTTGGCCTTGCACGGTGCCGCTGATCGTCAGCGAGTCCGGCGACTGCGCGAACGCGCTGGTGGGGGACAGGGCCCCCACCAGCGGTCCGACAACCGCGGCAAGCACCAGGAGCACCGAGGTGCGGGCCGTCGAAATAGACGGCCTCGATCCCATGGTGTGCTCTCCCTTCGTCGCCCCGCCGACCTGACGGAGTGGTGCTACGCGCCCGCGGTAGCGGTCAGCGTCAGCGTGATGACGGCGCCCTTGCAGACGTCCTGGTTCACGGTTGGGCTGTAGGCGTAGACGAGCGAGCCGGTGGCCACTACCGGGTGGTTCGTCGTGGTGGCCGGGATGATCTGGTCGGCGACGACGTCAGCCATCGAGAAGTCCGCGATCTGCGCGTCGCAGGCGGGGATGTTGGAGTCGATCACGGTGTCCGAGATCGTGCCGATCTTGATGGCCGCCTCGGTCGCGTTGGTCGCGGTGAAGGTGACTGTCTTGCTCGTCCCCGGCGCGAGCCCCGTCGCCGTCGTACCGGAGATCGTTACTGAGCCGCCGGCCGCTGCGGTCGCGGTTGCCGAGCCGGAGCCGGTGCCGGTCCAGTACGCGTAGGCCGCGGTACCCGACGCAAACAGCGCTATGACGATCGCGACTGCTGCGGTGATCTTCGACTTGCGCGAGAAACGCGACATGAAGCTCCCCATGACCTGCCCCCAGTGATGAACCGATTTTGGTGTTGCAGATGCATCGACAGACGACCGCCCTTCCTGTTAGGCCGTTCGGGGGCTCCACGGGACCGCTGATTGCCCCGGACGCCCTGATCGAGGGCGTCCTCTGCTCCCCTCGCGGCATATCGATCGCCCCAAACGGACCAACAGGCCCCCCCGGGCCTCGCCGAAGCATTAGAGGTCAGCTGTCCGCGCGTGCGAGATGGCCGGCCCTGGGGTGGGGAGTTCAGTGAAGAGCCGATGGCTTTCGCGTCGTGTTTTTGTCGACGCCCGTGGTGCCTGGAATGGGCGCATGAGGCTGACCCGATCCCTTCCCGTCTGGGTCGCGGCCGCCGCCACAGTCATCCTCGCCGGCGTCGCAGTCGCCTTCTGGTCCGGCGCGGGCACCGGCAACGCCGGCGCCACGCTCGAAGTCGGTTCTGGAGTGACCCTGAGCCCGGCCGCACCCGCCTCGGAGCTCTACCCCGGCGGAACGAGCGGCGTTTCCCTGACTGTCACCAACCCCAATCTCTTCGTTGTCCGCATCGGGTCACTCGCGCTCGACACGGGCCAGGGCAACGGTGGCTTCGGCGTCGACGCCGGCCACTCGAGCTGCGACCTCTCGGCCCTCTCGTTCACCACCCAGAGCACCGGCTGGACGGTGCCCGCCAAAACTGAAGGCGGTCCCGATGGCGTGCTCGCTATCGACTTGCCGAACGCCCTATCGATGAGCGGTACGGCGGACAGCGCCTGTCAGGGCGCGACCTTCACCGTCTACCTGGTAGCAGGCGTCTGATGTTCTCAACCCGAAGCCTGCGTCACCGCGTGCTTGCCGTGCCGGCCGCCGCGTGTCTCGTTCTCGTCCTTGCCCTGCCTTCATCGGCCTATTGGAGCGCTCCTTCCGTTGCCGGTGGCAGCGGTTCGGCGCGGGCATCGAGCATCAACCAGGGTGCGCAGCCCTCAACAATCGTGACCACGTCGTCCGTGGCGGTCAGCTGGGCCGCGACCACGCGGTCCGACGGCGGCCCGGTCGACGGCTACATCGTCAAGCGGTACGACGCCGGCACGCTCGCCCCGCAGACACCGATCCTCGCGGCCTGCTCAGGCGTCATTGCCGGCACCACCTGCACGGAGAACGGCGTCCCCAGCGGGACATGGAGATACACCGTCACACCGGTGCTCGGGGCCAACTGGCGCGGCGCGGAAAGCGTGATGAGCGCCACCGCGATGGTCGACGTCACGGCGCCCACCAACAGCATCACGCTCAACGCCCTGAGCGGCAGCGCATTCAAGAACAGCAACACCGTCTACTACAACAGCAACGCCACCGGCTCGTTCACCCTGAGCAACGCGCTGACAGACGCCGGCACCGGGCCTGCGTCGAGCGCGACCGCGACGCTCGGCGGTACGACGACCGGCTGGTCGCACTCGCCGACGACGGTCTCGACACCATCCGGCGGGCCTTACGTCTCCGGTGTGTTCTCCTGGCTCACCTCCGCGACCGGCCCGGCTACCGAGGTCGTCACCGGTCGCGACGTCGCGAACAACTCGGCCCCCACCACGCTGACCTTCACCAGCGACACGACCCCGCCCACTCCAGGTTCACTCAACTACCTCGACGGAAACACACCGGCCAAGTCGGTGCTCGTGTCGTTCTCCTCCGGCATTGACGCCGGCTCGGGAATCGCCACCTGGCGGTTGCGGCGTGCCTCGGCGGCCCTGGTCGGTGGCACGTGCAGTGGCTTCAGCAGCTTCACCGACCTGGGCCCGCTCGATCCGGCGTCGCCGTACACCGACACCGCCGTCACCAACGGCTCCTGCTACCGCTATCAGTACGTCGTCACGGACAACGTCGGCAATGTGGGCACGACCGCCAGCGGGAGTGTCGCGATGGTCGACTACGCGGGTGCGGTCAACACCACCCCGGGACTGCTGAGTCAGTGGCGCCTGGGCGAGAGCATCACCGCACGGGACAGCATGACCGGCAGCGACGGCACGCTGCTCACCGCGCACGCCGGGGAGGTCGGGAGCAGCTGGACCCATGCGGCCGGCCCCGTCAACAGCGTGCTGACCGGCAACCGGGCCCGCCGAAGCAGCGGCGGCAACTACTCGTGGGACTACGCGTCGGCTGTCCCGGCCAGCGCCGACTACAGCGTGGAGGCGCACTTCACCAAGGTGTCGCAGCTGACCAGCGACAACGTGGCAGTGATCGCCCGCCTGGACCCGGCCACGAACAGCTTCTACGCCGGCGAGTACTACAACAACCCGGACGGCACGATCGAGTACAGCATCTCCGAGTACACCAATGGCGCCTGGGCCGGCCAGCTCACTGCGCCCTCGCCCGGCAACCCACTCGCCGTCGGTGCGACGGCCCGGCTCAGGCTGGAGGTCAGGGGCGGTGCGACCACGCTGCTCAAGCTGTACGTCGACGGCGTGCTGCACGTCACCGCGACCGACAGCACCGCGCCGATCACCGCTGCCGGCCGCGCCGGCATCTTGGACGGCGACCCCGGCATCGCGGTCAGCAAGTCCGCCACCACCGGCGCGCACGCCGACAACTTCTCGGTCACCCCGCTGGCGGCGGACAGCCGGGGGACGAACCACGGCCAGTACGACGGTGCACCGGCGCTCGGGGCAGCGGGCGTCCTGACCGGTGATGCCGACACCTCCGTCGCGTTCGACGCGAGCAACGACTCCGTCCGCATTCCGCGCGAGGTGCTGAGCGACTTCTCCGTGGAGTTCTGGTTCAAGTCAACCCAGGGAGCGAACACCGGGTCGCAGTTCTATGACGGTGCCGCGCTCGTCAACGCCGACTCAGCGGCTGTCGGCGCCAACGACTGGGGTACCTCGCTGCGCTCTGACGGCCGCGTCGTCGGCGGTGTCGGCAACCCGGCGACGTCGATCGTCTCCGCCACTGGCGGTTACAACGACGGCGCGTGGCACCACGTGGTGTTCACCCGCAACAGCACGACGGGCGCCATGGTGCTCTACGTCGACGGCTCGTCGGCCAACGGCGGCACCGCCACCGGCACGACGGGAATCAGGGACACCACGGAAGACATCACGTTCGGTCGCCTGTCGGGGAGCTTGCAGAATCTCTACGCCGGCCACCTCGACGAGGTCTCCCTGTTCGGCGCAGTCCTCACGCCGACGACGGTCAGCAACCACTACGCGCTGGGTGCCAGCGCCCCCGGCGACTCCACGGGGCCGACGGGCGGTTCGGTGGACGCCAGTGGTCTGGTCGGCGCCGGCTCGCGTTATTCGACGAGCACGAACCTGTCGCTGACCCTTTCGAAGGGCACTGACCCGTCGGGCGTGGCGCCGACCGGCGCGACGTTGTCTCGGGCGACCGCGACGTTGACCTCGGTGGGCGGCACCTCGAACGGCGTCTGCGGCAGCTACGGGTCGTACGCGCCCATCACCGGTGGCACCGACCCCGTGAGCCCGAAGAGCGACACGGTGACCGACCAGGCGTGCTACCGCTACCGATACATCGTTCAGGACACGCTGGGCAACATGACGACGTACACGAGCCCGGACGTCAAGGTCGACAGCACCGGCCCGAGCACTCCGACGTACTCGTTCTCCGATCTCGTTGGCGCCTACTGGGGCGGCAGTGGCTCGACGGTCTACTACCGGCCTGGAGCGGGTTCGGGAGGCTTCCTGGCCACAGCCACCTCGACCGACGCAGCCTCCGGCATCGCGGACGCCACCTTCCCGGCGCTCGGATCCGGCTGGGCTTCCAACCCTGGTGCGGTCGGTGTCACCACGTACACGTGGACCGGCACACCCGCCGTACCAGGCACGGTGTCAGCCACCACGACCAACAACGCGACTGTCGCCTCGGCTGCCGGCCCGTTCACGGTCACGGCCGACAGCACCGCGCCGAGCGCCGGCACGATCAGCTACCTGAACGGCCCCCAGGGCGGCACGTCCGTCTCGGTGAGCTTCACCACCGGCACCGACGCCGGCTCGGGTGTCGGCACGCGGTTGCTGCAACGCGCCCAGGCGACTCTGACCGGCAGCACGTGCGGGGCGTTCGGCGCCTTCGCGACCGTCACCGGCGGCACCAACCCGACCTCGCCGCACGTCGACACAGTGACCAACGGCAACTGCTACCGGTATCAGTACGTCGTGGCTGACAACGTCGGCAACACCCACACCGCGACCAGCGCCAGCGTCCTGAAGAGCAGCAACGCCTGCGGCACCACCCAGAACGTCGCGGTGGGCAGACCGGCGACGGCATCGACGACCTACGGCAGTAACGCCGCGGCCAACGCCTTCGACGGCAACACCGGCAGCCGGTGGGAGAGCGCGTACGCCGACCCGCAGTGGATCAGCGTCGACCTTGGTGCCAGCAAGTGGATCTGCAGGGTTGTCCTGAACTGGGAGGCCGCCGCAGCCGAGTCCTACAAGATCCAGACATCCGAAGACGGCAGCGCCTGGACCGACATCACCTCCGTCACGGGCAGCAGCGGCGGGCTGCAGACGCTGACCATCACCGGCACCGGCCGGTACGTGCGGATGTACGGCATGACCCGCACAACTGTCTGGGGCTACTCGCTGTGGGAGTTCGAGGTGTACGCCGGCGCCACCGGTGACGTGCTGCTGTCGCAGGGCCAGCCGACGACGGCGTCCTCGGAGGAGAACCCCGGCCTGATTGCGGCATACGCGACCGACGGCGACACGATGTACTGCCGCTGGGCCTCCGAATGGGGTGTCGACCCGCAGTGGCTCCGGCTCGACCTCGGCCAGAACGCCAACATCCGACAGGTGACGCTGTACTGGCATGCCTCTTACGCCACCTCGTTCCAGGTCCAGACATCCGATGACGCGATCATCTGGACAGACGTCTACTCGACGGCGACGGGCACCGGCGGCACGCAGACGCTGGATGTCACCGGCACCGGCCGGTACGTCCGGGTCCTCGGCACCGCCCGAGCGACCGCTGGGGGCTACTCGCTGATCGAGGTCAAGGTGTTCGGCACCCCGGCCCCGTAGTCCTGTCAGGCGCCAAAGGCGCGCGCTACGCTGTGGGCAAGATCGCGGAACGCCACAACACAACAGTCATCAGGAGGCCGCATGAGCAGCGCGGCGGCAGCCCAGGTGCGTGCTGTGATCGAGCCTGTCACGGCGGCGCACGGCGTCGATCTCGAAGATGTCGTCGTGCGCTCTGCCGGGTCCCGCCGGCTGGTGCAGGTGCTCGTCGACCGCGATGGCGGCATCGACCTCGACGGTGTCGCGGACTTCAGCCGGAGCTGCTCCGAGGCGCTTGACGCTGCTGACGTGTTCGCGGGCGCGTACGTGCTCGAGGTGAGTTCCCCAGGTGTCGACCGCCCGCTGACCGAGCCGCGGCACTGGCGGCGCAACGCCGGACGTCTGGTCGAGGCGCGACTCACCGACGGCTCGACCGTCACCGGACGGCTGACGGACGCCGGCGAGGCGTCGGTGACGGTGGCGGTCGGCTCGGGATATCGGACGCTGTCGTACGCCGAGCTGGCGCGCGGCGCCGTACAGGTGGAGTTCAACCGGCCGGGCGCACCCGCGACCGAGAACGACATCGACGACGAGGAGGCAGCACGATGAACGTCGACATCGCCGCTCTGCGCTCCATCGAACGCGAGAAGGACATCGCGTTCGAGACCGTCGTCGAGGCCATCGAGAGCGCCCTTGCGACGGCGTACCGCAAGGTCGAAGGAGCCCGCGATCACGCCCGCGTCGAGATCGACCGCAAGACCGGCACCGTCATCGTGTGGGCGCAAGAGGTCGACGAGGAGGGCACCGTCCTGCGCGAGTACGACGACACGCCGTCCGATTTCGGCCGCATCGCGGCGATGACCGCCAAGCAGGTGATCCTGCAGCGGCTGCGTGACGCGGAGCAGGAGATCACATTCGGCGAGTATGCCGGACGCGAGGGTGACATCGTCGCCGGCCAGATCCAGCAGCACGAGTCGCGCAACGTACTCGTCAACCTGGGCAAGGTCGAGGCCGTGCTCCCTCCTGGCGAGCAGGTGCCAGGGGAGCGCTACGACCACGGGCTGCGCATCCGCGCGTATGTGCTGCAGGTCCACAAGGGAGTGCGCGGTCCCTCGATCACGCTCAGCCGCACGCATCCCAACCTGGTCAAGAAGCTGTTCGCCTTGGAAGTGCCGGAGATTGCCGACGGCACCGTCGAGATAGTCGCGATCGCCCGCGAGGCGGGGCACCGCAGCAAGATGGCTGTCCGCAGCAAGGTCGCCGGCGTCAATGCCAAGGGCGCGTGCATCGGCCCGATGGGCAGTCGCGCCAGGGCGGTCATGAGCGAGCTGCACGGGGAGAAGATCGACATCGTCGACTGGTCCGAGGACCCCGCGGTGTTCGTCGCGCAGGCCCTGCAACCGGCGCGGGTCAACTCGGTCGAGATCGTCGACGAGGTAGCCCGGTCCGCACGCGTCGTCGTACCCGACTACCAGCTCTCCCTCGCGATCGGTAAGGAAGGGCAGAACGCCCGGCTGGCCGCGCGCCTTACCGGCTGGCGCATCGACATACGCTCCGACGCTGAGCCGGTGCAGGCCGTGGCTGCGGCCGGCGATGCGGGCAGCGAAAACGCGGCCGCTGCCGGTGGTGAGGGTCGATAGCAGCCGGAGAGGTACACTTTTCCGCTGGGCAACGCCTCGTTCCGGTGCGCACCTGTGTGGGCTGCCGGCTCCGCGCGGCGAAACCCGACCTCCTTCGGGTAGTAGCGGTTGATGGCGCGCTTGTCGTCGACCGGCGAGGACAGCTGTCAGGGCGCGGTGCCTATCTGCACCCCGACTCAGACTGCCTGGCTCTCGCCGTGCGACGCCGCGCATTCCACCGGGCGCTGCGACTCGAGGGCGAGCTCGACACAGGTCCTATCCACCAGCACTGCGAAGGCAGGTCGAACGTGCGATGAGCACCCGATGAGCGTCCAGGCATGAGTACCGCAATGAGTTAACTCCGCGACCGGCCGAGCGGGACCCGCAGGCCAAAGAAGAGGGAGAAAGTGGCGAAAGTACGCGTCTACGAGCTCGCTAAAGAGTTCGGCGTAGAGAGCAAGACCGTGATGGCAAAGCTCACCGAGCTCGGTGAGTTCGTCCGGTCGGCATCATCGACGATCGAAGCTCCGGTCGTCCGCAAGCTCAAGGAAGCCTTCCCGGCTGTTGAAGCGCCCGCCACACCGGCCCCGGCGCGCAAGCCCGCGAAGAAGGCAGCCGCCCCAGCCCCGCCCGGCGACGGCGATTCCGCCTTCAACGCCGCCCCGATGCCCGCGGCGCCCCCGGCGACCCGTCCCGGCGACACCCCGTTCGCGCAGCCCGCAGCTGCAGCAACATCGGCCGGTACGCCGACGATGCCGGCCAGGCCCGCGGGCCCGGCCATGCCGCCGCGTCCTGGCAACAACCCCTTCTCCACCGCGCCGCGCCCCGCGCCGTCGATGCC
>JBKJZO010000101.1:0-12313 GCA_046715235.1 Mycobacteriales bacterium
GGGCCCCCCCCGCCCGCCCCACGACGGTGTGGTCCGACCCGACCCGCAACCGCTCGTCGGCCCGCGCTACGACTGCCGCTGCGGGCGCGACGAGTGAGGGATCGAATCGCGACTCCGCGATGCGCACGACCGTCGCCAGTGCGGCGAGCCGCTCCGCGAGGTCAGGACCGCTCGTACGCCGACCGAGCCGGCTGCTCATCGGCGAGCCAGGGCGGGGGTGTGTCCGCGGGCATCTGCGAGCTGCCCGAGTGCCGCCTGCAGCCCTGCGGCGGCATCGGCTGCAGGCGCCGCCGACTGCACCAGTGCATCCAAGCGCGCGCGTTCGGCTTCGAGCACGTGCTCCATGCGCGTGAGCAGGTCAGTGCGCGCCTCTAGAGCGAGCGCGCGTACCGCCTGGTCTCCGAACACCGCCTCCAGCAGCTTCTGCCCGAGCGCCGACGTACCGCCCGCGACCGCCACCTCGCCTCCGGTGAGTCCGCCGGTATGAGCGAAGACCGTGACCATGACCGCCAGTCCCGCCGCGTTGACGCTGTAAGACAGGAACCGCGCGGCGGTTCGTTTCGACGCACCCTGCTCCGCGACGAGCTCGAGGACATGGCCTTGCCAGCCGCGCACTTCCCGCTCGACGGCCGATGGCAGTGACGTTGAAGCGCGGGCGATATCGGGTCCGGTCTGGCGGAGGAGCTCGCGGCCCGCGGTGGTCGACATCCAGCTGTCGTACGCGCGGTCGGCGGCGCGATCAGCCGACGCGCGCACCAGCGCTTCGACGCTCGACTCGACCGCCGCCTTGAGTTCTGTCCCCGCGGCTGGCCGCCCGGTGAGAGCGGCGCGAAGGCGATCACGCAGAACGCCGATGCGACTCTCGAGCGAGCGCATGAACTCGCCCGTGCCGACGAAGTCCTGCCATCGGGCGAGCACTTCGCCGCGCAGCAGCGAGCCGCTGGAGATGCCGTCGTCGATCTCGTCCAGCGCCCGCTCGTACGACGACTGCGCGGCGGCGAACAGGTCGGCAGCGCTCTGGCGCTGCGCGTCGGCATGCGCCGCGACCGACGAAACCCTCGGTTGCAGGCTGTCGAGAGCCCCAACAAGCGTCGCCCGTACGACGGACTCCCGCGACTGCGCGTCGGCGCCGAGCGCGTCGAGCCACCGGCGTACCGGCGCAATTGCGGCGGACGGCAGCAGATCTGCTTCGCCGAGAGGTGACTCCTGGATCGTGAACAGCTGCGCGTCGCCCAAACCGTTGTCACGCAGCATCTTCGACAGGTGCGCGCCGACCTCGGGGCCGGCGCCGGGCGGCACGCGGTTGAGAACCAGCGCGACTGCGGTGCCGCGCGCCTTGGCCGCGTGCAGCAACTCCCAGGGCACCGCGTCGGCGTACCGCGAGGCAGTTGTCACGAACAGCCAGAGGTCGGCCGCCGCGAGCAGCTGCCGCGACAGTTCGCGGTTCTCCGTCACGACGCTGTCGATGTCGGGCGCGTCGAGGATCGCCAGTCCTGGCGGCACATTCTCATCGGTGACCACGTGCAGCGCGCGCGCACCCGTGACTTCGCCCGTCGTACGCGCAAGTCCGGGCAGCACGCGATCGCCGTCGAACCACGACCGGTCGCGCGGATGCGCAACGAGCACCGGTGATCGGGTCGTGGGTCGGATGACTCCGGTCGCGCTGACCGGGGAACCCACGAGCGAGTTGACGATCGTTGACTTGCCCGCGCCGGTCGACCCGCCGACCACCATCAGCAAAGGCGCGTCGAGTTGGCGCAGTCGCGGCAACAGGTAGTCGTCGATCTGGTCGACGAGGTCCCGCTGTGTACGCCGGGCCTGCTCGGCGCCGTCGGTCGACAGACCGAAGCCGACGCCGCTGACGGCAGCGCGCAACGCCGTCAGCGCAGCAACGAGCGAGTGGCTCGGCGTTCTCTCCACGCTGTGTGGTTACCGCCCGGCGTCCCGTCTCAACCGGAACGGACGGCTTTCCCCTCCTGTGCGGTTGGGCGCGGGTCACCGTGGACAGGGTTGAACCGTGAATCCGATCGTCAAGGCCTTGTTCCGGACGGCGAGCTGGCTACACGTGCGGCGCTTTCGCGCGTCCAAGGGCCGCAAGGGCGGCCGCATCGCGGGCATGCCTGTGCTGCTCGTAACTTCTCCCGGCCGTCGAAGCGGGACTCCGCACACGACGCCCCTTGTATACCTGAAGGACGGCGACAGCTGGGTCGTCACCGGATCTGCCGGCGGCAGCCACACGGAGCCCCAGTGGTTCCGCAACCTGCGGGCAACCGACCGGGCGACGGTCGAGGTGGGCGAGACGCGGACGGCCGTCTCAGTCCGCATCCCCGACGCGGACCAGCGCGACGAGCTCTGGCAGCGGCTCGTCGCCGTCGCACCCTATTTCGCGGGCTACCAGAAGAGGTGCGACCGCGTGATCCCGATGGCTGTGCTCACCCCGCAAGGGTGATTCACCGTGTTTGCCTACGGCGCGCGCGGTGAGCCGGCCGCGCCGTTTTCTGTCGCGTAGACAGGACACGCCGAACCGGTGGGCGACGGTGCGTCGGCGAAGGGGTCGCGACCGTTGAGCAGGATTGCTGGGCGTCAATCTTCGGCCTCCAGGAGGTCGAGCTGGTCCCCGAGCCCGACCGACCTACCAGCCGCTACCGTTGCGTCAGACTCCCGTTCGACCGGCGGGAGGGGGCGACGGAAGTGTTTTCCCAACGTCTCAGTCTGAGCCTGGTAGTTCGATCCGATGTCTTGCCCATATAGCACCGAGGGCGCCTCCAACATCCGCTCGAACGTCAACTTGCACACGCGCTGCTGGTCCTCAACCATGAAGGGCACGTCGTGAGCCCGCACCTCAAGCGCTGCGGTGGAGCCCTTCAACAATCCGTCCGGGTCGTAGCCAAACCCGGGGTCAAAGAAGCCGGCGTAGTGCGTTCGCAACTCGCCGCTCGTTGGGTCGTAGGCGGTCATTTCTGCGGCAAGCGTCGGCGGCACGGAGACCGCTTCGTGAGACATCAGTAAGTAGAACTTTCGCGGGCTCAAGATGATCCGATCGCCGTCCTCGCGTCGAACCGACTCCCAATACGGCTCCGGATCCGCAAGCCCGGTCTTCGTCATGTCCAGCAGTGGAGCGCTCTCACGAGCTCGGTAGCCAACGCGGCCCGTCTGGTCCCCGCGCAAGTTCAGCCCCAGGAACAAGCCGTTCGCCAACGCCAGTTCACTCGCGGGCAGCGGGCGGCCGTGCACAAACAGGATGGGATCTGCCTCGTGGTACTTCCGCACCTCCGGATCGGTGAGCTCCGATCGACCCACCGCTAGCCTCAGCTGGTTAAGCGATAGATCCTCGCGAACCCGTACCGGAAACGACAGTGGCACGACCTCCAGGTAGAGAGCACCCCGGTAGCCAGCCGCGATCTCATCGAACCTCGAGCTGTTGTCAGTGATGACCCGCGTGAACACATCCGCGCGGCCAGTGGAGCTCTTTGGGTTTGCCTTGCCGCGGACGTTAGGAGGCAGAGCAAGCTGCTCTTTCAGCGGGATGAGGTACGGCCGGTTGGTCTCCAAGACCGCGCCTTCTCGGTGCAGGTCGATCTCGTCGATGACGAAGTCCTTGACCCGCCGTTCCACCGTGTCGTTCGCCGGCAGGAAGCTGCACTGGATCCGAAAGGCGGTCTCGCCTAGCCGCAGATCTAAGCTCGCCGGCTGAACATTCTCACGTGGGATGCGGAACCCGCCGGCATGAATGACCCCATCCGCGATCGCTGCCTCTAGGTACTGGTTCGGCAGCACGCCCTCTCGATCATCCGGGAGTTCAAGCAACTCGGTCACACGGCGATCCGCTGGGCATACGTCATCCTAAAGGTCGCTCGCTCTGCCAGGACGGCCCAGTTGTCGACATCGAGGGCCCGAAGACGCGCAGAGCATGACGACGCCGGCCATCACGGCTGCCGTCGCCGCGGCGCGATCGTCCCACACCCAGCCGAGCCCCAGCCCCGCTGCGCGGAGCACCGCCATGATCGACCCGAGGACCGTGAACATGGGGGTGTGGAACGCCGCTGCGAAGGGCAGGAAGTGCAACCCGACGGCTATGACAATGAGGGCCGGGCGGAGTCCGTCCCTCCCGGCGTCGTCAAGCAGCGCGGTGCCGAACGGATCAGGACGAGCATGCCGACGACGCCGTGAATAGACCGAAGGCCTGCGGAGGGCCGGCAGCGATGGAAAGATGCGTCGGTGGTGACGGGAGCCGAGCGCTGGAACCACAACATCTACTACCACCGCGTGATCTTCAGGGCGTTGCCCACCGGCGCGCAGCGGGTCCTCGACGTCGGCTGCGGCGAGGGCACGCTCGCCCGTAAGCTGCGAAAGGTCGTGCCACGGGTCACCGCCATCGACCTCGACCCGGCCAGCGTCGAGCTCGCGCGACAGCATGACGGCGCGGAAGACATCGACTACGTGCACGGCGACTTCCTGACCCACCCGCTCGAGCCCGCGTCGTACGACGCCGTCGTGTCGGTCGCGGCGCTTCATCACATGGAGGCCGCAGCGGCGCTCGGCCGCATGCGCGAACTCTTGCGACCGTCCGGGACGCTGGTCGTCGTCGGCTGCGCGCGAAGGCAGCTTCCCCGCGACCTCCCGGTCGAACTGGCTGGCGCTGTCGCAACCCGCTTGCACAAGCTGACAAGGACTTACTGGGAGCACCCGTCGCCCACGGTGTGGCCGCCTCCCCAGACCTATTCCGAAGCGCGCCTGCTGGCGGCCCAGGTCTTGCCCGGTGTCCGATACCGCCGTCACGTCCTGTGGCGCTACTCGCTCACCTGGACAAACGCCGCAGCTGCCACCAACGATCGCGGCCGCCGCTGATCCAGGCAAGCGGAGTGGGTCGCCAATCGGATGGCAGGCTCGATGTGCCCGGAAAGCCGGCGACAAGCGACCCCGAACCACCACCCCGGACGCGCGGCCCTGACCGGCTGCTGCTGACGCCACGCGGCCGGTCGAGCCGGCCAGCAGACCCGCTCGCAACCCCACAGATGCCGGGCAAGGAGAAGGGTCGCCACCGGCGACCCCTTGCAACGGGTTGTGTGAACCCGACCCACTTGGTTGGGTGAACAACCCTGTTCCGTGGTGGTGGTGGGTTGTTCAGGTAACACCCTGACCTGCGGCTTCAGCAGCGCGATCAGGACTCCCGGCACAGGCTAAGGGCTCGTTTCGGCACACCTCAGGAGCACTGCTATCCGGTTGGCGAAATCACCGCGGCGATGAACGTGCCTGGATCAGTGGTGGTGGGCAGGTCGCTCACCTGTCCGTCGCCCAGCTCGATGACTCGCCATGCCCCGTCGGCGCCCTTGTACTCGCCGCGCCGGACGCGACTTCCCGACCGTGGTCGCGTCGCGCACCTGGGACGGGGCCCGGGCGGACGACCGGTCGGCATCGAGCACCTGTGCTTCACCGAGGTCCTGGAGCGGGACAGTCTGACCCCGTTGAGTCGTCAGTTGTTGTGGCCGTTCGAGTCGACAGTTGCGGCCCGCCCCAACCCCGCCTCGCGCGCGATCATCGCGGCCTGGGTGCGGTCGGTGACCTGGAGCTTGGTGAGGATGTTGGAGACGTGGTTGCTGATCGTCTTCGGCGTCACGTCGAGTCGTCGAGCGATGACGACGGTCGGCGTCGCCGCGGCCAGCAGGTCGAGGATCTCGAGCTCTCGCGCAGTGAGGTCCGGGAAGGTAATCGGGGTTGGCTCGGCCGGGGGAGAGGTCAGCTGGTGCAGCACCCGTAACGGCGATGCCCGGACCGAAGATCACCTCGCCCGCCGCGATGGCCCGGACCGCAGCGCGGTCTCCTCCTGCTCGGCGCCCTTGAGCAGGTAGCCATACGCGCCGGCCCGCTGCGGTACGCCGTCGTAGCGTCCGGCGGCGTCGCCCGCTGCTCGGCCTGAGCCTGCTCGAGGCCGCGCTGAACCGCCTTGTCGACGTCCGCCGAGGTCAGTGGTGGTGCGCCCCCATCGCGCAGCCGCCACAACGTCAGCGTGACCAGGGCGACCAGGGCGACCAGCACGGCTGCGACAACGAGCCACCTGCGGCGCGATCGCCAGCGGCGCGGCGAAGGCCGGTCGGTGCGGTCCGCCGCTGGCGGCGTCCGACCGCCGTTGTGGGCGCAACCGGTGGCATCCCCGAAATCTACCTTCGCATGTCGCCCGGTGACCGTCCGGGCCGGTATTCACAGCGAACTCCAAGGTTGGCCAAAGGCGCCGGCATCGTCGGTGCTGGCGAACTACGCCATCTCCAGGTCCAGCTCCGCCCTGGATCACCGGGAAGTTCATGCGTCGAAGTTCAGGCGTCGCGAAACCGAAGAGCCAACGAACCGCGTACGAGGCCCGCCACGTGAGTCGCGTCCTGAGCAAGCTCGGGCTGCGCGCGACCGGACGCAGGCTGTGGTCACGGCGTAAGAATCGGGACTCGTCGTGCCGCGCAAGCCGGAGCGGTAGTCTGATCGTGGTCGCCGGTAGCGTCGAGTCAAGGCTCTTCTGGTTCGCCCTCTGCGGCGAGAGGCAGCGCCGGCGACCCTCACGAATCCGCACCGATGGACGCAGGGTTGACCAGCTCGGGTATCAGTGAGTTGGGCGTCGCTGCGACCTGGAGTTGCAATGCCTTGCGCAGGCTCTCCACATGGGTCGCGGACGTGGGTCGCAGATACAGGTTGTGGGCGACGCCGCGCGGTGACGGTTCGAGCGGGATGTCCACGATCCACTTGCCGAACGTATCGCGCAGCGGCCCACCAATTGGGTCGCCTGAAAACCCGCCGCGCCATGGGAAGTAGAGGTTGGTCCAGCGGGTCAGGGCAAAGACGGCCGCGTGGTTGGGGTGAGGCACCGATCGTGACCCGAGCCGGTCCTCGTTCGGGTACGCGTGGGTGAACGTGAAGGCGCTCCGTAGTCGTCCTGGGGTCCCGGTCGGCTGGGCCTCGGTCTGTGGGGGCGAAGTCGGCAGCGTCCGCTCCTCAACGAGGGCGTCGAACGTGGTGACACGATCGAGGTTGAGCAGCCACCGGGCGTGGGTGAGCGGGGAGCCGGCGGTGACGAAGTCGGTCACCAGCCAGCTGAACCCGTTGTCGCGGTGTTCCGCCCAGGCCGCGTGCTGCATTTCCTGAATGCGTTCGGCCCCGGGTGGGTCGTGGGCTGGGCCGGGGCGTGGGTTGAGCAGATCCTCGAGGTCGAGCAACGCCCGACCGCGCAGAGTCGCCGGGCCGTCGTCCTCCTCGCGGCGCCGCGACATCCGTGCCCAGCTATTGGCCAGGATGTCGTACGCGATGACGCTGCCGAGGCTGTGGCCGAAAACAACGATCCGTTGGTATCGACCGCCGGCGTGGAGCGCCTCGAGCAAGTCGGCGCCGGCCTGCCGGATCTCCTGCCGCCGCGCAACGTTGTCCGAAGTGGGTTCGAGGTATCGGGCCGCGTCGCCAATGAAGCCAAGGACGAACCGATTGCGCACAATCCGCCACAGGCCCCAGAACAGGGTGGGTACGAGCGCCAGCACTCCGGCGGTGAAGGCAGCAGACCAAACCTTCCAAGTGCCTGTCGCGACGAGGGCGGCGGCCGCCACCATGACAATGGTTATAAGCACCCGGAGCGCCCAGACGTGCGGCCGTAGCACCCGGGGCACGACACGGCCGCGCGAGATGAGAAGGCGCCCAAGCCAGGAGTACACCTGCGGGAGCGTCGTGTCGCGGATGAGGTGGGCCCAATAGAGCTCGTAGACATCAGTGGTCGGGCGCGAACGTGACCAGTCTCCTGGCACGCTCACGGTGCGCATCTCGAACAGCGGTGAGACGTAGTCCGGTTTGGTGAATCCGGTGGCCCCCAACTCCTGCGGGAAGACCCCCTCCACGAAACCCCTCAGCGTCTGCCCCGGTCGCTGCTCCCCGATCCCGTGGACCACGACAACCGCTTGCCGGATCCGGTCCCGGCGGTGCAGCGCCTCCCGGAGGATGCGTTCGAGACGATTCAGGCAGCCCTCCCAAAGCCGCAGCCGCGGATACTCCGACCCCGCAGGGCCCGTCCACGACTCGGAGATGCGAACCCGACTCGTGCCCCCCGGCGCAGGTGTCACACGAACGGTGACCTGCGCCGTCGGGTCGTCAGCCGCCATCGGGTCGTCAGCGTTCGCCCAGCTGACGACGAGACGGAAGGTCCCGCCGTGCCAGCCTCGCTCGACAAGGACACCGGACCGGTAGTCGTAGCTGATTCTTCCGTCGGCGCGTCCGGCGTCGGGAAGGACGACCTCGCTCGGCGGCGTGTCAGGCAGCACAGCCTCATAGCCCAGCCAATACGACACGACGTCGGGCCGGGTCATGAAGGCGACCACGTCCTGGGCCGGGAACGCAACGCTGCGTGTGACCTTGACCGAGAGGGTCACCGTCGCGGGCAGTTGATGCATCGGTTCGGCGTCCACACCGCCGATCGTTGCATCACACTGGGTTTTGCGCAGCGAAGATCACTCATGCAGCACGGCCCGGCCACCGGGCGCACAGCCCCCTGGTCCACCGCTTCGCAGCCCTGATCCAGGGGCGCTAGACAGGCTATGTGCGTTTATCTCCCCCTGGACGCTTCTATGGTTGTCAAGCGTTGGCGGTGGCTTGAAGTGTGCGGTGCTCGCGGCTGATGTAGCTCTTGAGGATGCTGCTCGGACTGGCGCTGCTGCGGTCCGGCCGAATCCCGGTCTGGGCAGGATGGGCGATCGCGGTATCCCAGCCGCTGCACTTCGTCGCCACCGTGATCCTCGGCAGCCCGCAGGTGGACTTCGTCGCCTGGAGCCTCACCACCGTGGGGATGGCCGTCGTCGCCCGCGAGGTGTTGAAGGACCGGTGAGTGGTGGGATCTGGCCACTCGAACCGTCAGGGCGGCACCGTCGAGTGGCCGGGTTCCGCGCCGAAGACGCCCATCAGCGAGCGGCTTCGCACCGCATGAGAGCGACCCGGTCTTGGTGCTACTGGGGTCGCACTCGCAAGCAGATGCTACTGCGCCCGGAGGGGTGCCGCCGCCGCGGCTGGTGATCGGCCCAAGCTCCTCGCCGGTGTCATTGGCGCTGTCGCACTGCGCGATCTGGATCTCGGTCTAGGTCATCCCGCTGTTGCCGGGTCCGACTACGGTCGTGCCGCGGTTCTTGTACTTGGCTGCCGACGCGGGTGCGGCCGCCGTTCCCACCATTGCGACAGCGAGGGCCACTGCACCCAACGCAGCGCATACTCGACGAATCTTCAGCTGTGAGAGTTGGTGGGTCCCTCCCTTTGGGTGGTGGGTTGTTCACACAACCCGTTGACCTGCGGCGCCAACGCTGCGAGCAACACCCGAAACACAGGCTTAGGGCTCTGTCGAGCACACCGCACTCGACCACGCGAGCGCCGGCTGTCAACGCCGGTTGAATCCTGGGCGCCTCGCGTCGGCGGTTTCAGCGGGTCATCGCAAGATCACAGCGATGCTGACCTCCTGAGCGAGCTTGGAGCTCGAGAATGGGACGGAAGCCGAGGCCGGCTGAGGTGCGAGTCAAGTTCTTCCTCGCGAGCCCGTCCCGGGGCGACGCTGAAGCAGGCCGCAGCCGCCGCGGCGGGCATCTCCCGCTCGCTGGGCACTACTGGCTCGCGCAGTCCGGCGGGGTGCGGTCCACGGGTGACCCGGCCGCGCCCGGCGTTGCGGCTGTCACTCGAGGAGCGGAGCGTGGCTGCGCGGGCCGGACGGATCACGAACATGGTGCCTATCCACGAGCGCCCGATCGAGGTGCTCGATCCCTGGTCGAGCGGCACAGCCGCTACCTGCTCGTGCTGGCGCTGACGGACGCCAAGAAAGCTCAACCATCGCGGCGCTGACAGCTGCCTTCCATGGGCTACCTGCGTCGATGCGCGGGTCGTTGACGTGGGACCGCGGCATCGAGATGACCAGGAACGCCGAGTTCAGCGCCGCCACCGGCGTGCCGGTGTCTTCTGCGACGCGTAGAGCCCCTGGCAGCCAGGCAGCAACGAGAACACCACGGGCCGCTGCGCCAGTACTTTCCGAAGAAGAGCAACCTGTCGCTGGCGACGCCGGAACAACTCTCCTTGCAGCCGTCGCAGAACGCGGCCATCGACCTCGGCGGCCCCTCGGATGGCGACTCGCACGAGGTCGATTCGCGCGCCACCGTTGCGCTGACCGCTTGAAGTCTCAGGTGCAGGGCGCA
Organism: Mycobacteriales bacterium; assembly: GCA_046715235.1. Lineage (GTDB taxonomy): Bacteria > Actinomycetota > Actinomycetes > BP-191 > BP-191 > JBKJZO01. Next base: position 10,188 of record JBKJZO010000101.1, read on the forward strand.
CAGTTTTCAGCCGGCGTCGACACGCCGTCTGCCTCGCCGCGGTCAGGCCATGCGGACGGCTCCGATCGGGATCTGTCGGAGCTGTTTGCGGGTTCAGGGGTTCTCGACTGTTTAGCGGATCCCCTCGACCCCAGACCACACCGTCGCCGTCAGCCGCTCGTGCTTCGACGGGCCACCCAGCGGTGGACGCGTCTGACCAGGACGTGGGGGCCGGCAGTTTTCCGCTGTGCCTCGCCAGCCGCTATCGGAAGAACATCACTCCCGCAAACAGCGTGACGACGTAGAAGGCCAGCGGAACCATGTCCCGGAAGATGAGAGTGAGGATCGCGAACAGGAGCATGCTGACGATGACGACCCATCCGACCCAGGTTGGGAGCGGCGCGGACAGAAGCGCCACGCCGAAGACCGCCAAGCCCACCTCTGTCACGAAGAAGTACACGAGGTACGGCCACATCGGGTAGCGGCCCTCCGCAAACCAGGCGGGATCCACAGTCCGCGCGTACAACTGCCACAACCACGGCATCGCGCCAACAGCCAGCAACACCACGCTGGCCCAGATGAGCCCTGCGAAGGAGTGACGGCGAACGTAGTAGGCATACAGAGCAATCCCGATCACCGTAACTACCGCGCCCAGAGCAAACAGGACCTGCGCGGCAAACCACTGACCCGGATCAGCGTTGATGCTCTCCAGCTTCTTCGCCGGAGAAGGCTGGGGGAACACGCGGGAGGAGATCGGGAGAAACGCTGCGGTGAGGAAGAGGATCGATCCCACGATCGTTGCTGTCGCGCTGATCTGGTTCAGGGCCCTTTCCATCACCGCTCCTTCCGCGTCGGCACATCAACATCACGCTGACAGGACGCTTGGGGTCCAGCGGTGAGCGCGATCAGGTCCGCCACGCACGTACTCCCGGCCTCGCCGAGGCTCGTCACCGAGACGGCCGAGGAGTGCCAAGACCACGACTAGGCATGGTTGCCACCTGATGACGTTCACCGACAATCCCCAGTGTTGCTCTGCGAATTTCCTCACCCTGGGCGCGGAGAAGCGTAGTGGGTCAGTCAGGGTCCATGCGGGTCCTCTTCAGCTCGTTGAGTAATTGCGTCGAGACAGGTCCGCCGTCGTATGCGGGGTCTTCGCGGATGGCTCGTAGAGCGGCCTCCGCGCGTTCGTCGAGGCGGGCGGTGTCGTCGCGTTCGCGTCGGCGCAGTCCTCGACTCGGCACGGGTGGGCTGCAGTAGCGCTGGTGCGGGTTGCGCGGAGTCGGGGCGAACGTCGCCCAGCGCGCGAGGCAGGATCGGTTGGACAGGTCAGCGGGCATGGTTCGCTCCGGCTCGGAGCTGCACCGCGCGCTTTCGGACGCAGTTGAGGCGGAGTTGATCGTGCGGAACCCCGCGGACAAGGCAAGGCCGCCCTGCGCGCAAACCGACAGTGATCGGAAAGCCGAAGAGCCGGAAACCGCGCGCCATCGACTTCGACCCCACAACCGTTTCGGTCCTGCGGTCTCTCAAGGTGCGGCAGGCGCACGAGCGACTTCTACTGGGCGCCGGCTACCGAGACGGCGGCTACGTGTTTAGCAGCGAACTCGGCGACGTCCTGCACCCCGACCGGTTCGCTCGGACGTTCACCGAACGCTCACCGCGTACAACCGCGCCGCGCTCCAACCGCAGCTGCCCGCCATCCGGCTGCACGACCCACGGCACACCTGGGCGACGCTCGCGCTCGGCGACGGCGTGCACCCGAAGATCGTCTCCGAGCATTTCGGACACTCGAAGATCGCCATCACGCTCGACATCTACTCGCACGCATTACCCACCATCCAGCGCGAAGCCGCAGAGCGGGTCGCATCGCTGATCTTCGGAGCTTCGTCGTGACCGACTGGGGACTGTTATCGCAGGCGGAGTTGCGGGCCTCGTGAGCGGTCCAATCGGCTCTCCTGAGCGCTAGGCGATTGACCGAAATGCAGGAGCGCGCGCGGCAGGAAACGGATGCGTGTCACATGATCGCCGAGGCTGCTCGGGCGGCCCGACACCGCCTGGAACGTTGCGTGCCCAGACGCCGAATGGCGAAGGCTATTCGGATGCTGGCCCGAAGAGGGTTGCCGAGCTGCTCGCGCGCCACTCTGTAGAGC
>JBKJZO010000102.1:0-5408 GCA_046715235.1 Mycobacteriales bacterium
GCGTTAACGAGTGTCGCGTCGTACGGTCGACGGGACGTTCGGCGCCGACGGAACGTCTCTAAGCGTTCAGCGGCACCAGCAGGTGCACCGCCCTCGCCAAAGGACTCCAGCTCAAGCAGGCCGAGACTGTGCAGGCGGTCACCTGAACCGAAGTCGAAGTCGTCGTAGACGAGCCGCTCGACGACGCGGTAGCCGTGCGCGGCGGCGACGACGGACAGCGATTCGAGGAACACGCCGACACACACGTGGCCGAAAGGGATGCCGTATGACTCCGCCGGCAGGCCGCGATCGAGGTCGTAGAAGAACTCTGCAGTGGTCTCAGTCAGCGGGCTGAGCTTGATGGGTTGGGAGTTGTGTGGCGACGGATACCACCGAGCGTCCTCGACGATGCCCCGCCAGAGCGTGTGCTCCCGTAACCCCATTCACATAGCGTCGATCGCACTGGTGCGCAACTTTAGTTCGGCGCTCCACCTGAAAGGCGCGCGCGGGCGGGGACAGGCGCGCGCACTGCTAGCGCGTCGACGGCTGCACCCACCGAGCATTCCAAATAGCCGCACTACCGTGCGTGGGCCGGAGACACGAACCTCGAGCTCGGCGAGCTGTCCCGTGCGGCGGTAGACCGAAGCTTGATGCGCCGGTTCCTGACCGGGCATCCGTCGCTCTTACATACCGTTCTGATCTGTCGACTGGTCCATGACGTAGATGGTCGCCCCGCCTGGGTCCTTGTAGGTGGCCAGGAAGCCGCCGGGGATTTCCGAGGGCGCTTCGAGCACTGCGAGCGCGTCCGGGCGGGCGGCGTGGAACGCCTCAACGCTTTCGACGACGAACAGCGGCCCGACCGGGGCGTTGGGGTCGTTGGCGTCGAGCATGAGCTGCACGTCGGTGCCGGGCATCGCCAGCGCAATGGTCGCGTCGCCTTCGCGCCATATCTCCTTGAAGCCGAGGCTGTCGCGGTAGAGGGCGAGCGAAGCCTTCAGGTCAGAGGTCGGAGTGAACAGAAACTCGAGCTTCATGTGCATCCTTCCCGCGGCGTAACTGGATTTCGCATCAGCATAATCGCATTATGGTCCCGTGCGCCAGTGGATCCCGATCTCGACTTCACCGAAGGGCAGGCTCGCCCTGGCCGCGGTGAAGGAGTTCGGCGCGCGCCCTTTCGACGAGGTTACGGTCGCTGAGCTGGCAGCGGCGGCGGCGGTCACCACGGGCGCTCTCTACCACCACTTCGGCAGCAAGCTCGGCCTGTACGCCTTTGTCCGAGAGGACGTCGAACGGCGCCTGCTGGACCGTATGGAAGGAGCAATCGCGGCATCGCGGCCGGAGTCGGACCGCTCGGCAGCAGTAACGTCCGCGTTGCTGATCGGGCTGGACTTCGCCGTACGCGAGGGCTTCCTCCGGATCCTGGGAGATCCGCCCGTCGGCACGGAACACGACCGGCTGGCTGAGATGCTCAGCGCGAGCGCCGTCCCGGCGGCGCCGCTTCTCGGCCGGGTGCTCGCGGCAGCCTGGCGAGCGGCACTAGCAGCGATCGCCGAAGGTGCGGAGCCGGAGCACGCGCGCGCTGCCATCGCGGCTCTGAAACTCCACTTGCCCGGCGGCGAATGAAGGCGTTGATGAAGCGCGTACCGGATTAGCCTGCAGGGGAGCGGCCAACGCCGGCGAGTATTCACACGCTCGTGAGGAGTGCGATGTCGAAGCGGGTCTCGCAGAAGATGGGCGTGCGCGTCTCTTCGCCACGACGCAAGCGAGACTCGACGAGGCCTTCCCAAAGTTGAAGGTGCGGCTCGGCTCCGGGGGCAAGCTCTGGGTGTCTTGGCCGAAAAACAAGGGGATGGGGACAGACCTGTCGCTACGGCCAGCTCCGTTCGTGAATGAGGGCGCGTTGCCGACCAGGCACGTGCCAGGAGGGACGGGCGTCGGGACGCGATACGTCCTGATGCTATCGGGGGGTCAACACACAGAACTCATTGCCATCGGGATCGGCCATCACGACCCAGCTGACCTCGCCCTGGCCGATGTCGATTCGAGTCGCCCCGAGGGAGACGAGACGGTCGACCTCCGCTTGCTGATCGGCGTCAGCAGGGGGAGCGATGTCGAGATGCAGCCGGTTCTTGCCGGTCTTCGGGTTCACTGGTGGACCGCCCCACGACATCTTCGAACCGCCGCGCGGCGACTGGATCGCGGTCTCCTGGTCCTGGTCCCAGACCAATGGCCAGCCCAGCGCCGCGCTCCAGAAGTACCCGACCTCCTGTGAACCGTCGCAATTGATCGCGCCGATGAACCCCGTGTCCGCAAGGAAGTTGTTGCCCGGCTCGATGATGCAGAACTCATTGCGTTCGGGGTCGGCGAGCACCACATGGCGTTCCTCCGGGCGTTGACCGATGTCGATGTGCTGAGCGCCGAGTTCGAGCGCCCTGGCCACCGTCTGCTGCTGGTCCTCGAGGGTCGTGCTCGTCAGATCGAAGTGCATCTGGTTCGGGCCGGTCTTCTGCTCGCGGGTCGAACCGAAACAGATCCGGTACTCGGTGCCATCGCTCGGCAAGAGTTCGATGTCACCGTCGTCGTCGGCCAACTTCCAACCCAGCAAGCCGGCCCAGAATCGCGCGAGACGAAGCGGGTCGCTCGCGTCAAAGCTGACCGCGTGGAGGTTGCACGTCATCTCGCTCCCAACTCCGAACCGACTCCCGGCCGTCGAACGCCTGATGGGGCTATGCACCGCGGGCTGCGTTCAGACTCGACGGCGAAGCCGTTCTTGTCATCAGAGTGGTGTGAGTAGTGCCTGGCACCGCTGCGTATTCGAATGGTGCGAGTAGCTGGGGGAGAGGGAGCAGGCACTCGAGGCTGGGGGAGTCGGGTGCGGCCTGGCTGGCTTGCTTGCTCAACTCGTTACCTCGGCACCATCCCGCACGATCTGACCCTCGAGGTGCGGCGACCGGATCACGCACCGTTCGCGGTCACCCAACGCGTCGCCGTCCCTGCCAAAGCCACCGGACGGCAGGGTTACCAGCTGCCGGTGGGCGTCGAGCTCCCCATCCTGCTCACCGGCCGCGACCCACTCGACTTCAAGATCGACTGGAAGACGTTCCTCGATTCGCCAGATCGGAAAGCAGCTGTCCAACGCGCCGCGGCGGTGGAGAGCAGAGCGAACGCGAAGGCCTACACCGAGATGGTCCCGGGGATGACGGAGAAGACCTGGGCCGGCGCGGCGGCCGGGTTGCCTCTGTGGATGAACGCGGTCCGCACCGGGAAGATGAAGCGCAAGGCCTTCGATCAACAGGTCGACACGTTGTCCAAGATCGGCCAGATGGATCCCGCCGCCGCCGCCGAGGCTAAACGAACGCTCGACGCTGAAGGTCTCTGATCACTGTGGTGCGGGTTTCGGATCGGCTGCAATATCAGGGTGCGCCCAGCCGTGCTTGCAACAGGCCGCTGATTATCGCTGGCGTCGCCGGGCGCTGCAGTAGGTAGCCCTGGCACCTCGCGCAGCCGAGCCGCTGCAAGTGGTCGTACTGGTCTTGAGTTTCGACTCCTTCCGCGACCACGGTCAGGCCCAGAGACCGGCCGAGTTCGATGATCGACGAGACAACTGCGGTGTCGGTCCTGTCGCGGCCGAGGCCCGAAACGAACGATCGGTCGATCTTGATCTCGTCGAAGGTGAACCGGCGCAGGTAGTCGAGTGAGGCGTAACCGGTGCCGAAGTCGTCGAGCGCCAGCGGGATGCCAAGCTCCCGCAGCCCTGCGAGGTCCGACGATGCGTCACCGGAGGTCGCGATGAGTTGGCGTTCGGTGACCTCCAAGCCTATGGCGGCAGGACTGAGGTCGGCCTCTGACAGCAACCTCTCGACCTCACCGCGCAGGCGACCCTGACCGAGCTGGTCGCAAGACACGTTCACCCAAATTCTGGGGACATGAACGCCGTGGTCCGCTCGCCAGGTCTGTGCCTGTTCAACGGCCGTGGCCAGCACCCAGTCCCCCACGGGGTTCACCAGGTCGGGGTGGCTCTCGGCGACGTAGAGGAAGTCGGTCGGGGGAAGCAGCCCACGAGTGGGGTGCTGCCAGCGCAGCAACGCCTCGACTGCCACGAGAATGCCCGTGGCCATGTCGTAGATCGGTTGGTAGTACAGGCGCAACTCTGATCGCGCCAGCGCCGCTTTTAGGTCCTCGACCAGCGGCGGGTTGCGGGCCAGCTGAACGCGGTGCAGGGCTGCCGCCGCCCGAAGCAGCGGACCCAGGTCAGCGAACCGCGCGGTGGACACGACGACCACATCGGAGGCCGCCTGGGTGGCGGCGCTCAACTTGGACACCATGTGCGCGGACGCGGCTGCCGTGTTCGCGGCCACCTCGACCGATGTTGCTGCCGAACTCGCCGCGCGGAACGCCGCATCCGCAGCGGTTGTCACCGCGTCCGCGACCAACGCGGCCGCGTCCGCTGTGGCGGTCGCCCGGGCCACCACGTCCGCAGCGACGCTGGCCGCGACCGCGGCAGCTGCCCGGCGGGCGGCATGCTCATCGGCGTCATCTGGAAGCCGCGCGGCGACCGTCTCCCGAGCGGCCGCCGCTGACGTCGCGACCGACTCCGCCTGCGTAGCCGCTTGATCAGCTACGGCCGCGGCGGTCTCCGCGGCCAGCTTCGCCATTGAGGAGGCGGCGGCGGCCACCGCGGTCGCGGTCGCGACCCTCGCCTGCGCAGCCACCTGCTGGGACGCCTGCGCCGCCTCGCGGGCTGCCAGCGTCGTCTCGGCGGCCGAGTTAGCGGCGGTCGTGGCTTCGGCGGCGGCGACGGTGCCGGCGTCCGCTGCCGCTGTCAGTGGATCGGTTCGATCATCGCCGTCGGCGACGATGTCGTTCGCAGGATCAGTTCCGTTGGAGTCCACGCTTGCCGCCAGTCCCCCGTAGACGATCGATGATTCGGAGCGTCCCCTCGACCCTAGCGCCGAGTGGTGGCGCATGTCTCCTATGTCACGGCTGTGACGGCCGTACCGAGTGTTCCGCTGTGCGGCACCAACCCAGAGCGCATCGCGTCTGTCTACTGACAATGGTGGATCGACCAGGGGAGCGGATGTGCATCCGCTGCAACAATGCCGGTTCTACTGGCACCACTGCGTATTCGACCGGTTGAGCCCTCAGAACAGAGTGCCGATCGCGTCCAGGATCACTGCCCGGCGGGATCCGACCCTTACCGCCTCGATGGTTAGCGTTCTCGGCTGGATCCACTTCTCTCGCTCGCTGGTGTAGACAACTCGCCGACGCTGGACCGTTGCGCTGTAGGTGTCGACGGTGGCGACGGCGTACCCGTCGATGCTGATGCGCAGTTTCCCGCAAGTTGGGCAGGTCGTTGCGACGATGCGGAAACCAGAGGCTTCCGCCCGAACGGTCGCGGTGCTGCCCGCCCGTGTCGTCACGTGCGACGT
>JBKJZO010000103.1:0-4149 GCA_046715235.1 Mycobacteriales bacterium
GTCAACAGCTGGACAGGCGTCGATCGCGCTGTGACCTACGACTACTACTGGCCGGCTGCGCGACTCTAGCGAGAGCGGCACCGAACGAGGCCGTGCACCGGCTGCACAGACGTCGCGTGACGCTGGCCGGTGCACGGGCGGGACGGGTGGGCTAGGCGCGCTCGTCGCCTGCCGCAGCTGGGGACGACACCCGCGTCACTCGCCGCCGGCGGCGGGCTGCCGGAGCCGGGCGAGGGCTTCCTCGGGTGAGCCGTCGAGGAGATCGCCGACAGTGGTGAGGGTCGTTCGTCCGCGAGCGCGTCGAATACCTCGTCGGGCTGCGTCGGGTCGGCGGACGGCACGCTCATCCGGGAAGGTCTGCGTGTCCTGGCCGCCGGAATCGACATCGTCGCCACCTTCGCCAGCACCAACGGTTTCTCGATGCGCTTCCCGCCGTCGACGTGGGTGACGGGTGCGCTGCTCCCCGCACTCGCCCTCGAGGCCGCTCGCGACCCTCAGGTCACCACCATCGGGCTCCGCCGACACACCCCCCGACGCGTCAGCCTCACCAGCCCAGCCGACATGCCTCCCAGCCCAGCCCCGCCACCGCCGCAGCAACGACCGCCCTCATCGAGGTCACCGGACCTCGACGCACAGCGACCCCGCCAGGCCGGCCAGGGAGGTAGCCCGCTCCGCAGAACGAAGGGTTTTGCGACACAGCCCGATGCCGTTGCGCCAACCGCAGGCGATCACCGCAAGGGGATCGGCTTACGACACAGCGGCGCGAACCGACGCGCCACATACTGCTATAAGAAGCGCGCCATCGACCGGTGAAGATCGCAGAGGGCAACACCAGTTCGTGGACGACTCCGAACACGCTCGCGGCCACGATCAATGGCACCTACCTCCGCGACAATGCGACGGCGAAGGGTCTATGGAGGACATCCGCAATCCCCAGGTCGTCCGCCAACGACGCACCGTCGTTCGCGCTCGAACCCGGCGGCACGGTCCACGCGTTCACTGGTCAGCAGAGCTTCCAGGGTCGCGGCCACGCGGTCCTGCGCCCCGGAGCTGCCTGGACGACCGACACGTTGCCCAGAGGTCTCTACCGGCTAGCCGTGGCAGCGTCGCGCACAGCCGACGGCGTCATCGCGGCCGCGAACGAGCAGTGCGTGCATATCCGGGTCGCTCGCGGCGGTTGGCGGACCGTCGGCTGCCTCACCGTGCCGCCACAGCCATCCGGCCGCCCTTGGGGGGCCACCCGGGTTCGCGGCCCTGTGATCGACCGGCGCGGCGCCGTACACGTCGTGTTCACCGGCTACGAGCGGCACCTCGCGCCGGATCTGCCCAGGGTCGATGCGGTCTTCCACGCGACCAACGCCGGTGGCACGTGGCGAATTCGGAAAGTGTCCGACATCCATCTGTTCGGAACGACACTTGTCGCCGCGGACCCGGTCACCGGCGAGCTAGTGCTCGTCATTGGCGAGCCGGACGGGCAGGGCGGTTATCGGGTCCGCGTCGCAAAGAAGTCGGCCCGAGTTGCGAACTTCGGTCCGCTGTCCACGCGGTACAGCGTCGACGACAAGGACCGCGCGATCGTCCCGACGAGTGTTGCGAGCTTCGGAGGCCGCATCACTATCGCGGCTCAACGAATTGACGTCGGCGACTACGGCTACGACAACACGCCGTGGGGACCCGCCGTACTGCTGACCGGCTCGAATGCGGCCAATGTCGGTGGCTTGGCCGAGATCCCCGGAGCACGCACCAGCGATGCTGCACCGATGCTGTACGCGCGATCGAAGACCGAGGTGCTTGTCGGCTGGAACCACGTCGGCTTCAGCACCAACGAGCAGGGCATCTGGACCGCGTGGCGCACCTACGGTCCCGATGGCGCGACGACGTCAAGGCCGACGCGTCGCACGCGCTCGGCGTACGACAGGTTGAACGGCATCGGCATCGATCGTCGCGGAAACGTCTACCTGCTGTACCGCCGCCAGCAGCTGGGCTAGTCGCAGACGGCGCCTTGGGCGGCCGAGCCGACGAGCTTGGCGTACTTCGCGAGGGCGCCGCGGGTGTAGAGCGGCGGGCGCGGCACCCAGGCCGCGCGCCGGCGTTCGAGCTCCTCGTCACTGACCCCGATGAGGTCGAGGCGGCGGTTGGGTACGTCGAGCAGGATCGTGTCGCCCTCCGCGACGAGCGCGATGGGACCGCAGTCAGCGGCTTCGGGCGCCACGTGCCCGACGCAGAGGCCGAACGTCGCGCCCGAGAATCGGCCGTCGGTGATGAGCGCGACGTCGGAGCCGCGGCCCGCGCCCTTGACCGCGGCGGTCACGGCGAGCATCTCGCGCATGCCCGGCCCGCCCCTGGGTCCCTCCCACCGGATGACGATGACGTCGCCGGGATTGATGTGACCGCTCGTCACGGCTTCCATCGCGGCGGTCTCGCCGTCGAAGACGCGAGCTGTGCCTTCGAAGACCAGGGAGTCCATGCCGGCTGTCTTCACGACGGCGCCTTCAGGGGCGAGGGTGCCGCGCAAAATGGCGAGACCACCGGTCGCGTGGATTGGTGACCCGAGGTCGTGTACGACGGCGCCGTCGGTGTCAGCCGGCTCGAGATCGGCGAGGTTTTCGCCCATCGTCTTTCCGGTGACTGTGAGGGCGTCGCCGTCCATGAGTCCGGCATCGAGCAGCGCACGCATGACGACAGGGACACCGCCGATCTTGTCGACGTCGTTCATCACGTATTTGCCGAACGGCTTGAGGTCGCCGATGTGGGGAACCTTGCGCCCGATGCGGTCGAAGTCGTCAAGACTGAGATCGACTTCCGCCTCGTGCGCGATGGCTAGCAGGTGCAGTACGGCGTTCGTCGAGCCGCCGAGCGCCATGACGACTGAGATGGCGTTTTCGAATGCTGGCTTGGTGAGGATCTGCCGCGCGGTGATGCCCTTGCGCAGAAGTTCGACGACCGCTTCGCCGGAGTCCTCGGCGTAGTAGTTGCGCCGGTCGTCGACGGCGGGGGCTGACGACGAGCCGGGCATCGCCATGCCCAGTGCCTCGGCAGCGCTCGCCATGGTGTTGGCGGTGAACATGCCGCCGCAGGACCCCTCACCGGGACAGGCCGCGCGTTCGATCTCGCCGAGCCTCTCGCGGGTGATCTTGCCCAGCGCGCAGGCGCCGACGGCTTCGAAGACGTCCTGGATGGTGACCTGCTCCCCGTCGACGTGCCCCGGGAGGATCGAGCCGCCGTACAGGAAGACAGCGGGCAGGTCGATGCGCGCGGCCGCCATGAGCATTCCCGGCAGGCTCTTGTCACAGCCGGCGAGCAGGACCATCGCGTCCAGGCGCTCGGCGTGCACGACGAGCTCGACCGAGTCGGCGATGACCTCACGCGAGACGAGCGATGCGCGCATGCCTTCGGTGCCCATGGAGATTCCGTCGGACACCGCGATCGTCGTGAACTCCAGCGGGAAGCCACCCGCCCGGCGTACACCCGCCTTGGAGTGCTGCGCGAGACGCGCCAGGGGCAGGTTGCAGGGGGTCACTTCGTTCCATGACGACGCGACGGCGACCTGCGGCTTGTCCCAGTCGTCGTCGGTCATGCCGACGGCGCGCAGCATTGCGCGGGCAGGAGCCCTTTCGTCGCCGTCGGTGACGTCGCGGCTGCGCGGTTTCATGTCGATTTTGCTCATGTCAGGTGAGTCGCCCATGGGCGCAGGCTACCGGCCGTCACGAGCGGCGAGCCACTCGGTTCCCGGCACAGTCACCGCATACCCGCGGAGCTCGCAGGCGTGCTTGTCCACAAGGTGAGTAGCACCAGGAGGTTCTGTCGGAGGGTCGTTGTAGTGTCGAACACATGTTCGAGTTGCTGGAGTCGTGGCCCGGGGTTGCCGCCCGGGTGCGTCCCGCCGTCCGCCGGCGACCGCTCGACGTGGAGCATCTGCGGCTGGTCGCAGGGCGCCCGGCAGCGGAGCGGTTGGCCGAGTTGTTGGACGAGGAGCCGTCCGCGGACACGCTCGCGATCCTGGAGGGGTACGACGCCGCGCGACTCGACGCCGGGGAACGGGTTCAGCTGCTGCAGCTGTGGGAGCGGCACGCGGCCTGGGTCGCGGCCCGTACCCAGCAGGCGATCCTCGACGTGGCCGGCCCGGAGCCGGCGCCGCCGTCGCACAGC